>JBDNIG010000376.1:0-10514 GCA_041688415.1 Rhodopirellula sp. | reverse complement strand
CCGGCGGCTGACGCCGCCGGCAGTTCATATGTCGCCCTCTGGGCTGGTTGCCCATTGCGAACACGCGTTGGGTCGATAGCAATTCGGCAAATTGAGATTTACCGAACGACTCTCGCCAAGCTGCAGATCATGCCACAAATCCTGCAGTAATTAAATCGACGTCCCCAGCCGCTATTGCCTACCCAACGATGGGACGCGGTCGGCACACGAAAAAGAGGCCCGTATTCCAAAATTGCTGGGGAGCTCAATAGCTGGCCTGCACTTCCCTTCAACACGGACGCTCAGCACGACGTTGTTACCGCAGTCGCACCTCCGCTGAAGGCCAAAGTCGATGGCTAGTCGTTCTTCGTAGGACACTTTCATTCGCTGTTCCAAGCCGGTTTCATCCCGGCACACATCGTCACATTTGTTTTCGCTCGCATTGCGTGATGCTGGTGTGTATCATATGGAATCGGAAAGGACGAGATCGCCATCCAGCTCAATCCGCCGTTTCGATTCCTGGCAGTTTATGTCGGTTCGATCGGTCACAAACACGAAGGTGTCCCATGCCCCAGAATCTCAACAGAATGTCATTCGAAGAGTTGGTGGACTTCGGCCTTAGCGAAAGCGATGCCAGGATCATCATCGAAGCACGTGAGGAGAACGGACCGCTGGAAAATATCGGCGGGACCAGTGCGCTCGGTCTGTCGCAGGATGGATTGGTTCTTATACGCAGTGGTGTGGGTACCGACGGTACTTTGTCGATCGAACCGATTCCGACGTCGTTTCGCATTTCAGTGGTGCCCCTGCCCGAAATGGAGCCTTCGTTCACTGGGAAGGTTACGATCGCGTATGACGACGTTGACGGCAACGAGCAACGCATCGAAGAAACGATTCTCCTCACCGAACGATCTGTCTTCGAAGCTGAGAACGTCAGTCTCGATCGGCGGATCGCTGTCAGAGTCGAGATCGGCGACGACTACATTCTGGAGCGACTCTTCACCGAAATGGAGGTGGCCGAGTCGAAGAATGTTGGCCGGTTTGTGGGGTTCGTTGAAGTGCGAACCTTCCCGATCAGTCGACCGCCGACGCATCGCTTTCAAAGACGCGGTAGATTTATTGTGCCGACGAAACCGCAGCAGCGTTTCGACGGCTATCGCCTCGCGGTCGCACCGCTTCGAAGCGGTCAGGTTGGACAAGCGCTCAGCATCGTTCGGCTGGCAAGTGTCGACCAGCCCGCGGACGATGGTTCCAATGACGTGCGCACCACGGCCGTTGCCATCGATGCGGCACAAACGCAACTAGCTCAGCAACTCGCCGCGTTCGCTCTGACGCATTCCGGCTTTCAATTCGACGGCTCGTTCGAGCACGACGATCTGCTAGATGAAGACTCCAGCGGATACGTGGGTTGGATCTGGCTGCTGGCCGGCCCCTCGACTTTCTTCGGAATTCAGGAAGACGACTCCCTCGCGGTTCCACGCAACAACGTGACGATCTTGCTGCCGACGTTTGAAATCGACGTCGATCCCGCCGCGACGATTCCGTTTGATGTCAGTGAGGCGGCTCTTCTCGATCGTCCGAGCCTGTTCGGCGACGATCCGGGAACCAACTGCCAACCGTTTGACAATCCGGGACGGATTCTCGGCGAACGTGCGTTCTTCTCCGTTCTCCGTGTCACCGATCCTGAACTGGACCGTGAACCACGCAAACCGATCACCAAGGCGAACCCGTTTCCATGGGAGGACAATCCCACGCAGTTCCAGGCGCGCAGCGTCTCGATCGGTCACATCATCGAGTTTCGTGTTCGCTATAGATCGAACGGATACTCGTTGGGAGATGTCGCGCACAGCATGACATTGGTGCCTCGCCAGACACGACGAATCACACAGATCGACTTTGACCGTCGTGAATCGGCGAGACGTACCGAGCAGACCAGCGTGACAGAGTCCATTTCGCAGACGACGCGGCGAGACCGTTCCTATCGGGATTCGGTACAGTCCGAGCTTGCGGAGTGGAGTCGAGGCAGCTCGAAGTCGAAGACGACCGGAGCGGCCGGCGGCTTCGGCGCGGCTATCGGTCCGTTCGTCTTTGGAGGCGGCGCAACACATGGATCGGCCAGTTCCTCGTCGCAGCAGTCTGGTGCACGAGCGGTTGCCGCATCGGAGCAGCAGAATCTTCGCGATGCCATTCGCCAATATGCCGACTCGGTTCGTTCTCTCGAATCGACCACGGTCACGGAAGTTGCCCAGGAGGAGACAGTGACGGGCGTCAGTGAGGTTGTTCGCAATGTGAACCACTGTCACGCATTGAGCGTCATCTACTACCAAATCCTTCGGCACTTGCGGGTTGATACCGAAGTGGGGGGTGTGCGGGAGTGCGTCTTCGTGCCGCTCTCGATTGAGCCGTTCGACGATGCCCGAATCGCTCAGCATCGCACATCGCTGCAAGCGGCAGTTACGCGACGTGACCACCTCGATGCGCTGCGATATCTCGACGACATTCAGTCGCAATTCGCGGACAGTGAAATCGCCGATGGCCCACGCTCCGCCCAACCGCTCACGACACTTCGCGGTTCCTTGAGCATCCATCTCGGAATCACACGGCCAACCGAAGGAGACATAGCCGACGAAGTCGAAGAAGGTGCGAAGAAAGAGATCTCGGAGACGAAGCGCTTCAAGGAACTGGTGAAGAAATACGCGTCCATCGCCCGTTTCCTCGGTCGGTCTCCTACACAGCTTGTCCATGAGCTCCTCGCAACCGATGAGCGATCTCGCGACTCTTTTTTCCAGCGCTCCGTTGCGCCGCATATTGCACGTGTCTTCATCGACCGCATGAGACTGGGCAAACTCAACGGAACTGTCGTGGAAACGTTCGAGGCGGATGAGGTGGACTTCACACTCGCGAGTTCGTACCGTTTCGGCCGGACTCTGCGGGTTGACTTCACCGTTCGCGTCGATGGCCAGCTCACACGGAGCGATCTGACAACGCTGGTGGTTCTTGCGCCCGACGGCGGCGAGTTTGTTCTGCCCGAACGATCATTTGCAAACCTGACTGGCGGGTCCATCATCTACCGAACCCGAGACTTCTCACGGACGGTCCGGACGAGCGGGTCGTTTCATGACGACCTAGTCGAACCAGAAACCGGTGTGCCCACACAAGCCGGTGGCTCTCTCCCCCTTCCCCTTTCCAGTGTCGAAATGGTCGATACACGACGTCGTTTGGAGGAGGCTTACGAAGCGTTGCAGGCCGAACTGAACAGCAACCTCTTCCGCTATCACAAAGCGATCTGGGCGGCGATGGATCGCGATGCTCTGTATAGCCTGCTCGATGGATTCACAGTTTCCGACATCGACGACCGAAGTCTGGCCAGCGTCGTCGAGCGCGAGCCCATCGGTATAGTCGGTAACACGATGGTCTTTCGCGCTGCTGCGTCGGCCCTCGTCGACCGTCGTTTCGAATCTGCGGAGGAACTTGTCGAGTTCTATCGAGGGAACCTGATGCCATCAGATCCGCTGCGCGTCAGCCTGCCCACGAGCGGTCTTTACGCGCGCGCACACATGGATAGTTGCAACGCCTGTGAAGAACACGAAGGTTCGACAGACTGGGTGCTCGACGAAGTCGATCCAGCCCTCGCCGACCTCCCAACCTCGCTGTTCGATTCAAGACGTGCTGAACCGTCCGGGCTTCAGCCGTCAGCTCTGCCTGACACGCTAATCAATCTGCAGAACGCGCCAGCTGCTCCGGCACCAACCGGGTTGCAGGGCGTGCTCAACGCCGCGACTACAAGTGACGCCTTCCGCGACATGGCCGGTCTGGCGGGCACGCAGGCGAACGCGGCGGCAGCCATGCAAGCGGCCGCAGGCCTGGCGAGCAGCTTCGGACAACAAGCCGTCAACCTCGAGAAAGCACGTCTGGGTGTTAAAGACGCGAAGAAGAAACTCGACACCATCAAGAAGGCCGAAACCAGTGGACTGATCGACAAGGCTGAGGCGAAGAAGCAGGTGGAGAAAGTTCTCAGCGAACAGAACACAGCGCCAGAGACTCCACCATTGACCAAGGACGAATCCATCCAGACTGCGCTGCGTAATGCGGCTTCGAACGGTCAGGCCATTGAAAGAAGCCGCCAGTCAAAGGACGGCACGGAGTCAATCAAGATTGGTGAGAAAGGACCGTTGATGGCATCCTTGCCAGGAGCGGAACCGCTCAGGCGGATTTGCGGCTTTTTCGGTCCTGGCGCAAGCGTCGACGAGACTGGTCTTCGCAACCGAATCCAGGCTGAAACGCTCGGTGAGCATGCGAACTGGGCAAGCACGACTGGGAGCAGACTTGAAGAAGATGAAGTCACCAAGTTCGGAAACTTAGTTGCGTACAGCCTCTCGCGGTTCTCTGATATCCCACCTGAGACATTACTAGGGCTGAGCGTCAATGCGATCGACCCAACTATCGCTTACGGACATTTAACGTCGGTCGCAGCAACGACCAGCCAAGTGAATGCAGCAGTAACAGCGGCGGGAGCGGCATTACTCGTCGGCGTGCCAGTAGGAGATGCCACTGCAAACCTGAACACAATTATTGAAAACTCACTGAGAGAGGCGAGGGAATATCGACTCAACAATACGGCCTGGAGCGCGGCATTCATTTGTCACTGTGTAAGGAAAGCCGCGATCGGACTCAGTATCGAGGCGATGTCTGGCAGCTCTCACGTCGGCAGCAACGAATTGCTTATTCCAACTGGGCGACATGCAACCTATGTCATAGGGGCCTACAACCGTCGTTACGGGCCAGGTCAGCAGACTGGAACCTATCACGCGTTTAAGATCAATGAGCACGAACCGCAAGTTGGCGATATCATCGTTCAGGATCGCCATAACAATGTAGTTGGTTTCCACGACATTCCAGCAACTCTGGCTGGTGGACGTAATTTGCACGCTGACATCATCGTCGAAGCTGACCCAGTCGGCGATTTCGTCATTGCAGCAGGAGGAAACGTGCACCACTCGGTAAGAAGGAGACGCTATCCATTAGACGCTTCACGGCGGCTTGTCGTAGATAGAACTCAACTCTACACTCAGGAAGAAGACGGCGGAAATCTTCCCGCGATCTCGGCTCCCAATCCGGCCATCGTAGGATTGCTTGCTCTAAGCACTGGCCGGATCTTCACACTTTTGAGGCCTGTCGAAGCATGTGCTGTGATTCCAGGACAGCAACATCATGGTGGCGTGATTACATAACGGCCTGGGTAGTGCCCCTGACCAGCGATGACGAAATCGACACACGAGAACGAGTGAAAGAGGCAACGTAAACGATCAAAGGGGTAGGTAAACGATCAAAGGGGTAGGGGGGCGTTTCCATATGAATCCACGCTCTGCACCGGAGTAACGCGACGTTGAAACGGTAGCCGATATGCTGCCGTTTTTCGTTGGCGGACACGAAATCCGCCATCTTTGCGGCACGAAGCCGCCGGTGCGTTGGACTCTTCGACGCACACGAAGTGCGTCGCGGCTGTTTCGGCTGGATGCCGCCACACTGATAGATCGCTGAACAAGCGGCGACAGGATGTCGCCGCATGACGAAGCGCGGTGGCACGAGGCCACCCGGCGGATCGGGCAAGGAAGGCCAGCGAAGCGAGGAACCGAGGCAAAGCAACGAGCGGGGTTGGTAACACCTAGGCCACTTCGTCCCTACGCGACCACCGCTTCGATCACATTTCCTTTGACGTCGGTCAAACGCATGTCGCGACCGCCGAATCGAAACGTCGAGCGGGTGTGGTCGACGCCCATGAGGTGCAGCATCGTCGCGTGTAAATCGTGGATTTCGACGCGGTTTTCAATGGCCTTGTAGCCCCACTCGTCGGTTGCTCCGTGAATGATTCCCGGCTTGACGCCACCGCCCGCCATCCAGACCGTGAACCCGAATGGATTGTGGTCACGGCCGTCGGCACCTTGCGCAAACGGCGTGCGTCCAAACTCACCCGCCCATACCACCAGGGTTTCGTCGAGCAGCCCTCGGGCGCGGAGATCTCGCAGCAACGCGGCAATCGGTTGATCCACCGCCCGCGCGTTATTCTCATGGCCTTGTTTTAAGTTGCTGTGCTGATCCCACCGGTCTCCGCCGACTTGCGGGCACGTCAGTTCAATGAACCGCACACCCTGTTCGATCATCCGCCGCGCGATCATGCACTGCGCCGCATAGATGCGAGTCGGTTCGTACTTCGATTCCATGCCGTACATTCGTTGCAGTTGGGCGGTCTCGTCTGCCAATGACATGACTTGCGGCACGGCCATCTGCATCTCATAGGCGAGTTCATAGTTGCGGATCGCCGAGTCGATACTGTCATGCTCGCCGTCTCGCTGGACCGCGATATCGTCGAGCTGGCGAACCAGGTCAAGCTTGCTGCGTTGCTGCTGAGGACTCGGTTCGGTGGGCGAGATATTGGCCACGCCGCTGCCGGACGGTTTGAAGATGGACCCCTGGTAGCTCGCAGGTAGGAAACCGCTGCCGAAACAATCCAGCCCGCCGGGTGGGATCAAGCCGCCGTTGAGAACGACAAACCCCGGCAGGTTTTCACATTCACTACCCAGCCCATAGTTGACCCAGGCTCCCATGCTCGGCCGCCCCTGCAACCCGCTGCCGGTGTGCAAGAAGTAATTTGCGAACGTATGCTCGGGGAACTCGGACACCATCGAACGAATCACGGCGAGTTCATCGACGCAGGTGGCGACGTGTGGAAACAGATCGCTGACGGGAATGCCCGACTCGCCGTACGAATGGAACTTCCAGGGACTCGCCAGAACGTTGCCGTTGTTGTTGAACTGGGTCGGCTCGACGCTAAATAATTTACCTGGATCCTTGCCGTGGAATTTTTCCAGCAGCGGTTTGGGATCAAACGTGTCGACTTGGGACGGGCCGCCGTCCATGTAGAGAAAAATAACGTTTTTGGCGCGGACCTGATGATGCGGTCCATGCCCCGCCCGCGATCCGGCCCGCGACTCTGTGCCGCTCGACGCGGCGAAGGTGGGTTGTTGCTGCAACGCGGCCAGTGCCAGGGCACCGAAGCCACCGGCGCAGTGGGTTAACATCCGCCGCCGCGTGATCGGAGGTGATTGCAATCGGCGGCACGGGTAAGGGGACGGTACATTCATGGGATATAAATAAACTCCTTGGCATTGACCAACGCGTGCGCGAAATCGGCCCACACCTCGAGCGAGTCTGCATCGCTTCCGCGGGCAGTCGACTGTGCATCGATGTAGTCCGCTGCGAGCCGCAGTTCGCCATCGCTCGCCGGACGACTGAACGCGGCTTGGAACATACCGTTGACTCTCTCGGATGGTTGCGGAAACTGCGTGATCGCGTGGGCCGCCCAGTCCCGGGCGAGCTCCACAACCAGGGGATCATTCATCAAGATCAGTGCTTGCGCCGGTACATTGGAAACATTTCGTCGCCCCATCGTGCTGAATGGCGTCGGAGTGTCAAACGTCGTCATGAAAGGCGAAAGAAAGTTGCGTCGCACCGCCGTGTAGATGGAACGTCGTCCGGCACCATCGAGCGGCCCACTGTGCGACGGACGTCCACGTCCCTCCATGAACGACGTCAAGTACACCGGCACGGATGGACCGAATAACGTCGCGTCCAAACGACCCGATAGTACCAACAATGAATCGCGAATCGTCTCGCCTTCGAGCCGTTTGATGGGCCGGTGGTGCCAGAGCAAATTCTTTGGATCGGCGGCAACCGCTCGTTCCTCCGTACGGCTCGCCATTTGATAGCTTCGTGACAACACAATGCGGCGAATCAAACGCTGGATACTCTGACCATCGTCGGCAAATTCCATCGCGAGATAGTCGAGCAACTCAGGGTGCGTGGGACGTTGACCGAGAACGCCGAAATCATCGGTCGTCGGCACGATTCCACGTCCCATGAGGTAATGCCAGATGCGGTTGACAACGACTCTCCTCGTCAGCGGATTGTCGGCCGCGTTGATGTGCTGAGCGAGTTGCAAGCGGCCGCTTCCCACGGGGATTTCCAGCGGTGCGGCGCCGCTGATCGCCGTCAGAAAGTGACGTGGTTCGATATCGCCCGGTTTCGATGAATCGCCACGAATCAGCACATGATCGTCTTCCCCGCTGCCGTCGATCATCGCTATCGCCAACTGCGAACGACGCATCACCCGGTCGCTCAGTTCAGTCCTCTCGTTCGCCCAATCGGTGGCCAGCGACTCCCATCGATCGGCGTGCCCCTGTCGAACTTCCGATTCATGCTCCGCCACTGCGGCGGCGATTCTCTCGGCTCGCTCGTCGAGCTGTTTTCGAATTTCAACGGTAGCCCCATCGGTAACGACCGAGACTCTGAAATCGGAGTCGGCTGCTGGAGTGAACTCCAGGTGCACACTGTGTCCCACATAGCGACTCAAATCGAGATCGACCCAACGTTCGTTTTCTTTGATCGGCCGGACAACTTGGCGGTGCAGCGGTCCGGAAATCATGCGGTGAGAATCGACGCACGCGAACACGTGGCCGCGACCATCCACCCGGGCGGCGACGTTGCCGTGCGTGACTTTGAAGGTGGGCGTGTGCAGGGTGCGACCCGGACGAGGGACTTTCGCTAACGCGCTCCTCTCACTCGTGACGGGACCGGAAACCGATTCGAGTCCATCCCAAAATCGATCGCTGACCGCTGCGTTCTCACGCGAAAGCTGAATCGTCGGTTTGCCATCGATGCTCGTCAGCCATGGTTCGCCGGCGTGGTGGGGGCGTTTGCTAAAGATGAACCCGTCCTGCAAATAGTCCATCGGTCGGATCGCCGCGTAGTCAACGACGATGGCAGTCGCAGCATCGTCGCTGATCTTGGCCGTCGCATCCGTGAACACACGATTCTCATCCAATGTATTCGAAATGAATCTGCGATACTTCGCATCCAACTCGTCGAGTTCATTGGCAACACCCTGGTTGTGCTCGATTGACTCAAACCGGACCTGCCGATAATCACTGCTCTGCAGGAACCCGCTCAGCGAGTAGTAGTCCGCTGTCGAGATCGCATCAAACTTGTGGTCGTGACACCGCGCACACGCAACGGTCAAACCCAGAAATGTCTTGGACATGACGTCGTTCATGTTGTCGAAACGGTCGCTCTCGTCTTTGCGGATATCGACCGGTGAATGCACCCATTCCCCCAGATACCAAAATCCCGTGCCGAGAATGGATTCATTGAATCCCAACTCTCGATTCAGCCGCGGTTCGGTGAGCAGGTCACCCGCGATCTGTTCACGCACGAACTGGTCGTATGGCACATCGGCATTGAATGCGCGGATGACATAGTCGCGGTACTGATATGCGTTTGGCGTATCGTTATCGAACTCGTGACCACGTGATTCAGCGTAACGAACGAGGTCGAGCCAGTGCCGTGCCCAACGTTCCCCAAAATGTTTCGACCCCAGTAACTCGTCGACGAGTTCAGCAACAGCGTCGGGACCTGGCTTGGCAAGAAACTCGGCGGTTTGTTCTGGGGTAGGAGGCATCCCGACTAAATCGAAATACAATCGTCGCATCAGAATGTGGCGATCGGCATCGGGAGCAGGTTGCAGTCCGGCCTGTTCGAGTCGCGCCATAATAAACCGATCGATCTCATCTCGCGGCCACTCACCGGCGTCGACCCGCGGCGGTGCGACTCTTCGGATCGGCTGCCACGCCCAGTGTTGGTTTTTGCGATCTTCCAAGTCGAATTCTGGCGGGGCCGCGGTCGACGTTGGTGCGGCTTCCTGGGGCCACGGAGCACCCATTTCCACCCAACGTTCGAACGTTGCAATATCCGTGTCGGCAAGTTTTCCCGACGGTGGCATCTCGTAGGATTCGTACCGCACCGCTTCGATGATCAGGCTGCCATCAACGTCGCCTGGGACCACGGCAGCACCCGAATCGCCGCCCCGCAGCAGCGACGCACGACTATCGACCCGCAATCCGGCTTGCCGCTTTTCGGATTTCGAACTGTGGCACTCGAAGCAATGTTCGGCCAGCAGCGGACGCACGGCTTTCTCAAAAAACTCCAGATCGGTGGGGCTGGCGGAGTCGCTCAGGCGAGCGGATGCACCGTCGGCCGCCCCGCTGTGGGCGATCAGGAAAACTTCTATCACGAACCAACACGCGAGACAGCAGACGTGTTTCATCACGCCAGAAATTACCGATGCCTCGTTGCGGTGGGGAAAATTCTTCATAGACACCAGTTTACAGGAAATTTCACCCGCATTGCAGCTTGTTTCATTTCCACACCACAATAGACGGAAACAACACGCACGCATCGCCCCCTCGATTCGGACACCCTCATGAACGTACTTTGCTTCAGCGATTTACACCGCGATCAAGATGCCGCGAGAAATTTGTGCGAGATCGCTGAGGGAGCCGACCTCGTGATCGGAGCGGGAGATTTTGCCAATCAGCACCAGGGTCCGGCCGCGTCAGCCTAGAAAGCCCGACGTACTTCCGGCAATGTTGAACCCGACCGCAAAGGACCGTCGGAACAATAAGTGGCGTAAGCTTCCAGCT
>JBDNIG010000051.1:0-13105 GCA_041688415.1 Rhodopirellula sp. | reverse complement strand
CGGTTTCGATTTCGGTTGTGGACGTTTGGCAGCCATCGCTGCGTTTTACCAAACGCACCGACTTCAACGCAAAGTCGATTTCACAGAATAGACACCTACAAACTGTCCTACGAGAGAAAAATGAAAAAACAGAAATTTGAGATCGGCTTGATATTACCATCGGTTACCGATGTGAATGATCCTTGCGTGGAGCGGCTGATCGAATTGCTTGTGTCGAGGATTGGCATTGACTCGGCTCATGTGGTTCAGACGTCCAACGACGATTCGCAACGCATCTGCATTCACTACGACCCCACCGTTGTATCGACCGGCGAAGTGCGTGAATTCGCTAAGCGAGCTGGCATCCATTTGGATCAGCGCTACGGTCACTGGCTCAGCAAGGCTGCTCCGATGCACGCCCGCCGGACATCCGCAATTGAATCGCGGTTAGCACGACTCGATGGCGTCCTCGAAGCCGTGGTCTCACCTGATGGTGCCATTCGTGTCGAGTACGACAGGCAAGCGACCAATCAATCAGCGATCGCAAAGGCACTGAACGAATGGACTGGCGAAACAGACGACGTTGCCGAGGATCGCGTGAGGCAAGACGATGACAATGACGGTGATGGTCACGACGGTGATGGTCAGGGCGCGGACCACGATCATTCGGGACACGACCATGCACACGGGGGCATCTTTGGTCCCAAGTCCGAACTGATCTTCGCAATGCTCTGTGGCGTGTTTCTGTTGGCCGGTTGGCTGATCGAAACGTTTGCCCAGTTCAACGAATGGATTCCGCTGGGATGTTACATCGCGGCCTATGTGTTTGGCGGTTACTACACCGTCACCGAAGCGATCGAAAAGATTCGATCTAGTAAGTTCGAGATCGACTTCCTGATGATCGTCGCGGCTGCCGGTGCGGCTTCACTCGGTGCCTGGGCCGAAGGAGCGTTGTTGCTGTTCCTATTCAGCATCGGACATGCGTTGGAAGGCTATGCGATGGGCAAAGCCAAACGCGCCATCGAAGCCTTGTCGGAACTCGCGCCGAAAAAGGCGCGGGTTCGTCGCGACAGCACGGAAATGGAAGTTCCCGTCGAAGAGCTGGTCGTGGGTGATATCGTCGTTGTCAAGCCCGATGAACGAGTCCCCGCCGATGGCTTCGTGATCAACGGCGAAACCAGTGTTGATCAAGCACCGATTACCGGCGAAAGCGTGCCGGTCGACAAACATCCGGTCGGTGACGCGTCCGCTGCGGCGGCGGATCCAGAATCCCTGTCCGCTGAGCACCGCGTGTTCGCTGGGACGATCAATCAGTCCGGTTCCCTCGAAATCCAAGTCACGAAGACTGCTGCGGAAAACACGCTCGCCCGCGTCGTCACGATGGTCAGTGAAGCGGAAACACGAGTCTCACCGACACAGAAGTTTACCAAGAAGTTCGAGCGATACTTTGTTCCTGCCGTCGTCGCTGGCGTGGTTTTGCTCTTCTTCGCACCACTGATTATTGACGAAAGTTTCAGTGATTCGTTTTACCGAGCGATGGCGGTCCTGGTCGCGGCAAGTCCGTGTGCCCTGGCGATCGCCACACCCAGTGCCGTGCTGAGCGGTGTCGCCCGAGCGGCTCGCAGCGGCATCCTGATCAAAGGTGGCGGGCCACTGGAAAGTCTTGGCGGTCTCGACGCGATCGCATTCGACAAGACGGGAACGCTGACCCAAGGCGAACCCAAAGTCACTGACGTTCGCACCGCTGATGGTGTGAACGAATCGGAGCTCTTGCGAATTGCCATCGCCGTCGAAGATCTCAGCAAGCACCCGTTGGCGAAAGCCGTCGTGCGAGATGCGAAGGAAAGACTGGGAACGGGGGAGATGGGGAGTCAGGGAGATGTTCCCGAGGCGACTGACTTGAAGAGCATCACCGGACGTGGGATTCAAGCGACCGTCGAAGGCGACTTGGTTCATATTGGCAAAGACGACTTGTTCGCAGATGTCGAAGGGACACCGCTTCCCGATAGTGTTCGATCCATCGTCGAGTCACTCGAACAGAACGGACGCACGACCATGATCGTTCGTCGCAGCGAACGCTATCTGGGCGTCATTGGCCTAATGGACACACCGCGTGAAGCGTCAAAACGAACGATTGCAAGACTGCGTGAACTCGGCATCGAGCGAATGATCATGATCTCCGGCGATAACCAACAAGTTGCCGAGGCGGTTGCCAGAGAGGTTGGACTGGATGAAGCACGTGGCGACTTGATGCCGGACGACAAAGTCGCCGAGATTAAGAAACTGAAAAGCGAAGGCGGCGTGGCGATGGTCGGCGACGGCGTCAACGACGCCCCCGCGATGGCATCGGCCTCGGTTGGCATCGCGATGGGGGCGGCTGGCAGCGATGTGGCTCTGGAAACCGCCGACGTAGCCTTGATGGCCGACAACCTCGATCACCTGCCGCTCGCCATTGGCCTGAGCCGAGCCACTCGCCGCATCATCCGTCAGAACCTTTGGATGAGTCTGGGCATGGTGGCGTTCCTGGTTCCCGCGACGATCCTCGGTCTCAATATCGGTCCCGCTGTCGCACTGCACGAAGGCAGCACACTCGTCGTTGTGTTCAATGCACTGCGGCTGCTGGCTTACCAGTCCGCTTCAACCGATAAGGAGTAATAAAATGGCACCAACAAGCGACCAGCCGTCGGTTATCCGAACATGACGGAATTGTCATTCGGTCGTCATGTTATGATCGATTGGCGGTTTCTACACTGGTTGGAAAAAAATGAAACTGTTGATTGTCGAAGACGAGCCCAAGACGGCGGCTTACTGCAAAAAGGTTTTTCGAGAAGCAAATTTTTCGTGGGTGTCGCCGACACTTGGATCGATGAACTGGATCAGACCTGGATGGTTGTCACTGAGCATAACCGGTGGGCAACTTTGTTTTCGAATCGACGACGGCCTGGGCATCCGCGACGAAACTGGCCAAGTCACGTCCCCGGACGTTCGCCTGTACACGATGCGACGCTGGCTCCAATCGCGTCTGATCATCGCGGGACCTTCTTCCACAACGATATCGGGGACCTGCTCCAGCGGAATCTGTCGGCCCTGCGGGTCTGAGATTCTCATGCTCTTGGCCGTCTCGGCGCTCTGTCGCCATTGCGGTCGATGCGAACCTGTACCTGAACGCCTGCTGGCCCTCGTACACTTCGCCAACTTTATAGCCGCCGACAACCGCGACGGCGCGGAGTACGTCGCGGGCATTGATGCCGACGTCGGCTCGGACACTAGCGATCAATTCTTGAACTCGCAATTCGATCGGTTGGCTGAAGTCGAACGATTGTCCAGGGATGCCGTTCGGCGAGTATGTCTTCCATCGCCGTGACCAAACTTTCCTTGTTGCTGAAACGCTTCCACTTCGTAGAGGGAAACGTGAATCGATCGCTGCCACCGATTTGGGCATCGCCATGTCAGTGTTTTCGTCTGTCGTATTTCTGCCCGTCCCCAATAGCCGATAGACGGCAAGGGACGTCGATTTAATTATTGGCGAATCCACCTGTAGCGGAAGTCGCCAAGACTTTCGTTTTCCAGCATTCCCGAAACTCTTGGCGAGTTTCGCTACGCAGTAATTAAATCGACGTCCCAAGCCGTCCACAACGGCTAGCGCCATCGCCAAGCATATAGCAGACTTCCATCGCGTTTTGTAGGTTTTCAAAGCAAAGAGGTTTCCGAGTCGCAATCGGATGTTGTGCATTCAGCGGTCCTACTCTAGCCCCGACCTCGACCGACACGATGACGGCAACATGACAGATCTGTCATCTTCATTGGGATGAACCATATTTTGTTGTGTTGACAGTCGCCGCCGCGAAACTACACTGACGCTACAAGCAGAAAATTGCTTTCACCATTCTTATGCGTGGCACGCATGTTACCGAAGTTCGCTCGCCGGTCCCCATGTTGACCGAGATTCTCCTTCTCGCGTTGATGATGTGGCCTGCGCCGATCCCGGTGGGACATCGCCCACAATGCCGAGCAGCGACTGATTCGCGGGGAAGGCTTGGTTCGTTCTCTCGATGACATTCGCACCATTGTCGTCGATAACCGCGACGGGAAACCGATTCGGATCGCCGACGGTGGCGAACGTCGCCTTTGCGCCCATGCTGCGACAAGGTGCCGTGACTCGCGACGGAGATCGAGAGGCGGTCGTCGGCATGGTGATGATGATCATGGGCGGCAACTCGCGGCAGGTCGTCGGCGATGTGAAGACGAAGATAGCCGAAATCGAAAAGTCCCTGCCCGCTGGCGTCACCATCGATACTTTTTATGACCGCACCGAACTGGTTGCCAAAACGATTCATACCGTCGGCGAAAACATCGGATTGGGCGTGCTGCTGGTAGTTGTGACCCTTTTTGTCCTGTTAGGCGACGTGCGCGCCGGCTTGATCGTCGCCGCGGCGATCCCACTGTCGGCGATGTGCGCTCTCATTGCCATGCGATATGCGGGCGTGTCGGCCAACCTGATGAGTCTGGGGGCGATCGACTTTGGTGTGATTGTCGATGGTGCCGTCGTGATGGTCGAGTTCGTGCCCACCCTCGACGAGGGCGACATCGCGATACAGGCCGTTCGTCTACCGAGCGTGTCCCTGGAGACTTCGGTCGAGATGACCAAAGCCATGGAGCGGACACTGCTGAAATTTCCACAAGTAGAGACGGTCGTTTCCAAAACCGGTCGACCGGAAATTGCGAATGATCCGATGGGCGTCTATCAAACCGATATGCTCATTCGACTCGATCCGCACGCTCAATACGCTGGGGGAGAATCGAAACCCGATCTAATTGAACGGATGAAAACGGCGCTGCTCCGCGAGGTGCCCGGAAATACGTACAGTTTTACCCAGCCGATCCAGTTGCGTGTCCAGGAACTGGTCGCGGGAGTCCGCTCGGATATCGGACTGAGTCTCTACGGTGATGATCTTGATCTGCTCAAGATCAAGGGCGATGAGCTTGTTCGTGCGTTGAACCAAGTCCCCGGAGCTGCCGATGTGCAGGCACAGCAGATCGCCGGGCTTTCCTACTTTCGCGTGAAAGTGCGGCGTGACGATTTGGCACGCTACGGCATCAACGCCCGGGACGTACTTGATGCGGTCAGCACGGTGGGAGGAATGCCCATCGGTCAAGTGTTTGAAGGACAGAGGCGATTTCCATTGCAGGTACGACTGCGTCCGGAATCGCGTGAGAATACCACCCAACTGTTGAACCTCAAGATTGACGATTCGCAGGGGCGGCCCATTCCGATCTCGCAAGTTGCCGATATCGTCACCGAGGACGGGCCAGTCGAGATCAGCCGGGAAGCGGTTCGCCGTCGGTTGCTAGTCCAGTGCAACGTTCGCGGTCGAGACTTGGCCGGCTTTGTCGCCGAAGCTCAAAGTGTCGTCGATGAAGAAGTCGAACTGCCAACCGGATATACACTCCGTTGGGGAGGGCAGTTTGAAAACCTGCAGCAAGCAACCCAACGTTTATCAATTGCCGTCCCCGTCGCATTGATCCTAATCTTTGCGTTGCTGTACATGACGTTCAGCTCCGTCAAGCTCGCCCTGCTGATTTACCTCAACGTACCGATTGCCGCGACCGGCGGCGTGCTGGCATTGTGGGCACGTGACCTCCCGTTTTCGATTTCGGCGGGCGTCGGCTTCATCGCGTTGTTCGGCATCGCGGTGATGAATGGCGTCGTGCTGATTGAGCATGTTCGTCACCTGAGGCGTGGTGGTGATTCGCAGCGTGACGCGGTGATCCACGGCACCATCGATCGATTGCGTCCCGTGCTGATGACGGCCTGCTGCGGTGCCCTCGGCTTCATCCCGATGGCGGTCTCGGCCAGTTCCGGTGCGGAGGTGCAACGCCCGCTGGCCACCGTCGTCATCGGCGGATTGATCACGTCAACGGCGCTGACGCTACTGGTGCTACCGACGATTTACCGGTGGTTTGAACCGCGACACGTTGAGCCGGAGGTGATCGACAAAGCACAATTTGAACACTAATCGGATCTGTATTCCCCAACCTCCCTCGCAGTGGGATTCGTGAACGTGCGCGATCGCATGGACACCTGACGAATCCCACGACATCTTTCTCAAGGAACTATTCTTATGAAAACCAGACGTTTCGCTCTTACCCTCAGCATCTTGGTCGTCCCCGTCGTTTTGCTGGCGAGCCTCTTTCCGCGATCAATCACACCGTCTGCTATCGCTCAGCCACCGGTCAACAATCCCGAACCTGCTGCGATTCCCGTCGAGGAAGACATGCACGAGTTCATGGAATACGTCTTTCAGCCGACTTACAAGCGACTGAGATCATCCATGGCAGCGACGGAGAAAGACAACGGAACCTGGACGAGCATCAAATCGGACTCATTGATCCTGGCCGAAGGGGGTAACCTATTGCTCATTCGCGGGCCCGAAGCCGATTCGAAGGACTGGAACGAACACGCAACAACGGTTCGGGATTTCGGCGGTCAACTCTACCGGGCCGCCAAGAAGAAAGACGATGCGGAATCCCAAAAGGTCTATCGCTCGATGCTCGACAATTGCAACGCATGTCATCAGCAGTTTGCCGACGGTGAACACCAACTGAAGCCTTAATGTGAATTTGAGTCGGGACTCCCTTTATCGTGAGGTCACTCACGCCGCCGGGATTGGGCTGACCGTCAATTTGATCTTGGCCGTTGTCAAGCTGACCGGCGGCGTCCTAGGTCATTCGTTCGCATTGATTTCCGATGCGGCGAATTCGCTGGGGGACGTGCTGACCTCTTGTGTCGTACTATTCGCACTTCGCGTAGCGCAAAAGCCAGCAGACTCGGAACACCCCTATGGGCACACGCGGATCGAAGCGATCGCTGGATCGAACGTCGCCGTCTTAATCATCGTTTCGGCTTTGTGGATCGGATGGGAGGCGATCCAGCGATTTGCGACGCCGCATCAGCTACCGCCCCTGTGGACGTTGTGGATCGCGGGTGGCAATGTCATCGTGAAAGAGTTCTTATACCATTACAATATGCGAATCGGTGTTCGGACTGGTTCACTGGCGATCATTGCCAATGCCTGGGACCATCGCAGCGACGCATTTTGTTCTTTCGCAGTTCTGATCGGGCTCGCGATTGTTCATTTTGGAGGGCAACCTTATATCTGGGCTGACGAAGCGGCGTCGCTGATCGTTGTCGGCACGATTCTGTGGACCTCGATCGCTCTTTTGCGTCAATGCACCAATGAATTGATGGACGTGCAAGCCGATGAAGAGCTGATTGCTGAGATGCGTAACACGGTTATGCAAATCGATGGTGTGCTGGGTGTGGAGAAATTCCGGGTCCGCAAATCGGGCATCGAATATTTCGCGGACATTCATATCGAGGTCGATCCACAGCAGACGGTGGCCGATGGTCACCGAATCGGGCATGTTGCTAAAGCGATTTTGATGAAAGAATTCCCTATTTTGCGAGACGTACTTGTGCATCTCGAACCGGGCAAGGCAATCGCCTCGCGTGAAACGACATCGTAAATGGGCGGCAACGCCATCGGTGTTCCATTGCAAGTGACGCACAAAATTTTTCGCTGTGAAGTGAAGGTCGATTCGCACGGCATGCCCGCTAAATGAGTGGGTGATTGAAGTCATGGTATTGCAGATTGCGATCTTCAGTTTCCAATCTTTTTTACCAATCTCGAATCGGGAAACCTCAATCTTCCATCCATTCAGTCGGTCGCGGTGTGTTGCCGCGATCGGCAAGGTTCCCGGCCTCGGATACGACTAGCCTCGTGAGGCCGGGAATCGCTTTTGCACCGCAATCATATTCTCAACGACGATCGCAGCGCCTATATTTAGCCCACCACCGAAGGGACGCGCGGAAGAGGTTCCCATCAAGATGCGCAACCGCGTCACGGCAGGACAAGGACTCGCGAAGATGGATTGCCGCGAAGTCGAAGCAACATAGCTGGGAGTTGTGTTAAACGTAGTCTGGCGACGGCAGCTACTAGAGCCCCAACGTTTGACGCCAGGTTTCGGCCATCAGGGCGTGACCGGCGAGGGTGGGGTGGACGCCATCGCGAGCCCAATAACTCGGTGGTGCGACCTCGATCGCTTCGTCGAACATCGTTTGAAATGGAACCCATTCGCGCGATAACTCATTCGCGACCTTCTCGGCCGCTTCTCGGCGCTGCGTGAACTCGGGGAACCATTTGTCAGTGACCGCCCCGAAACGCAGTACGAATGGTTCGCAGATGGCAATGCGAACGTCGGGAAGCTTGGCCTGCGTTTCTTCGAGCAGATCCTTGAAGCCCGATTCATACGTCGCCACGGTGCCGTCGTACTTCCCGTTGAGTTTGTGCCAAATGTCATTGACGCCAATCAGAATGCTGAGCACGTCCGGTTTCAGATCGAGACAATCCGCCTGCCAGCGTGCCGCCAAGTCCGGGACTTTGTTCCCGCTGATGCCGCGGTTGAAAACTTTCAATTGCTCAGCGGCGTGATCTCGCAGCAGGCCGCCAGCAAGAAGCATCGGATAGCCGTTTCCAAGTGCCCGTGCGTCGTTGGCACCGCTACGCGAGCGATCTCGCCCGGCATCGGTGATCGAATCGCCTTGGAAGAGTACCGTCGCACCTTTGGCGAGCGGTTTCGCACTTGGCTCGGCAGCAGCGACGGACGATGGGCCCGCAAATTGGGTCGCAGCAGCACCCGCGACAATGGATGCGGCGGTGGTTTGGAACAGACTCCGGCGATCAATGGAAATAGTCATGCAAATCGGTGGTGAGAGAGGGAGGGAAGGGGGAATGATAACCCATCATACCCGCATAAACACCGCGAGTGCGAATCCTGCGATCCCGCTGAGTAGGATCGCGGCGACGATCACCAGCCACATCGTCGTCCGTGAGACCATCGCTCGATCGCTGGCGACGGGGGGTGGGGGCACCGGGGGCATCGCTGGCCCGCGCAGGTGACCGCTTAGGTTCCCGCTTTGGTCGGGAAGTGGCGGCGGCGGATCCCTCGTGATGCTCGACAGTGCACCGGAGGAGGCGGGGGACTCTTCCATCAACACGTCGGAATTACTAGTGCTTGCACCTCCTGATTCACCGGTGGCGGTTTTCCATGAGAGCTCTTCTCCCACACCGTGAACGTCCTGAGCCATGGCGGCAGGCGGTAGGGCGTGGGCGGGTTCGTCCGTCAATTCAATACCGCGATCGGCCAACCAGGATTCGCCTTCATCGGGTTGCAAGGATGCCCACGGACTGAGTCGTCGAACGACTTCGTTGGCGGACTGAATGCGTTTGTCGACGTCCTTCTCCATCATGTCCGCAATGATTTCGACAAAGGCATCGGACAACTCGGGAGCAAACCGTCGCGGGTCCCAGGGGGCTTGGGTGAGGTGCCGTTTGCACTTGCTGCGTGAATCTCCTCCCGGAAAAGGCACCTTGCCGGTGATTGCATAATACAGCGTACAGCCGAGCGAATAGACATCGCACTGCGGTCCAACTTGATGAGGCGTCCGAATTTGTTCCGGGGCGAGATAGTCCGCCGTCCCCACGACTTTGCCGGCTCGGGGGTCATCGTCTGGAGAGGCAATCAATGCTGCCAATCCGACATCGGCGACTTTGGCGTGACCTTCGGGCGTGACCAAGATGTTGGCTGGCTTAACATCGCGATGAATCAGCCCAGACTCGTGCTCGTAGGCCAACCCCCCCGCGGCCTGGGCAACAATGGACGCGGCTTGCTGCACCGACAATCGTCCACTCTCCTTAACCAATCGCCGCAGGTCGGTGCCGGGCACGTATTCGGTGACGAGAAAATGCACGCTGCCCTCGCGTCCGGCATCGAAGGCGCGGACGAGATAGGGACAATCCAACGACGCCTGCAAACGAATCTCACGCTGGAAACTCTCCTTCGCCAGATCATCGGATTTGTCCAGCGGCAACACCTTGATCGCGCACCGGCGACCCATCATCTCGTGGACACCGCCAAAAACTTGCCCCATACCGCCCTTGCCGATGAACTCGGTGACCAAGTACGGCCCGAGCGTCAACTTCGTGCGTCCGGCGCGGAGCTGCGTCGCCTGGTAGGAGGTGATCACTTGATCGCGAATCAAGGTCGCGGCGATTTCGTCACAGACTTCCGTGCGATCTTCGTCGGACTTGATCGGCGGCGCGCCCGATTCCTTGCGGTTTTGTTTGACCTCCGTCGCGGCCGCACGCCACTGCGCCTCGTTGACCAATTCGCTCAACAAAGCCGCTTCGCGGAATACCAAATCGGCGGGCAACGGTGAACTCATGTTTGATTGCTAAGCGGAAACAACACGACGATGTGAATGACACCGTGACTGCGCTGCGACCACGATACTCGGTCTCCCTCGCACGCAATCGATTCGGGGTTGGAGATCTCTTGGAGACGCGCGACCGATAGAATGCCTGGAGTTTGATCGTTTTGGAAAGGGCGTGACAGCGAGGAGACTTCGCACGCGGAATGCACATCACGACAAAATCGCAGACTCGCCGCCACGGTGCGGCTCGCCGTTTGAATCACCCGCAGATGCAGCGCCATGCACTCCGGTGCATTGTCGTCGCCGGTAACGCGGCCAACACCGACCACCTGCACGTCGAGCGACTTCGGCGACGGATGCATCAGCCATCCTCGCTGCGGTGCCGCGGAAGACGTTCGCGATGACGAATCACTGGCAACGTTCTTGACCGGCACGACCGGCAGCCGATCGCTCATCGCAAAAGACTTGGCCGAGGCCACGGACTGCCGAACATCGAACCCGATCGCAAACGATTGCCACGGTGACCATTTCGCATCGTCGCCGGACTGCGCCGCATCGTCGCCGGACCGCTCCGCCGGTCCGCATTGCTCCGCCGCCACGATCGTATCAAAGAACCGATCGCCACAGCGGCGGTGAACCGCTGCTCCCGCGCAGGCAATCAGCGTGCTCCGATTTTCCTCATCGATGACAAAACCGAGGGTGGAGGAGAATGAGCGGGCACTCGTACGGATCCGCTTTTCGCGCGAGATCGCCCGGACGACTGACGAGTCGTCCGGCATGGCCATCCGTAGGACGGGACTCGTCTTCCACGCATCCGCGATCATCGTCGCGGGATCGGTATTGGCATCGAAGCGAACTCGGTAGAGCAACCGCCGGTTGCCCCTCTCAAGACGATATTGTGCCTGCCATTTCGTCGGCAGGCGGTGGCCCGAATCGCTCGTCGCGGCGTTCGATTGGTCCGTCTCGTCGTCGCGGGGGCGGAATTCACCGGCCAGTTCCATGACGGCCCGGTGCTGCGTGTCTTCGACCGTCTCCATCCGCGTACACACGCTTTGCCACGGCGAGTCCGTCGCGTCCGTCTTGCTTTCCGGGTCCACTTTGGACCGCGGTGAAAGCATCAGCCGCATCGAGAATCGGTTGCCTCGGCTTGGCCCGCTGTGGACGGCATCGATTCCACCGTGACGCCGATCGATCGTCACTTCCATGAACTCGTTGCTGAATTGATGGCCATCGATCATTTTGCCTGAGCCGCCCCCACACCACCGCAGCACTTTCTGCAGCGGTGAGAGTGCGCTGGCACGGTCACTGGACTGTTTCGTCGCCGCCGCACCCACCAACGCGAATCCCCAAGCGGGCACGTCGGCGATCAACCGCGTCGTCACGCCGGCCGATTCGGCGTGGAAGACGGAACCGGTGCTGGCGGACACCTTGCCCGCCACCGTCAAACTCGTCCGCGCCGCGGGATGGGTTGGTTGCAGTACCAGCACGTTCGCAGGAGTGGCACCGGAGTTCGCCGCTTCGGTATCGACCGCATACCCGAGTGCGGACGCAATCTGCTGCGGCAGGCCAGCACCGTCACCGGCACTCGAAATCGGCTGAGTGGATACCGATGGATCGGCGGACACAAACTTTGCCGGATCCAGCAGCGCCGCAAAACCAAGTAGATTATTGTCTCGTTGCCCTTTCAGGTCAGCCGTCACGCGGGCGCGACGTTCGTACAGATCGCCTACCGTCTGCACCGGAGCGGGTGCCGCGTTGGGTAACGCACCGTGATGAAATGGTCGTTCGCCGTCGGTGAAGTAATCGTCAATACGCCAAAACTTGCCCAAGCACAACGACCACGAAGCGGCGCGACGGACATCGTGATAACCATCGCAACCACCGCCCGGCCAATGCACCAACAGCGCCGTGGCGATCTCACCGCGATCAATCGCTTCGCCTAACTGAGCCGACAGGGTCAGGAAGGATGTCTCATCGTCCGCATCGATTGGTTTCGCGGTCAAGGCTTCGATTTCATGGTCGCCTTCGCCCAGCAACACTTTCGACTCGTCGTCGAATCCGCGACCCCCGACAAAATCGATGGGGACGATTCCGCGGAAGCCAGCTGCTGCGATCGCGGGTACCCACTCACCGGCAACGCCGCCACCGAGCCGCGCGTAAACCGTCAGCGGTGCCGCGCCGCTATCCTGCACCGTGCGGATCGCCTCGGCAATACGTTGTTCACAACTCGCAATGGAACTGGCGTCAAACGAAAAATCGTTGGCGGGCCCACCGCCGCACCATCCAATCGCCGCATGCGGATTGTCGGGCGATTCATCCGCGGTGAATTTCAAACACGCTTGAAATCGCTCGCGACGATCGGCTTCACCGTTCAATATCGCGGTGGCGACCGATTCATCCACCAGAATGTTCTCCGGTGTCGCGAGCCCCGTTCGGCGCGTCGCCGCAGCATCACCCTCGATCGCCGTCGATGGATGCGAAACACTCTCGAGCCATCCGTCGAGCATGCCGGGCGTCAGCAGCGTGAGGTCCACGATCGCCGGATCGGATGAGAAGTAATGGTCACGCTCCTCCGCCAACGCGTCGAAGCAGTCGTGCAACGCTTGCGTCGCCGCTGCCATCTCGCCAGCGATAAATTGCTCGGCAGCGACGACGAGCCGCGATTCAAAGTACACCTGATCGAGATTGCTGGTGTATCGAAGTCGCCGGGTGAGAATCTGCGTCTGCCACCACGTGTAGCCCAACGCAAAAAAATCCTGCTCGGCGATCTCGCCTGCCATACCCACTACGTTACCTGCAGTCCCCGCATCGGACTGCCGCGGCGCCTCATCGGACTGCCGCGGCGCCTCATCG
>JBDNIG010000375.1:0-19186 GCA_041688415.1 Rhodopirellula sp. | reverse complement strand
GGGGGGGGGGGGGGATTGCGGGATGCTCGTCGATCTGCCCTTAGTTCATTGGCGTGTAACTGCGGGAGTCTATCAAATGGCAAAGCAGCGTGTTCGGCGGAGTGGAAAGGGAGGCGGAGAGCCTGCTCAGGATAAGCCAGCTTCGAGCGAAAATTCCGAGCAGATGCTTCGCGAAAAATCGCGTTGCTCGCCTCAGACGCGCCGGACAACGGCACCACGTATTGAATCAAGTCAGTACGATCTTGCCCCCGCGCCAGGAGGCGTTTGTTGCTTCTGGGATTCATTTCCTGTGTCTCGAACATAGAAATTCTCATCGTATGATATCCCAAATCGACAATAAAACGGGTGCGTTGAACGAGCGATTGGAACAGATCTCCCAGCGATCAGTATGGGAACGCCTGACCGACCGTTTTTATGGCTACGACTATTTCATTTCGTACCGTTGGAGCGATGGTCGGTTTTACGCTGTGTCGCTATGCGAACAGTTGCAAGACAAAGGTTTCGATTGCTTTCTTGACTCGACTGATTTTGGTGCAGGGGTAAATTGGAAGTCGGTTGGGGATCAGTCAATCAGAAAAACCAGTCGCTTGATTTTGGTGGGATCCCCTGAGGTGCATGCTTCGAAGGCGGTGTCACGGGAACTTCGTGTTTATCGTAGCACCGGTAAAACGATCGTCCCAATCAATATCGGCAAATCGCTGACCGACATTCCAGTATCATCACCACTCCTTGAGTATCTCGACCGAGATTCCATCTGGATACCGGAACCGATCAGTGCATTGGACGAGGGTCCCTCGCCACCAACGATCACGAAACTGGTGTCGTCCTTTGACCTCGAAAGAAACCACGCTCGTCGAATGCGGTTTCTTCGGACAACTGGGATAGTGGGTGGTTTCCTACTCCTCCTTGCCGCTGGGGCCATCCTGCGACTGTGGTGGAACATGCCTGGCAAACGCACCGCAGAGGCACTCGGTCGACTTCGCGCCAGCGGCTTGACCATCCATCGAAACACTGACGATCCCTACTCTGGGCAATTTGAGATTGCGATTCGGGAGCCTCCTGCTCAATTTACGTCAATTCTCCAGGATCTCACAACGCTAGAAACTTATAACGACGTTTTCAGTCTTGATACCAACATGTCGCTAATCGGCGATCTCGCTCCGTTTAAACCGCTGGTGAACCTCAAGGAACTCCACGTCGCTGGGAGTGACCTGCAAAGTCTGTCAGAACTGTCTGGTATGAGACAACTTACGACGCTTGTCGTTGCGCAAAATCGTCAGCTCCAGGACAACGACTTTTTGGTCCTGACGGAGCTTCAACAATTGCGAAGCCTAGAAATCGACGGCTGTAGCGAAGTCAGCAATCAAGTCTTAGGCTACCTGGCCGGGCTTCCACTGCAACGATTGTGGATCAACTCGTGTCGCAAGATCGATATTGAGGGAGTCGAATTGCTTGCGAATCTCCCCTTGACCGAACTACGAATGAAAAACACTTCGGTTATCATCAATGCAAGATTGATCCAGTTGGTCGACGAGCTTCCTTCGCTTCGCACGCTGGCGGTCAGTCCTCAGGACGCGGACCCTGACGCACTGCAAATGCTCAAGACTCATTTCAAGGACCAAGGATATCGCCTTGATGTTGCAAAAACACGTACGGACTTTTGATCTGATTCGATTCCGAATCAGTACTTGTCGCCTTTTTACCATTACCTTGAGAACCACAATGAACCATCGAAAAACTGGATTGACTCTCGCTCTACTTATCGCACTAACCTGGATGCCTTCGCAATGCATCGCAAATGACGGTTATGGCCTAGAATACGATGTGACGATTGTCAATGAATGGCCACACACCGTTCGGTTTAAACGATGCTCCGATGAGCAGGACGCAAAAGCAGATATCGCATCGGGGCAGAGTGAAACGTTCAGAATTCGCTTTGACTCGGATCAAGTGTTCATGGCCTTCGGGAAGAAGAAGCTTCTAGGAGATCCTCAGACCTTTGTTCCAAGAAAATCGTATGGCGGAATCTCGATGCGCGTCACCCGTGAAGGGCAATTAGTCATGGCCTTGAAATCGAGGTAGGGCGGTTTGCTGATCGCGGTCTAGCAGGCCAGCTCGTACGTCTGCTCAGGCGGTTTGGAAACGGCACCGAGTTGTCGTTCCAATCACCTGCTAAGTTATTCGTCAAGATGAACTGTTCTGGCGGTAGCCGTGGGTCGGCCTATCGTCTTGATCCCACGCCCATCAATCGTCACTGGACATTCGATATATGCCAGGAAACCCTCCGCCGCACACTTCCGTATTGTTAGCAAAAACTTACTCACAAGTTCAAAATCTGCTCAATTGGGTAGACGCGACTGCGGACAACACCAATTTGCGTCGGCGCAAATCTGAATACGAGTTGGTCGTTTTCAGCGGAGCGACGGGAATGTTGGCTAGCAGGAAGTCGCACATCGGTTCTATGCGGGGCGGAGTCGTCGAGGAACAGGTCTTGCTCAGCAGGTATGCTGTCGGCATAGCCAGTCATCGCATTGAGAACACAAGGCAGACTGAGGCCGCACGAAATCGCTGGACGCGGTTTCCCTGGCCGATGGACGTAGTTTTCCCCTTGTGGGTGCGGAAATGACGGGATCGCGTTACAAAGTATTTCTAAGCCATTCTAAGCACGACAGCTGGATCTGTGAGAGAATTGGAGAGTTGATCAGAGGCGTTGGAGCTGAGACTCACTATGATGCTTTTGACTTCGAAATCGGTCGCGATATCGGGGCCGAGGTCAAACAGGGAATCCGCAACTCCGACGAATTGCTCATCTTGCTATCGCCCGCCTCGATCGAGTCGGATTGGGTGAGACACGAAGCGGGAATTGCCGACGCGTATGATTTACCCATCACAGTCGTGCTTTTGCACGTTACACTGGAGGATAGGCCAGCCCCGCTTGCCCAGCTGCGGGCGATTGAGATCAACGATCTACAAAAGTACATGGACAGCTTGAACAGAAAAACGGAGCATAAGCATGACTGAAACCACGCCAACCCCACAAGCCAAAGCAACCCGCGTCTACCTTAGCTACCCTCAGAATCGACGCGAACTCGCCGAAGACATCGTCACGCAACTTCGTGAACATGGGGTTGATGCCGGGGATCTCAACGATTCCATTGCCGCTGGCGAAGACATCCGAAGCCGACTCAAAGATTCAATTCGACAATCCCAGGCGATGATCGCCCTGGTCACTCCCGAATCACTCGATTCCGATTGGTTATCTTACGAGATAGGTTTAGCTGAGGGCCTTGAGCGTCTCGTCATTCCGATTTTGGTTGACGTCAGTCCAGAGAGTTTGCCTGGGCGACTTGCTACGACTAAACGTCTGCGCGTGAGTGACTTGGCTGACATTCACGCCATTCTTGACGGTGGCATCTCTTCGCCGCCTTCTGCAGCGTTTGAGCGGTAGCGGCGTCAAGCATTTCGCTTCCGATATGCGTAGCCCCTCTTTCCGCCTCATCCGCAGATGATGCGAGCACCAAAAAACCGCTCAAGCGTGCTGGGTGCTTCAGAAGGCCGAGCCTCCTTTCCTCACGGGGGGAGTGCTCGGCACCACCCGATTTGTGGTATTCTTCTTCGAGGTGTCACGCCAGCGTTTTGTTTGCAAAGACACAGAATTGCCTCGTGCTATCAAGCGAGGTCTTCGCCGATTCAATTACCCTCCATTGATCAGCATGGTTAGCCTTTGAAGCTCTGATGAAAACATCATGTCCAAGCCAGTTCTTTGCTTACAGACGGTCTATTTCGACGAGAGTGATCGCGAGGACGCGAGTCGATTGGGGAAGGATCTGTATTATCACCTGACACGGCCGCAAGAAGATCCGTTGGCGTATGGGCCAGGAATTCCGGTCGCGGTTGCCGTTGCGGCCGAAGCAGTCGATTTGCAGGCGGCGGATGTCGTTGTGTTGCTGCCGGTCTTGGGAAAAACGTCGTTCAACGTCGATCGTGAAGCCGTGCTTGCGGAACTGAGTAAGTGGCACGATCAACTGGGGCCAGGACACGTTCTTCCCGTGCCCATCTCGACGAACTGGCGAAGCGTCGAAGATCGGCTGTTGGGAAAGCTGCTGCTCACCGAACTGTACAACGCCACCGACGCTCGCAAGAAAACAATCGACGAAATCGTCCTCTCGGTCGCCCGACTCGTGTCCGCTGGTGGCGGTGATCCCGCGATACCACGGGAACCGCAGGTATCACCACAACTATTTGTGTCGCATGCCAAGGCTGACATCGAAGCTACCGACGCGGCCGCGAAACGCATTCACGACTACGTCGTTACCGACGGCACCGGCAGCGCGTTCTTCGATGCAGTCGATTTGCATGCAGGTGAGTCACTCGAAGACCAACTCGACGATGCGGTTCAGGCTGGCGTGCTGGTCGTCGTTCGCAGCGATTCCTATAGCTCGCGGGCTTGGTGCCAAAGGGAATTACTGCGTGCCAAGTTGCACGAGTTGCCAACGCTGACCGTTGAGATTCTTCATTACGGTGAGTATCGCAGCTCACCTTATGCCGGTAACAGTCCCAGCATCGTGTGGAACGGGGATCCGGCCGTGATCGGCTCGCGAGCGATGGTCGAGTGGCTGCGGGCGGCATTCTTCCGACTCGACGCGAAGCGTGTTGCCAGAGTAGCCGAACTGCTGGCAGACACGCGTGTGCTGTCGCGGCCACCGGAACTGTTGGACTTGGCACAAGGACCACTTCAATCATCCTTCGCCCAACTCGTTCTGCACCCGGATCCCGAACTTCCCGTGATCGAACGGCAGGTGCTCCGCGCTGCTCGACCCCGCTTGCAAGTCGTTGCGCCGACGACCGCCTTCCGCCGCTTGCTCGGTCGTGACGCTGACTCGGTCAGTGTATCGTCGCCACTCGAAGGCATGCAAATCGCAATGTCTCTATCCGATTCGCCAGATGTCGATGGTCCCGCTGGCTTTACCGCCGATCATGTCGTTGATGCCACGGTGTACGTCGCGCGAGCATTGATCTCCGCTGGCGCAGCGATCGCATACGGGGGTGACTTTCGCAAGAATGGTTTTACGCAACTGCTGGCATCGTTGATCCAAACCTACAACCAAACCGCCAGCGAATCGGCAGGCTGCCTACACAGTTATCTAGCGGCGAATCTTTCGCTTGACGAGGTGCCTGATGGGCTGCCATTGAAGATCAGCCATCTAGCTCGCACCAAAGCGATGGCGAAGGACGCGATCCTGCCCGCACCCGGCGCTGACGCTCACCCCAGCGCACTGTATTTCTCCGACATGCGTCGTGTGATGGCAATGCATACTGATGCCCGAGTGGTGCTTGGCGGCCAATGTGAACCTCGCATTGAAGAGAATGGGCCAGGGTACGGTGGCCGGTATCCAGGGATCGTCGAAGAAGCTTGGCGGACCATCGAAGCCGACAAGCCGCTGTACATCCTCGGCGGCTGTGGAGGTGCGGCTTCGCTGGTGGCGGATTTAATGGACGGACGCGAGATTCCTTCGCAACTGCAAGACGAGACTTGGCGAAAGTTTGACTTGTTCGCCAAGAATGCGGACGCCATTGACGCAGATCCATACAGCACCCAGCTCGGCCTGCCCAAAAGCATGGAGGACTTAGCAGCATCGATTTCTGAGTTGTCCCAGCAATTATTGGCCAGCGATGACGCAGCGGTGAGTTGGAATGGATTGACAATAGAAGAAAACCAAACGCTGTTTCGATCTCGCGATCCCGTGACATTAGCTTCACTGGTACTGAAGGGATTATTGAACGTGTCACGCCAACAGAATGCGGGGAAGCTGGTGATCGAACTCGTTCGCGGCAGCGTCACGGCGGGCACCAAGCTCGACGCTGTGGCGATCGCGACGTTCGAAAATGTGCCGCTCGGTGGCGCTGGCGCGGTACTCGATCAAGCGATCGGCGGACGCGCGACGATCGAACGTGCCAGCGGCCGCACGTTGTTCCAGCTAGAGACGACCGAAGTCGACGCGGATTGGATGTATCTCGCATCACTGAAGAGTTTGGACGACGTCGATGACTTGGAGCAACGGATCGAACAAGCCGCGATTGACACCGCCGAGCAAGCGAGCCGCCATGGTTTCCGGCGCATCGGCGTGGTTGCCTTTGGCGGGGCCGTATTGCCCGACGTCGAACGAGTTGTCCAGGCGATGTTACGCGGATTCCGTGCGTTACCGCCAGAAACGACGTTGGTTTGGTTTGGTTTGAGATGAATGACGTTCGCTATGGACAGATTCGTGATCAATTGTCGGCTGCTCCAAATATTAAGCTGACCACATTGGAATCCAAGATCGCCTCAGTGCCGACGCCAATATTGCCGGAAGCGTTCATGCTTCAAGTGACTTTGCAAAACGATGAGCTTGCTGTGACCGCACTGCCACCAGCGGGAAGTGCCGTGGCTTCGTCACGGCGAGTACCGCTGAATGCATCTCAACTCGCAAAGCTCGCTGAAGGAAGCGGAGGTAGAAAACGCACGACACCCCGGCTCGATGTCTTACCTCAGCGTGGTGAGGATCTCGCGAGAATGCTGTTCGGTGACGACGCGGCAAAGCTTCTCCAGCGATGCAGCCAATCTCCCATGGCCATCATCCATGACGAGCCATCGTCGAAGATTCCCTTCGAGCTGCTCGCGGCATCGAATCCGGCAATCCGGCCGGCGATCGATGCCGGTATCTATCGTCGCTTGGCCATAGCCAATCTGCCCATGGATCGCCTGTTTGCCCGACCACCCAAACAAGGCAAGTTGAACGTGTTGCTAATCATCAATCCAACCGGCGATTTGCCCGGTGCGATGGATGAAGGTGAGAAGGTGAAGAATGTGTTGCAGCAGCAATCAAGTTCTGTAAATTTGGTGCCCCTGATCGAAGCCGAAGCAACCGTGGATGCAGTCCAAAGAGAGCTCGCTCGCGCTGACGTGCTTCATTACTGCGGTCACGCCTATTTCAACGGCCCCGGCGCCGAAGAGAGCGGGTTGTTGCTAGCAGGTCACCAACGATTCACAGCGTACGACCTAAGCCAAGTTGCATCGTTACCCCGGGTCGCCTTCGTCAACGCCTGCGAAGCCGGCCGAGTCCGAGGACAGGTCTAAACGAACGCCGCCGCGTTTGCAGAGTTATTTTTGCGAAGTGGAGTCGAAGCCTACATCGGCACGTTTTGGGAAGTCTCCGATTCCGCCGCCACGAGCTTCGCTGCCGGAGTGTACACACGCCTAGCCACCGGCGCACGACTGGATACCGCCGTGCAAGAATCCAGAAAGGCATTGTACGAAGCCAACGAATCCGACTGGGCCAACTACATCCTCTACGGCGACGGCCGCTTCCGCTTGGTGGTGACTTAAGACGAACAGGACCAAATTATGAATGCGACGACTCCCTATGGCTTCTTCCCGTCGCACAACCGCATCGACAAGCCGCTGGAGGAACAGATCTCACAGTGGTTGGTCTACGAAGCCAGACTGCAACCGTACCTCGACAAGCGGCATCCGATTCCCGTCGTCGCGTGGCAGCCGGAATTGGAGAACGTAATTGGGCAGAGCAAGACCGTAGCTGCCTACATCGGGCCGTCTGGGAACGGTCCGTGGCACCATGAGGAAATGCAGCTCGCCCTAATGCGCGCTGTCCGTGAGAAGTCAAGAATTCCGCGTCATCCCCGTGCTGTTGCCCGACGGCGATTGCAGAACAGCTTGAAGCTGAAGGACGCGCGACGGATGCTCGCGCCGCCACACAGAAGCAGAAACAACTCGCGCGTTTGGCAATGACCGCCGCTGCAGTTGCTGTGGGGCAATTTGCACTCGCTGGGATGATCGCAGTGTACGCTTGGTGGGCCAACGATCTGTCGAATCAAGACACCGTTCGAACCGATATGTCTGTGGGACGCTGTCACCGGCATACACCGCAGAGATCCAATGAAGCACGAGAGAAACGTAGTCAGTGCCATCTTCAGCCCGAGCCGGCAAATTTGAAATCGACATCCTGAATTTTATTGCCGCCTCGCTAACACTCTTTACGTGAATTGAGCTATAGTGGTGCTGAAAAACGGTTGTGCCATGCCGTTATACCTGGCTGATCCTATTGGAGGCTTCATTTGAACGAAATTTTCGTCTCTTACCGACGCGCAGATTCCAACGATGTGACCGGGCGTATCTGCGATTACTTGGAGAATCGTTTCGGTGCCGATAGCGTATTCCAGGATGTCGATTCGATTCTGTTTGGCCAGGATTTTCGCGAGGTCATTGCGAATGCGATTTCTGGATGCAAGGTGATGCTGGCGATCGTCGGTGATGATTGGGTAACTGTCGTGAACCACAACGGCAAGCGTCGATTGGAGGACCCTAATGACTATGTGCGAGTCGAGGTTTCCACTGCGCTTCAACAGGGTATTCCGCTGATTCCGGTTCTTGTCGAGAACATCGCCATGCCAACGGCGGATGAACTGTCCGAACCGCTTCGCGAACTTGTATACCGAAACGCTGCACCCGTTCGTCCCGATCCCGACTTCCAAAATGACATGCATCGGCTGTGTGAGCAATTAAAGTTGCATGTTGATGCGGCGGAGTTTGATCATCGATCACCACAATCGCCTCAGCCACAACTGTACCTTCGTGTGCTTGACACGCCTTACGCCTACCATGCTCCTGGTGATGCCAAACAGATCTTTGCCGGTCGTCAACGACGAAAGAGTTCGGAAATCGGTTCGGATTTTGTCATTCGTTCTCATCAGTCCGAAAAAGACAGTTTACAAATTAGCCGTCGTCATTTTCAAATCTTGCGAACGGATGAAGGGCTGTTCATCATCGACTGCAGTCGATCGGGCACAACGCTTAACGGTGAACGGTTGACGGTCGGCACGCCGATCCGTATTCATGGTTCCGATCAGATCGTCGTTGCCGGTGTCCTGACGCTTGAGGTTCTTGTAGCGAGCCGGTGTTTACCAGGTCAGCGAAGCAGCCAGGGTCCAGTGATTTCGCCAAATCGCGTGGTTTTCGAAGCGTCAATTGGCGACATGGTCACGGTGGAACCCAATGACTGAAATCAATCGATTTGTTGAAATGGTCGGAGACTATTCCATTGACCGCGAGTTGGGTCGCGGTGCACACGGCGTTGTTTTTCTGGCTCATCACAAAGAACGTCCCGAACAGCCGGTCGCGTTGAAGCTAGTCCAAAACCGCGGTAGTCTTGATCGGTTGATGCTTGAACCAGCAATTCTGTCGGAATTGAATCATACCGGAATCGTCGGACTGCACGATTTCTTCTTGGATGATGAACGGGTTGTCATCGTCTTGGAATACATCGCGGACGGAGATCTGGAGCGTTACGCCCAAGACAAAGGGATGTTGAATCCTGACCAAGTGCGAGAATTCTTGGTTCAAGTTGCCAGGGCGCTAGAGCACGCTCACACGGCGGGTGTGCTTCACCGAGATATCAAGCTGAGCAATATCCTGGTTGAATTGCGTGAAAACGGCGATCGTTTTGTTCTGACAGACTTCGGCATCAGCCGAATGTCCGAGCCAATTCAGATTGCCAAGCATACCGGTGGAACCTATTTCTTCATGGCGCCGGAGCAATTGCTTGGTCGCCCCACCGCCCAGTCAGACCTGTGGGCGTTGGGCGTTGTCGCCTATCGACTCTTAACGGGGCGTTTGCCATTCGAAGCCGATTCCCTTGAAGATTTGGCACACGCGGTTCGTTTCAAAACGCCGATACCGCCGAGCGAAATACGCGTCGATCTGGAAGATACCGAATTGGAGCAGCTAATCTTTTCAATGTTGGAAAAACAGCAGAGCCAGCGAATCGTGAGCGCAAAGGAACTATTGACAGCGCTTGGCGCGAAAGATCAACCTATCGACCTACCGCCGGTCCAACGAGAAGGAGAGAGACAGATCGCCCGTCGGAATTTCGATCGTCGAATGGACAAGCGAATTCGATTCAGTTGGGTCGCTTTCTGGGTCTGTGCGGTCTTGTGGTTCGGACCCCTACTGATTGTTCCAAACTTACTTGTCATTGCTGCGATTTATCTGTTCTACAGTGGTCAACTGTCAGATCGAACCAGCATCCGGATAGTCCGAACGTTTGGCGGATTGATACTAGTGTTTGCCAGTTGGTTTGCGATGGAATTGTTTGTTCCAAGTGTCGTTGCTCCACTGGTCTCAACTCTCGGTATTAATGCTTCGTCTCTGGCCTGGTACTATTTCGTTGTTGGCTCAAAAACTGCGTTCAGCTTGGTCTGTGCGCCTGCTGCCGCGTATTTTTACTTGCGCATTCGCCGTGCTCGTCGTGAGCGTGATTTGCGTCGTTCAATTCTAGCAAGTACGAGAGATCAAGCGAGTTATCTTGCCAATCTGAAAAGCATGCTGTCCGAACGGTCAGAGGATACGATTCTTCACCAAAAGTACGCCGAAGCGCTCTTGGCGTCGGGCAAAACACGAGAAGCCGTGGTCGAAGGAATCCTCATTTTGGACTCCGACCCGTTCAACGTCGGTGCGGGGCTGTTGGTCGCCCACTCGTACGCAGAACTGAAGCTTGCTGATAACGTCGTTGAAGTCTGCGACCGGTTTCTCGCTTTCGCGGGCTATTGCTTCGAATTCGAGGAACTGAAGCGGAATGCTGTCGCTGCTTTAGAAGGTGAGAAGTCATGAAATTGGAAGTCAACTTTGTTGCACAGGGAACGCAACTTTTTAGGAGAGCCTTTCGTTTTTGTGGGAACGGATCTGTGTTCATCCAGGAAACTGGGCTGGTCGTCGAAGGCGAGTTGTTAAAGTTTTGGGTTCCCATGGTGTCACGTATCTATCAACCATTGCTCTGTGACCGAACGACACGGAACATTCCATACTCACAGATCACCGAGTATCACGTCAGCGGCTACTGGTTCGTTTTTTCGTTACTGAAGGTCGCATTCCTGGTGCTTTGGTTTACTCTGGCCGGATTGTTGATTGTTTTTTCTTGGAGCCAGTATGACGGCATGGCACCAGCGGCATTGGGATTTTCCGCATTGGTGGTTATCCCGATCGTCATACTTTCAATTGGCCGACGAGTTCATCGTTTAACATTCCGACTTCCGGGCGGACAGAAGGTTGATCTGGCTTTCAAACTCAACGCGAAAAGCCGAGTCGCCATCGAAACGTTCACGCAGCGTCTCAATGACAACCGTACGGCCGCAGCAAGTTACTCCGAAGTGATCGTCTAAGATGAACGGGATCAGCAGAAAGCGTTGGCGAAGAACCGATCTTGGACAAGCGGCGCGAGGCCGCGCATCCGTGCTCCTATCGATCGTCTTGTTCGCAAGTCTGCTTTCGTATGGCACCGCGTTTTCGCAACAGGCCACCTGGGAAGAGACGATTGCACAGTGCCGCGATGCCCGTGTCATCAGTGATGCCGACGCGGCCGTGGACTCCGCTAAACGCGCACTCGAGCTTGCCGGAAATGACACCATGAGGCAGGCGATTTCATGGAATGAGGCGGGGCTTGTCGCACTGCAAATCAAAAAGCCTGATGAGGCGATCAAGCATTTTGAGCGTGCTATCGAATTGTGGACTGCGATCGGACAAGAGCGTGCAGCCGATCTTGTGGCGAGCATGGAAAATCTTGGCATTGCACTGTTTTTGAACGGTCAGCACCAAAACGCAGCGGATCAGTTTCAAGCGGTGGTCATGTCCGTCGAGGAATCATTCGGCAAAAATGATCCGAGGATGATCCGTGGGCTGCAACGAATCGCCGACTGTGAAGCCAAGCTGGGACGGCCGAACGACGCGGCGGTTTCTTGGTCACGTATTGCATCGATTCAAAAAGCGACGTATGGAGCGGACGGCATTCAGGTTGCACAGTCGAACGACGTTGCCGCTGCTTACTGGCAGGCTGCTGGCAATCTTGATCAATCCGTCGTTCTGCTCAAGGAATCGCTTCGGATTCGAGAGTCGGTCCTCGGTAAATACCATCTTGAGGTTGTCAATAGCCTCCATCGACTTGGCGAGGCAATGGCGCGTGACCAACAATACGAATTGGCAATTCAACTGTTTGATGAGGCTTTGGCCCGAGCCGAGCAAACGCTTGGTCCGGACACTTCCGACGTTCTCACGTCCGTGCTGGCACTCCTGAACGCTTGCGAGAAAGCCGGAAAGGTTGATCGCGTCGTAGAGCTGAAGCGGGTGAGCGAGCGGTTGAAAAAGATGCTCGACTGGTATCAAGCTTTCTCAAACGTGTCCGCAAACCCGCCTCGCGATCGAGACTTACTTTTGAATCAGCTCCAAAAAGATGCCCGCCAGTTCGGCGAACCTTCTCGGCCGGTGGTGGCGATGGAATATCGCCGGGCGGAGATACACGCCAGCAATGGCGATCTCGAAGCCGCGATTGATTTGTGCCTGCAAGCGATTGAGCACGAGAGACAATTGTTTGGTGATAGACACTCGAAGGTCGGGAGCGGGTACTACATCGTCGCCGGCTACTATGCACAGCGAGAAAATTATCTCGCCGCAATCGATAGCCTTCGCAAGGCACGCTCTGCGAACTCCGAGTCGGTAGTACCCAATCGAATCCAACAGCAGAATTACGCTTACGAGTTGGCTGTATTGCTGGCAGCGGTCGACGAAGTCGCCGCCGCGGATTCACTGCTCTCCGAAGCGATTCAGACGCGCCGCGAACTTGGATTGGAGACTGGAGATCGCGACGCGGATATCCTAAATCGGATCGGAGTGTGCCAGATGCGGATGTCAAACCCATCGGAAGCGATCATCTATTTCCAGGGGGCATTGGAACTTTTTGCGAGCACTCGAACTACAGATGATCCAATGTTGCAAACCGTCCGCTCAAACATCACCGTCGCGCAAACGGCGTTGAGATCACCGAACGAGCTTGCCGCCGAAGAGCCGAACGGAGCGATATCGACCGCGACGGACGAATTAGATCAATCAAGCGGTGAGGGCGGTGACCTGATCGGCATGATTTTCTTCTGCCTATGTGGTGCCTACTACTCACACAAGCGTGGCTATTCCCCATGGATTTGGATTTTATTGACCGCGGGAGCCGGAATCGTGATTGCTCTTTAGATTCTCGCCGTTCTGCCCAACCGGCGCACTGAAAAACGGCGCAGCCAGGAACTTGCACGTCTCGATGCTTTGATGGAATTACGTGATCGAATGAGCCAAGATGTCACGAAGCACGCCCCGGTTTCCGAACGATCCATCGGAGACCTGACCACGCATGAATAGATCGCCATCGATCACAGCAAAGGGATTCGCTGCGACCGTTGTTGAACGCCGCGAGTGTCCCCTTTCTGACTGCCATCTCCAGGACGAGACCGGCCGCAGTCTCACGTGCGTTGACAAACTGCACTAAAACTTCCTGCTGAATTTCGATGATCGTCACCTTGGCTGCCTTCCCTGGCATAGATCGCCCTCGAGTTAAAGTAGAGAAAACAGAGAAAATACACTGGCGAACGATTTGGTTCCAGGTTAATTCGCTCCGCGACCACTAGCTGAACACTTATCAGCCATAAAGCCGCCGTTCGATCGCATGCAGCCAATCAGCGATATTTGCTGGCGGTGTGCTTCCCACGAGTTCGTTTGGGTGCCGTCCGCGCAATGCGCCGGTTTTCCAGCGAATTATGCCGCATTTGCAATGCTAAGGTCGTTGACAGGCTGTTTTGTAGACAAGTATTTTCTAAATACTGCGGGCCAAATATTGCTGAGCAAGAGGCACCGAAGTGTGATCGTTTGCTGTGCACCTTCATGCTCCCAACGCATACCTGACAGCTTAAGGCGTTCGCTGACGATCTGCTTGCAAGCGGATTCTGCAATGCCGCTACCGATTGGGTAATTGTGTGCACGCAGATCATGGTAGTTCATGAAACGCCGGTAGCGGCGAAGGTACTTCTCTGCATCCGCCGCGTCCTCTGACTTGTGTGCTTTGTATTTGTATTTTGCTTTCATTTTGGCGATCGAACGCATGACCCGCCCCCAGCCTCCCGGTTGCAAGAGGAGCTTTCGCATCTCACGCAACCAATCCACTCGGCGTTGTGATTTTTTGCCAAGCTTCAGTGCGTTGGCAATCGTCGTCAATCGCTCCGATGCGTGATAGTAATCCACAACACGAGTGATTTTGATTCGCCGACCATCAACGAAGAACTTCCGTAGCACATTCTTCCAGTATGCCGTCTCAACTTTGCCCGCGTCGGTGACGTACACGATCTCCGGGACTGCTTCACCACACGCTTTGACGGTTTCCCGGAGTAACGAGGTCAGTTGATCGGTCAGGTCTTTCTGGTTTGTCTCGGGAGCTCTTCCAATGTAGACCGTTCCCACTTTTTCCCCTTCGCTCATCACGCTGATCGACGCCACCGAAGCCATTTCAAACGAATTCAGTGAGGCGATGCCTAGCGAGACACCATCACGACTAACGGAAATAACCGGCGATTTGCCGTCTTTTCGAACCGTCGTGATCCACGACATGATTCTCTCACGTTGACATTCTTCACGATAAGGTTCCATTCCCACCGCCAGCGATCGGACTATGTTGCGGAGTTTCTCAGAACCAATTTTGGCTCCTGTTCGTTCTTCGATCACGCCAATGGTTCGGCCCTGGGAACTTCCACAGGTGGCAAACTGGCGTCCCACCATATCGGCGGCCGCTGGTGTGAAGCCTTGATCGATCCCCAGTGCGATTTCGAGAGGAAATGCTATTCGACCCGCACTGCCTTGTCGATATCTCGCTCGCGTCAGGCGAATTCGTCCAAACGGAGTGACGACATGCGGATTGGGGGATTTATCGGCGAGGCGGCGATAGGATCGATTGCGATGCTTGATTGTCCCTGGCATCTTAGCGGGCGTTGTCGGTTCGATCGCGTTGAATACCCATTGCTCCACATTGCGTCCTAACTCTCGGACCTCCGACGCTAGCTTCTCCTCAAACTCGAATGTCGTTTGCGGGTCGACATCGGCCCCGCTGAACCGCTCGACTAAAGCCACGATTCTATCCTTGACAGTTTCAAGAATGTCGCCAACTTCGTCGCGAATATCGTCGAGCTGGATTGCGTCGATGAGACGTCCGAGTGTAAATTGACCATCCATGAGGTGTCCTTTTTTTGCGGTGTTAGTTTGCCAACCAACATTTTGCAGGAGGACGCCTCTTTTCATAAATACCAATCGAGGATAAATCGCCTCAAAAAGGGCGCATTACGCAGATCGCACCCCACACTGATTGAGTTACAACGACAAGATCATGAAGTTGTTCGGTAGCGTGACCACAATTGCCAAATACAGGTCACCTCAAGCGATCTTGCACGCAACGAACGAAGCGACAGGCTCACGGTCACTAAGCCGATGCAGGTTGTTGGCGAAGCCCTGTATTGTACAATTGACGAACGGCCTCGACAGGATGCGAATAGATTTCGAGCTTTGTAGCCAAATTCGAGTAAGGACACTTTTGAAACGTTCATGGAAAACCATTTTCTTTCCGACTTCAAGTTTGAAGTCTTCATCAGCTACGCTCGCAGCAACAACTCGCGTGCCATGGACGGATCGCCGGGCTGGGTTAGTCAGTTCAAGTTACAACTTGAGCAAGTCCTGGCTTCTCGATGCCCTGGCGTTCGAATTTACTTCGACGATGGAGACTTGCTCGGTGACGAAAACCCTGACCAATGCGCAGCCGATGCGGCGCTGTCAGCGACCTTTCTTGTCGTACTTTCCCCGCTCTACCTTTCCCGTAACTTTTGCCATGCCGAGTTGGCGGCGTATTTGAAGCAGAATGGCAATACTCGAATTTTCTGTGTTCTTTTAGATGACGTCGCCGTCGATGAGCGTCCGCAGGAATTGAAAACGGTCGGCTATGACTTTCAACACCGGGACCCAATCACGCCTACCAATCGGCGCCCCATGCGTTTGGCGGAAGATGTCGCTCAACAGCAGCTTTATAAGCTCGCCGGCGAAATCGAACTGCGGCTTAGGAGCTTGAAATCCGCGTCTGCAACAGAATTCACCGCGAAAGCGGACGAGTCAACTATCGTCGACGTCTTGAAGCTTCCGAACCGGGGCGGTCATTTTTTTGGCAGGGCTCGCGAGTTCAGCCAGATCAAGTTTGCCGTCGGAAATCCCAACGCGCCTCTCATTGAGGTCGTCGCAAAGGGAGGAGAAGGCAAAACTAGCTTGCTTCTTCAGTGGATCGTGAATTGCTCGAATGACGGATGGGGACGATCTCGGAAAGTGTTTGGCTGGAGCTTCTACAGTCAAGGGGTGAACGAAAATGAGGCTTCCTCGGACCTTTTCTTTGAAGAAGCGTTACGGTTCTTTGGCTACCTGGGCGAAATTCCGCTTTCACCGCACGAACGTGGTAAAAGGCTTGCCGAAAGGATCGCTCTATCGAACGGTTTGCTAATCGTTGACGGTGTCGAACCTCTACAACATCCACCAGGACCGAACGGTGGTGCGTTGAAAGACGCTGGAGTTCGGACACTCCTGCGATCAATAGCGTTTTCGCAGTCACGCGGTGCCGTAGTTCTCACGACGCGGCTTCACATCACAGACTTAGATGAATTTCGCCAAAGCCGAGTCGAATCGATCGAATTGCCTTCACTGGAAACTGAATCTGCGCGTCAGATCTTGCGGTCTAGCTCAGTCGCTTCCACCGACGACGAGCTTGACGAGATTGCCAATTCGCTCGGTCGCCACGCATTGTCAGTTCAGCTTTCTGCTCACTACATCCGAGAAGCCCTGGACGGCAACGCGTCACGATGGCAGGAACAATGCCTTGCGGAGCAGGATGAAGCGGAAGGTGGACACGCATTCCGAGTACTGAAATCCTACGAAACTTGGTTCAGTCGTGACCAAGATGAGAAACAAGGGATCGGAGTTCAACTATTGGAGATGGTAAGTTTACTGGGCCTGTTTGATCGTCCCGTGCGTCGCGACGTATTTTTCAAACTTTATGATCCGCAACATTCGTGCGAGCTAACCAAAGAGCTAGCTGGTAAGAATGAGACCCATTTGCGAAGAGTGCTGACCTCGCTTGCGGACTTGGGACTGGTCCAATTTTCGCCAGGAGCCAGTCCCTACGTCGATTGCCATCCGCTCGTCCGGCAATATTTCGCCGATCGACTTCTCGACTTCGGAAAAGCACCTAATCGAAAGATGCACTCTGTGGTTTTCGAGGAGCTACAGACCTTGGCACCTGAACTGCCCGCCAATGCAAGAGAAAACGCGGTTCTCTTCCAAGCCGTTCGCCATGGAGTGCTCGCCGGAAAGTACCAACAGGCAGTCTCGCTGTACGAAAAGCGTATCAATCATTCGACCGCAACGTATGTTTGGCTGAGGCTCGGTCAGTACTCGGATGTAATCAACTGCATGAGCAACTTTATTCGACGGTTTCCTGATGTTCCATTGGGTTCCCTCGACAAATCTGACCAACGATTGGTCATGAACCAGATGGGTTGTGCACTTATGGCGGCAGGACGACCGCGAGATGCAGCTAAAGCATTGGTAAAGAATGTCACGATCATTCACGAAGATGATCGAGACGGTTCGTCTGCAGCAACCAATCTGAACAATGTTGCGGAATGCCTGTTTTTCCTGGGATCGCCTTTCTTACTGGCAAAGTTTTCCACGCACGCAGCGTCGGCGATCGAATGGGCGATTAAGCACGGCAGAGCGACAGGCACACCCCCGAACGAAATTCCGTGGGGGATCGGATTGAATGCGAGACTTCTCTACGGTATCAGCCTTGGCCACGCTGGTTTTCTAACGGAGTCAATTCGAGCACTTGATATCACGGAGGCTTGGTTTCGCAAGTGTTATCAGAATGCGGATCAGCTCTACGTCACACAGCTTCGTTACTGGCGTTCATGTTTGCTTACCAATTGCTTACATGGACTGGCGGAGGTAAATCTTCGTTTGGTAAGGCGTGTCGAGCGAATTCTTTCCGAGGAGCATGCACATGCGATCCCCGATAATCAAGATTGCTTCGGTCCGTATGACATGGGCGCGTTCTATCTATCGCAGGCTGACCTTCGTCTGTCTTTGCTGATCGCGATGGTCGAAGGCAGGATTGCGAGACCCGCTCTGATTGCGTCGAACACCAATGGATTTCATGTGCAAATGATAACGCAAATTGAGGGCGACTTGAAAGAAGCCGATCAGCGAATGTCAATGATTGCTAATCGACTCTGGATGGGCTTGATTCAAACTCGCCAGTTGCAACTTGCTCGCGTCAAAGAGGCGCTGGGCATGCCCCTCAGTGATACATTTGACTTTGACGCTACCTTGGCTGAGATCATGCTGCTCTCCAATCGAGAAGGACTTCGCCTGCACGCGACCGACGCATTGCTTGAACAAGCCCACCGGGCACGGCTGCGCGGTGACGAGCCCATGATCGCTCATTGCTTGAATCAAATTGATGTATTCGAGACGACTGTGGTCCCGCATCCGTTCAAAGTCCAATGGCCCGAATCTGCACCAGAGCCATTTGCCACAGGTGTGCCGGCTGATTTTCGTTTTCAACATCGGCAACGCGAGATAGTGGCCCTTACTAAGACAACTTGAAAGCTCCCCACAACACCCGATCCGGCCGCCTCATGTCAGCCCCCTCACAACATCTCCTGGCTGCTACGCTTGTTTGTGGAGAGGTCGTTCACGATTCAGAATTTCAGTCGGGATCAAAGGGGTGGCGATGGAGCGGGGGCAGCAGCCGGTGACGACAGTGTTGGGGGACGAACACTCGTACGGTTTTGTCGGGAAAGAAATCTAAGATCTCGGAGCCTGAACCAAGCCGTGACCGAAGTCATTCTTATTTAGACTTGGATGGGTCCGGCACAATCTCTTGAGCTGATCATAGAGTTCAAGAGAGCTTAGTCCTGGGTCCTTTTCGAGCAACAGTGCGGCGATGCCAGAGACGTGTGGCGTGGCCATACTTGTGCCGTTGCGTCGACGAAATCGAGCTTGCTCTAAGTCTGCGGAGAATACGTCGTTTCCAGGTGCAACAAAGTTGACTTCGCCATCCTTACACGCCGCCCGGTTAGAAATGTATGCCATGCTGCGATTTTCCTGACTCTAACGCATTTTAAGCCCTGTTTTTTCGCGAAAAAACCGACGTCGCGACGAGATTCCAAATTTGTCATCCTTTGGGTTACCACAACTAAAAGGAGATGGGAATGGACTCTCAGAAACGACGTCGGCCAGTTC
>JBDNIG010000374.1:0-23164 GCA_041688415.1 Rhodopirellula sp. | reverse complement strand
TATCAGGTTCTTTGGCGTAGGTAGTTGAGTTGTTTTAAAGAGCGGCGCGACCCCGCAATCGGCGGAATTCCCGGGGGTCAAGACGACTTGGAATTCCGTTGCGGGGAGGAGGGCCTTCGTGATCAATCGTCGTCGTCGTCAACAGGAAGTTCTTCCTTTTTAAGAATATCGTCGACCAGACCGTACTCTTTGGCCTGTTCGGCGGAGAGGAAAAAGTCGCGATCGGTGTCTTTGGCGATCTGCTCGACCGATTTCCCACTGTGCTCGCTGATGATCTGGTTGAGCTTATCGCGATAGCGAAACATTTCGGATGCCTGAATCTCGATATCGCTGATCTGGCCCGACACGCCGCCCATCGGTTGGTGCATCATCACGCGGCTGTTCGGCAAGCAGAATCGTTTGCCTTTGGCCCCGCCGACCAACAACACCGCGGCGCCGCTGCAGGCTTCGCCCACGCAGTAGGTCGCTACGGGGCACGATACCATCTGCATCGTGTCGTAGATCGCCAGCGTCGCGGTGACGCTGCCGCCCGGGGAGTTGATGTAGAAATGGATGTCCTTGCGGCGATTCTCGCTCTGCAAGTACAACAGTTTCATGACGATTTCGTTCGCATTGGCGTAGTGAATCTCGCCCTGCATGAACACAATACGGTTTTCCAAGAGCAAATCGCCGAGCGTCATCTGACGCTGACGCTGATAGCCCTGACTGGCATGGCTGCCCGCCAAGCGATGATCGGAGATCGAGTCGACGCCACCGGTGAGATGTGGCGGTAAGGAACCAAACGGATCGGACATTCGAAAATTACCTTCAGGGGTACTATGGTGAGTTTCTCAGTCGCCAGTGTTCGCGATTCGCATGCAGGTGGCAAGCCGGTATGACCAAGAATGGTTGCCAGCCACGTTCGCGAAAAGTGAATTGATTCGTCAAGCAAAACGAATGATCGGTGTCTTGGTTCGCCGTTGAGGCATTCGTCCCAGTTGCTACGAGGGAACTGCGGCTAACGCCAAAACGGATAATTCCTCGTCAATGCCAACAAAAAAAAGCTTCGCAGCGGTCCGTTGACTGGCGAATACGCGAGCAGCATTTGGACCCGCGGTACGTGCGCGTGCTCCGCGACCGGCGGTTGACGCCGCTCCGGCATGACGCGGCGTCGCTCGCGGATTTTCCGCCACGAGATCGATGGGGCCACTGAACTGCTCTTTCGGATCGCATTTGCTCGCCTCTGCCGCCAACGCAGACGGCCAACTTTGCCGCCCGGCTCAACAGTCTCCAAGACGACTGGGGTAAAATAACGGCACGCTATTCGTCCGGCCGGGATATCGAGGCGGCCTGCGGCCAATTAGTACGCAAAGAGAATCGAATTCGGCAGCACTTTCGCGGCACTTGGTTTAGTACAATACGCCCCTGGCGTACTTGAGCCCCCCCATCCGCACCGAGCCCGTTCGATGAGCGTTCCGTCCCCCGACCCGTGTCACAACCATGCCTGCGGGTTATCAGACGTGGGGCGTCGTCGGACGGAGAATCAAGATCAGTTCTTGGTCGCCGAACTGCGCAAATCAATGGTGGTCAAAACGACGAGTTTGCCGATCGAGCACGACGCGACGCTGTTCGGACGCGTCCGCGGGGAATTACTGATTGTCGCCGATGGGATGGGAGGTCAGGCCGCCGGGCAACGCGCCAGCAGCGTGGCCCTGGATCATTTGATCGCCCAGTTGCTCAATCGCATGCACTGTTTCTTCCATCTCGATCAGGGACGCGACGACGTCTTCGTCAATGCGCTCAAAGACCTGCTGCAACAAACGCACTCGAAGATACTCGCCGAGGCGGCGAGCAATGATTCCGAGCGCGGAATGGGGACAACGTTGACGATGGCCTACGTCGTTTGGCCGCGGATGTACGTGGTACACGTTGGCGACAGTCGTTGCTACCTGATCCGCAACGGGCGATGCGAGCAATTGACGACCGATCACACGCTAGCGAGAAAACTCGTCGATTCGGGTGGGATGAAGCCCGAGGATGAAGCCCATAGTCGCTGGAGCAACGTGTTGTGGAATGTGCTCGGCGGTCGCGGCGAGCACGAATTAGTCGCCGAGGTCCGTCGCGCCGACTTGCTCGACGGGGATACGGTATTGCTGTGTAGTGATGGACTGAGCCGCTACCTATCGATCGAAACCCTCGCCGAGGTCGTCTCGGAGGGATGCCACGACACCCAGAGCATCTGCCATCGGCTCGTCGGACTGGCGAATGCCGCCGGCGGCGAAGACAATATTACGGTGGTCGTGTGCCGCCCCCGTCATCCGCAATCCTGCAGCCATGGCCAGGACTCCGACGAATTGGGCGGTTCGCAAACGGAGTCATCGTCCGCTGGCGATGAACACCCGGCAAAGGAACTTGCCGACGAGGATACGCTGCCCGGATAGACGGGACTCAAGTCGCCGCTAAGGAACGCGGAAACATCCAGTGGTGTGTGCTTCCAGCTTGCGATCCGAGAAATGCACGCTGGGAGCTGACGCCACGTCAATGCGGGGAAATCGTAACCCGACGCGTCAGCGAGGGGGCAAATCGCATCCCTCGCTGACGCGTCGGGTTACCAAATCAACCGTCCGCTAGATGTCGCCAAGCACCCGAAAAACCATTCCGTCGATCAACTCGTCCGTCATGATTTGACACGCCAGACGACTCGACGCGACCGTATTGGATAGCTTCCCCAGCGTCATCGTTTCATCACGATTCATTTCTTCGGCGAGTTCACCTTCGATGATTTCGACGTGACACGTTCCGCACCAAGCATGTCCCTTGCAGTCGCCAATGTTCTCAAACAGTTCGTTGACGATGAGCTCCATCAGGTTGTTGTACGCGTGCCGGCGAAACTCAACGATGTGCGTCTCTCCGTCAAGCAGAATAACGGTGACACGAAAGGACTGATCCAAGAGAGAGTGGGTGGACACGGAGCAACGAGAGTCAAGGAGCGCGGATAGGTTCTGCAATAAAATCTATCCGAAAAGTGACCTGCCCCGAATGGCGCGATCCTTGGGTAGCAATGGCATTCTCGTTCTGATTTGCAAATCATGGACGGAGGCAAACTGTCTGTGGCACCGTTTGGCGGATCTGTTGTTTGCATGGTATGAGCTTGCTCACTGCGAATGCTTGGGAAGTGGCAAGCTCCACGCCCACGAAATGGGTTCCCTAGTCAACCGTGAAACGCACTGGCTGTGGTGCGTTGCGATTGAGCAGAGCATTTTTTCCCTTTCCGGTGGTGTAGCGAAGCGGGGAACAGCAAAAGTCGCCCGCTATGTTAGCGGTGAACGCTTTGGTAATGTTTGCACTAGCTAGAAATTCGCGCTGCAAACGTGGACATCACCGAACCGGGATCTGTTTTGGAAAAACTCGACGAGTACATGACGATCAAGGACGCGGCAACGTTCTTAGGGGTTTCGCTTAACACACTTCGTAATTGGGGCCGAGACGGCAAGATCCCGATGCACCGCAATCCCGTCAATGGATACCGGTTGTTCAAGCAAGCGGACCTGCAAACCTTGCTCGACGGAGCGGCGACGTCCCGAACTCAGGGACAACCGGCAACTGCAAGGAAGCCTCGATAGCGTGTCCACCACTTCTCAGCTCAAGAAGAGTTCCGAGCGACTCGAAAGATTCGGGTTCACCTTCAACGAAGGTGGAGCACATCTTGCGCGGTCAATGATGTTCGAGGATCTGAGCGAGCTGCTGACAGAGGGCCGGATCGAATACTCGCGTGATGATCTCGTCGCAGCTATCGAAGATCAGAACGTTCTCGGCAAGCGTTCGGTGCGCTCCCGCAAACTAACCACGAGGCATCTGGTATCCCTCTACTCGTTGGACTCGTCACTGCCGATCTACCACGCGATGCTGTACTTGTGGCAACGAAGTCCTAATTCGCGTCCATTGCTTGCCCTCTTGACCGCTTACGTTCGCGACAAGGTCCTCCGTGACTGCACGCCTTTTGTGCAGATGATGCAGCAAGACGACCTGTATCGCCGAGAGACCTTGGAAGTCTTTATCGACAGGCTTCAGCCTGGTCGGTTCAGCAAGTCCACCCTGGAAACCACCGCTCAGCACGTTGCGACTTCGTGGACGCACGCGGGCCTGTTAGTGGGTCGAATCAAAAAAACACGGCAGATTCTTCACGCCGATCCTGCTGCGGTCACGTTTGCATTGCTGCTGGGTTTCGTCCGAGGTGATCGTGGCGAACTGATGTTCGAGTCAGAATATGTCAAGCTGCTGGGCTGCTCGACTGGCCAAGCAATGCACCTGGCCGAGGCGGCAGGCGCACGGGGATGGGTTAATTTCAAGCGAATTGGTTCCATTGTCGAGGTCGAATTCCCCAGGCTGCTGATCAACAATGAATTGAGTGGCGGAGAGACAGATGAATAAAATTAGCCGCTTGGTCGAGAACTACTCCCGGCACATCGCCGTGCCATGGAGAGACGACACTGCACCGGCCCAACGTGTTATCTTCTGCGTCTACCCGGAATACAACGAGTTGCGTCTGCGTCTGCGGCTCGATGAGTTCGAGACCGTCACGCACCGCGCCAATCACGATTGGGTGTTGTTCGACCTGACAGACATCTTCCCCGAGTGGATGGCGTCCCAGCGATACGCCAAGAGTTATCTGCATTCACCTGAAAAGTTGACAACTCTGTTACCCAAACTCGAAGACTTCATCGCAGTCAAGTTTGAAGCGTACTGTGAAGAACAACGGGTCGGTGGTGATGATGTCGTCGCAATTTCTGGCGTTGGGTCTCTGTTTGGCTTCCTGAAAGTCAAAGCAGTTGTCAACCGGTTGGCACCACTCGTCCCCGGTCGCATGGTCGTGTTTTTTCCTGGCAGCTACGAAGACAACAACTATCGGCTGCTCGATGCCTACGACGGATGGGAATACCTAGCCGTTCCTATCACGCCAGATCAGTAATTGGGCTCGGGAGCCAATGGGGTTTCCCGATCAATGTAGCTTTTTTGCAATCACTACCATCATCGCTTTCACACTTCGTTTGAATTGAAGCCGCATCATGCTGAACCAGGACATCTACGCGACGCCGCCGCAAGATCGCAAGCTTGAGAATCAGGGCGTTGCCAATGTGAACGATGACATCCGCGACGCTAGCTCGTTGCACGTGCTACGGTACGAACTGAAGACGTTTGTCTGCGATGGTCAGTACGAGAAAGGCATCGAGGACATTCTTGAAACCTATCTCAAGAACATTAGCAAACCGGAGCAACCGGGCGTTTGGGTCAGTGGATTTTTTGGTTCGGGTAAGTCGCACATGGTCAAGATGCTGCGTGCCCTCTGGATCGACACCGCCTTTTCGGATGGGAACACCGCACGCGGAATTGCAAATCTACCCGAGTCGATTCAAGACCACCTAACCGAGCTTTCTAACGCGGGGCGTCGCGAGGGGGGATTACATGCCGCGTCGGGAACTCTCGGCAGCGGTGCGTCGGGCAGCGTTCGTTTAGCACTGCTGGAGATCATCTTCAAATCCGTTGGTTTACCGCAGCAGTACTCCGTGGCTCGTTTCATCCTTTGGCTTCGCGACGAAGGCATTCTCGACGAGGTCCAAGCACACGTCGAAAAGAACGGATTCGACTGGCAAGAAGAACTGGACAATTTTTACGTTGCCGAAGGTCTTCATGAGGCGTTGGTTGCCATCAAACCCAACCTGTTCGCAAGCACCCAGGCGTGTGTTGAAACGCTCAATAACTCGTATCCACACCTGGCCGACGTCAGCAATGACCAGATGATCAAAGCGATCAAGGACGCATTGACGAAGGACGGCAAGTTCCCACTCACGTTGGTCGTCCTCGATGAAGTCCAGCAATTTATCGGCAGCAACTCGGATCGCTCGATCGAGGTCCAGGAGATGATCGAGGCGTGTTGTAAACGCATCGGTGGCAAACTGATGGTTGTTGGTACGGGGCAGACCGCCGTCACGGGGACAGCGAACCTCAAGAAACTCGAAGGCAGATTCACGACCCGGATCGAGTTGTCGGATTCCGATGTTGAGGCGGTCATTCGGCAAGTCGTGCTGGCCAAGAAACCCAGCGTCGTCTCTGAATTGGAAGCCAAACTCGAAACCAACCTCGGCGAAATCTCCCGCCAGCTTCAGGGAACGCCGCTCGCCCATCGCACCAGTGACAAGAAAATCTTCGCGGCGGATTATCCTATCCTGCCCGTTCGGCGTCGGTTTTGGGAGGAAGCCCTTCGGGTGCTCGATCAAACAGGCACCGATAGCCAGCTTCGTAACCAACTGAGCATGGCTCACAAGGTAATCCAAACGAACCTCGACAAAGCGGTGCCCCACGTCGTTCCCGCCGACTACTTGTACTTCGATTCTGCCGACAAACTGCTTCAAGCTCGCATCTTGCCTCGGAAGGTTCACGAGAAAACAATGAGCTGGATTGAAGGCTCCGCAGACGAGCAGTTGCTCGCGCGCGCCTGCGGCCTCGTCTTCTTGATCAATAAGATTTCCGCCAGCAATGACGAGCTGGGCATCAAGGCAACCGCTGACACCATTGCCGACCTGATGGTCACTGATCTGCATGCGGGAAGCAGCGAACTGCGAAACAAACTGCCCGCATTGATGGACAAGTGCGAGTTGCTGATCAAGGTCGGAGATCAGTACCGCATTCAAACCGAGGAGAGCGCCGCCTGGACAGACGAGTTTTTAAACCAACGTAATTTGCTCGCCAATGAAGCGCATCGCGTCGACGCGGAACGCGACAACCGCATTCGATCACGATACGGCGAATTAGTCGCCAAGAAAGCGATCAGTCAAGGCGTCTCGAACGTTTCCCGTTCGCTTTATCCTTGTTTCGATTCCCAGCTTCCCCCAGACGCGAACAAACAAGTCACGATTTGGATTCGAGACGAATGGTCCGTCGATCTCTCCACGGTGCAGGTGGATGCACGCCAAGCGGGGAGCCATTCGCCTACGCTGTTTGTGTTTTTGCCCAAACGATCGGCCGACGATTTGCGGCATCATCTGATTGACTTCAAAGCTGCCACGGCGACGCTCAGCAACAAGGGTGTGCCCACGTCACCCGACGGCATCGAAGCACGATCCGCGATGGAAACTACCCGAGCGACCTCCGAGGAGAAAATCAAACAACTGCTAGACGAATCGTTCCATGGTGCCCGTGTCATGCAGGGTGGCGGTAGCGAGGTGCTGGGCAACAACCTGCAAGAGATGGTCCTCGAGGGCGCCAACAACTCTCTGGCTCGTTTGTATCGAGATTTCTCGATCGGCGACTCCGTCGGTTGGGACAAGGTTTACAAAAACGCGAAAGACGGTGCCCCCGATGCAATGAAAGCCGTCGGGCACGATGACGAGGTCGACAAACACCCTGTTTGCAAGGCAATCGCTGGTGCCATCGCCGCTGGAAAGAAAGGGGCCGACTTGCGAACTCGATTTGGCGATGCCCCCTACGGCTGGGACCGGGACGTGATCGACGGTGCCATTGCTGCGATGCTAATTTCGGGCACGCTTCGCGCGATCGATGATCGCGGTGCCGTCGTCGATCCGCGAGAACTCGATCGCAAGGGCATCGGCAAAGTCATGCTGAAGATCGAGTCTGCGACGATTACGACACCGCAACGGATTCAAATACGCAGGGTCTTCCAAAAGCTTGACATCAGCTGCAAGTCAAACGAAGAGTTATCGGCGGTCCCCGGACTCATCGCACAATTGACCGATCTGGCCGCTTCAGCCGGTGGCGACGCTCCACGACCGGAAACACCGTCGCGAGACGTCATTGATGAAATTCGGCTCGCCGGTGGCAACGAACAACTGCTCGTGATCCTGTCGTACGCGGACAAGATCAAAGCTCTGGTGGACCAGTGGCGATTGACGGCTAAGCAGATCAGTGAGCGTTGGCCCGTCTGGCAACAGCTCCAGCGTCTTCTCACGCACGCCGGTAACATGGATGCGATTGCCGATGCCAGGAAGCAAGCCGATTCGATTGCCGAACAACGGCTTTTGTTGGCTGATCCCGATCCGATCACACCGTTGGTCAAGACGGTCGAAGAGACGCTTCGCAAGGAGTTGTCCACCAAGCACGCTGCGTATGTCGAGCGTATGCAGGCGGGGGAACAGGAACTCAACTCGGACGCCTCTTTCGGACAGCTTGGCGAAGACCAGCGGAAAACCATCCGCGATCAGTGCGATATCAGCGAAATTGCCCCGCTGAAGATCGGCACCCAGGATGAACTGGTAGCAGCCATCCAGTCCTACCCGGTCAGCAGTTGGGACGACCGCATTGACGCGTTGTCTGGCCGTTTCGATCGCGTCCGCGAAACCGCAGCAAAGTTCATTGAACCCAAGACACAGATTGTGGATCTGCCACGAAGAACGCTTTCGGATTTGAATGCGGTAGAGCAATGGTTAGCGGAGATTGGCGCGTTGCTGCGAGCGGAGGTGGAGAAGGGGCCCGTGGTTCCGAAATAGGAGTCATCTGTTTTTTGCCACGAATAACACGAATCTTCACGAATAGAGACCATCACTTTTCATTCGTGTCGATTCATGAGATTCGTGGCGTTAAAATGTGCCCAGGATAAAGAGTTCGCCACGAATAACACGAATCTTCGCGAATAGGGATGTCCCTTCTCATTCATGCTGTTCGTGGCCCCCTCAGTCAGCCCTGGAGAAGAACATGCCCGAGATTATGTTGAAAGAAGAAAGTTACAAGATCGTTGGTGCTTGCATGGAGGTTTACAACGAGATGGGATCTGGATTCTTGGAGGCGGTCTACCAGGAGTGCTTGCAATACGAGTTTTTCGATCGCAAGATCCCCTTCGTCCCACAGAAGCAACTTTCGCTGAAATTCAAGACACGAACGCTGAAGTCTGTTTACATCCCCGACTTCGTCTGTTTTGATCAAATCATTCTGGAGATCAAAGGCACATCTGATTTGAATGACAAATTCCGCGCCCAGATGATCAATTACCTTAAAGCGACTGGCCTGCGTCTCGGCTTGCTCGTCAACTTCGGCCAACACGGCAAGCTGCAATACGAACGCATCGTGCGCTAAATCACCGAAAGAGGTTGCCACGAATAGCACCTGAAACAAGAGTTTGCCACGAATAGCACGAATCTTCACGAATAAGAACCATCGCTCTTTATTCGTGTTTATTCGTGAGATTCGTGGCGTAGAAAAACACCCTGAAAAAGAGTTTGCCACGAATAGCACGAATCTTCACGAATAGGAACCATTGCCCTTTATTCGTGTTTATTCGTGAGATTCGTGGCGTAGAAAAACACCCTGAAACAAGAGTTTGCCACGAATAGCACGAATCTTCACGAATAGGAACCATTGCCCTTCATTCGTGTTTATTCGTGAGATTCGTGGCGTAGAAAAACACCCTGAAACAAGAGTTTGCCACGAATAGCACGAATCTTCACGAATAGGAATCATTGCCCTTCATTCGTGTTTATTCGTGGCGAACACCACCCACTACAACAACATGTCCAACTACAACCTCCGTCCACTCGACAAGACGCTCCGCAATAAGCTTGAAAACGCGGTCAAGAAGGCTCGTGAAGTCGCCGAGGATGCGGCGCGGGCGGCTTGTGAGCAATTGGGCGTGGCGCGCGCCAAGCCGGATGATCACCTGACTGAGGACGAAAGAGATCTGCGGCGACGGTTGCGGATTCATGGTCGGCAACTCGGCGATGAGCGTCATGCGGAGAAAAAGACGCAGTCGGTCGATCGGTTGGTCGAAGAGATCGCCTACGAACACTGGCACCGGATGCTGTTCGCACGGTTCTTAGCCGAAAACGGACTACTGATGTACCCCGACCCCGACGATCCGGTCGCGGTCAGCATCGAAGACTGCAATGACTTAGCCGCCGATGAGGGAGCGAGTAACGGCTGGGAACTCGCCTCTCGGTTCGCGTCAAAAATGTTGCCACAAATCTTCCGTCTCGATTCGCCCGTCTTTTCGTTGTCGCTGCCGCCCGAGAAACAACAGCAACTGGAAAAGCTGCTCGCGGATTTGGACGACGAAGTGTTCGCCGCCTCGGATTCACTCGGCTGGGTGTATCAATTCTGGCAGGCGGATGCGAAGAAACAGATCAACGAAAGTGAAGTAAAGATCGGTGCGCGGGAACTCCCTGCGGTGACGCAGTTATTCACTGAGCCTTACATGGTGAGTTTTCTGTTGGACAACTCACTAGGAGCATGGTGGGCTGCCCGTCGTTTGACCGAGGAAGACCTCCGCACAGCCGACAGCGAACAAGAGTTACGCGACAAAGCTTCCCTGCCCGGCGTCCCGCTCGAATACCTGCGTTTCGTCCGAACTAACCAACAACCCGACTCCCACCTTCCGCCTCCCGACTCCCAGCTTTCCCCTTGGACGCCCGCCGCCGGAGCCTTCGACGCGTGGCCCGCCGCGTTATCGGAACTCAAAACCCTTGACCCCTGTTGCGGCAGCGGTCACTTCCTGGTGGCCACGTTGTTGATGCTGGCTCCGATGCGAATGGAGCTGGAAGGTTTGTCAGCAACCGAAGCGGTCGATCGCGTGCTGAGCGAGAACCTGCACGGCTTGGAGATCGACAAACGTTGTGTCGAGTTGGCCGCGTTTGCTTTGGCGTTGGCCGCCTGGCGATTCCCCGACGCCGGTGGTTACCGAGTGCTGCCCGATTTGAACGTCGCCTGCTGTGGTCTGAGCGTCAGCGCATCCAAAGACGAATGGAAAGCTCTTGCCAAAGACGACACACAACTTAGGATTGCACTCGACTGGATGTACGACGAGTTCAAGGATGCGCCCGTCTTGGGAAGTCTTTTGAATCCGGCGACGAATATGGCGGCGAAAGTTGTAAAATGGGATGAATTGGCGCCAGCGATGGAGGAGGCACTGAAGGCGGAAAGTTCCGATGAGTCGAAAGAAGCAGTCGTCATTGCCCACGGTCTTTCTAAGGCGGCTCTACTGTTATCAAGTCGCTATTCGTTGGTCTGCACAAACGTGCCATATCTGTCGCTGGGAAAACAAGACAAGCGACTTGCTGAGCATTGCGAAAAGAACTACGCAGCGGCTAAGCCCGATTTGGCCACCGTTTTTTTGCAGCGAATCCTCATGTTTTGTGATGATGGAGGCATCTGTAGCGTTGTCATTCCTCAGAACTGGTTGTTCCTCAAGCGATATGCAGATTTCCGGAAACTGCTCCTGACTCGTTATACATGGAATACCGTTGCCAGGCTTGGCGCAAAGGGCTTCAGCACGCCAATGTGGGATTTCAACGTACAGCTTTTCTCGATTCAACGATTGCCGCCTGAAATAAATGAGCAGCCTTTGATCAGAACTGATTCGCTAAGCAGAATAATTGGTATCGACGTATCCGAAGAAGTTACTCCAACAGACAAGGCGGGTTTGTTGCGATCACAATCTTTGTCATGTGTTCAACAAGAAGGCCAGCTTTCTAATCCAAACCACGCAATAGTATTCGCAGAAAAATCCGATGCCCCGCCCCTGGAGGACCAATCCTCTGCGCTAGCCGGGTGTTACGCTGGTGACCGCTCGCGTTTTGTACGGAGTCTTTGGGAATGTCCACGAGACTCTCGAAATGTGTGGGAACTTCACCAGACAACGCCGTCCAGTCACACTCTATTTGATGGCAGGGAAGAGATCATTTTATGGGAAGAAGAGAAGGGGGTGATGCATGAGTTTGCCGAGAGTGTAAAGCACCTGAATCACGCGGCTCAAAACTGGCGAAGAGGTAAGCCAAACTGGGGAAAACGTGGAGTCGTCATTAGTCTAATGGCAGATTTGCCAGCCACGATTTATACGGGGGAACGATATGCGAGTAAGTGCACAGCCATCGTTCCCAATATGCAAAGCAGTGAGTCGGTAGAAGCACTGTGGGCTTTTTGTGAATCAGGCACACTCGTTAAGGAAGTGCGTAAAGTAAATCAAAAACTTGCGGTCGAAGTAAAAACCATTTTGCAAGTCCCGTTCGACCTAGCACACTGGCAACAAGTCGCTGCCGAAAAATACCCGCTCGGACTTCCGGAACCCTACTCAGACGATCCGACGCAATGGATATTCCACGGCCATCCGGCTAGCAGCACCCATGCTTTGCAAGTGGCCACCGCTCGCCTTCTCGGTTATCGCTGGCCTGCTGAGTTGGATCGCGAAATGGAACTGGCCACCGACGCACGGGCTTGGATCGAGCGAACCAGTAAACTCAACGACTTAACCGATGACGACGGAATCGTTTGCATTCCTGCCGTTGGCAGCGAACAACCCACAGTAGATCGACTGCTCAATTTCCTGCACCATTCCTACGAGGAGGGGCGTGCCCAGGAACAGGTCTTCCGCGATAAGCTGGACGCCGCCGATGAGAACGATCCGTTGACAGTTGACTTATGGCGACGTGATTGGCAACCGTCGCTGTCCGATAGTTTTCCTGCATGGCGAGACAGCTTGCTGGAAGCGGCAGGTCATACCGGCAAGACGCTGGAGTCCTGGCTCCGTGACAAGTTTTTCACCCAGCACTGCAAACTGTTTCATAACCGCCCTTTCATCTGGCACATTTGGGACGGACTCAAGGACGGGTTCTCGGTGCTGGTCAACTACCACAAGCTCGATAACAAAACTCTCAAAACGCTCGTCTTCTCGTACATGAACGACTGGATTAGGCAGCAGAGATCGTCATCCGCCGACGGACACGAAGAGAAACTGGCCGCAGCGTTGCGACTGAAAGCTCTGCTCGAAAAGATCTTGCTGGGCGAATCGCCCCACGACATCTTCGTCCGCTGGAAACCGATCGAAGAACAACCCATCGGATGGAACCCGGACCTCAACGACGGTGTCCGCCTCAACATCCGGCCCTGGATGATGGTCGGTGACATCAAGAAAAAAGGAGCAGGGGTGTTACGGGACAAACCCGGCAGCCTGCACTGGAAAAAAGACCGAGGCAAAGACGTCGAGTCCGCCCCCTGGTACCACCTCGGCCCCGAATACGGCGGCAAAGTAGCCGATCGAATCAACGACCACCACCTCACCCTGGCCGATAAGAAATCCGCCCGAGGTGAGGGCTGAATATTTTTTGCCACGAATCGCACGAATTGACACGAATAAAGTGTGATGGTTCTTATTCGTGGAGATTCGTGTTATTCGTGGCAAAACCTTTCCTTAAGTGTGATTCGTGGCAAATCATCTATCAACTACAGTAAGCAAACCATGATCAATAAAATACACATTCAGAATTTCAAGAACATCCGCGATCAAACGATTGAGTTGGAGCGACTGACACTCGTCGTTGGTGGGAATGCTGCCGGAAAGACGACGCTGCTCGAAGCGTTGCACTTGGCAGTTCGCGCTGCGACGGGAGACCCGAAGAAGGTTTTCGGTTACGAGCGTCACTGTGATTGGATCTATACGCGAGGCGGTGTGGGTGATCTCTCGTTGCAGTGCGAAGCGTCCAGCGGAGACTTTGGCATCACGGCGACACCTCCCGATGGCTATCCTCCGAAGGGACACGAGTTCCTGGGACATGGGATCTGGCAGTTCGATATAACTCCACATGACAACGATGAACGCCGTAATGCTCTTGCTGCTGCACGGTCCTTGGTTTTCTTGCACCTGAATGCCTCCAAACTCGCCAAGGCATCTTACTCGGATCGCGAGCCACCAAGAGTTGAGTTTGATGGTGAGGGGCTGGCAACGGTTTTGGCGTACATGCTGTTGACTGACCGGGACGGGTTCGACGAGCTTGAGCAACGGATGCGTGAGTTTGTGCCGCACTTAAAACGGATCAAAATCCGCAAGCAAGCGGTACGGCGAAGCGAAAAAGAACTGATCCGTGTCGGAAACGAATCGATGACGCATCGACGGACTCAGAGCTTTCAAGGAGAAGGCCTCCTATTCGATTTTGACAATGCCAAAGACGTGTCGGCCCACGGCGTCAGTGAAGGCACACTGATGCTGCTCGGTTTGATGACAGTGTTGTCGGGTCCGTCTCAGCCCCAAATCCTGCTGATGGATGACACCGAGCATGGTTTGCACCCGAGTGCTCAACGAGCCCTTTTGAAAGTGCTCGATACCGTTCTGCACGCGAATCCGAACCTGCAAATCGTCGCGACCGCTCACTCACCCTTCATGCTCGATACGGTATCGGGTTCGCAGGTTCGATTGGTGACTTCGGATGCCAGTGGACACAGCATCTTCGGCAAGATGACTGATCACCCTGAGTTTGATCGGTGGAAAGAGGAGATGACTCCGGGTGAATACTGGACGATGATCGGAGAGTCCTGGATTGCTGAAGGATCAAATCAAGTGAGAGTGGCATCCGAACTCGGAGTTGAACTTGAGCGGTAGCTGGATCTTAATCGGTGAGGCCGAAGCCGATCAACGGATTGCTGCGGACCTCGTCGACCGAGTTTTAATCGAAAAAGTCGAATGGAGCGATGTGGACGGAATTCAATGGCAACGAAAATGGATCGGAAGTGGTGTTTTGCCCGAGGGTATTCGGCGGTTGACTTGGCAAAACCTCTCTGTTTTTGCTCGCCATTTCGGAATCCGGCCACAAGGTTTTTTCGGAGAGAAACCCGGCGAGCAGGATGCGAGGCAGGCGAGAATCGCGATTGCGGTCGCAAAACGACTCTGTCAGGACGTCTCCGCAGTCGTTTTGATTCGAGACGCCGACAAAAATGCCCGGCAACGCGGACTAGGGTTACAACAGGTGCAAACTGTAACGACCGACTTGCCGGTAGTGATTGGCTTGGCGAACCCTGAGCGAGAATCCTGGGTGATTGCCGGTTTTGACCCGGTCGATAATGCGGAAAAAGAGTCATTGGCGAAGGAACGTCAGCGTCTCGGTTTCGATCCCCGCACCCACTCGCACCGACTGACCGCGACGAACAATAACCAGGCGATCAAGAGCCCCAAACGGGTTTTAATTGCCCTGACTTCGGGTGATGGCGAACGAGAAAGGATATGTTGGAGGGAAACCGATTTGGAAGTCCTTCGCTCGCGTGGGCGCGACAACGGATTGAAGGAATTTCTGCACGAAGTCGAAACAATGCTTGTTCCACTGATCACCGGGCAAGCTTAGTCGATAATACATTTCAGTCATCACAACAGCAGATGCCCGCCGGTTGATTTTGCGTGTGGGTAGTCGGAGGTGCGACAACATTATGACCGGAATCCCCAGTTCTGAAATCGTCGATGCGATCTTCCGGCTTCTGCCAGGATTCGTAACCGCGTGGGTGTTTTACGGCTTGACGGCTCATCTGAAGGCGTCGTCCTTTGAGCGTGTGATCCAAGCATTGATCTTCACGCTGTTCGTTGATGCCATCGCCTATTTCGTTGAAGTCGCTCTCGTCATGTTTGGCGATGCCACTGGAATCACTGTTGGAACGTGGAGCTTTGAGAACGCATTTGTCTGAAAGGTTGTCATCGCTATTTCTCTCGGCTTTGCATTCGCTTGGTTTGCTAACGGAAGCCGGTTCCATCAGTTCTTGCCCAACTCAATCACCAAGCGGACATCGTATCCTTCGGAATGGTTCAGCGCGTTTCAGCAAACCGAACGATTTGTCTACCTTCATTTTGAAGATGGGCGTCGACTGTTCGGCTGGCCGAAAGAATGGCCAGAACAGCCGGGTGGAGGTCACATCATTTTGGAAAAAGCAGAGTGGATTCTGCCTGACAATACACGCATTCCACTGTTGGGGATCGAACGCATGATCGTTCGAGCTGCTGATGTGACGATTGTCGAATTCGAAAGAGAGTTCGGCGAGATCATGCAACTGGCGACAGATATCCACGCCACTTCCGAGGCGATGCTACAATACAACCAGTCGAACGACGACGATGAATCAACACCCGAGGGGGACAAGTCCGATGTGCCAGCCGATGCCTGAACCTTCTCCGTCCAACGTGCCATCGAAAGAAGATTTTGTCCGTGGTGACAATGGCCCTGCACCTGAAATCGATAAGGATCTCTACTCGGCAAATGGCGACCCACCTGAACGTCCGACAAACATTGACCGCCCAACCAGTCCACCACCACCGAAATCCGGAGATAGAAAGTAATGGGAAGCATGAAGCCAAGACCACTGCCGAAGGTACTGCCTCCGCAGGTAGTTCCTCCTCGGGTATCGCCTACTCGAAAGGCTAAGGCGGCTGCTAACCCACCGGCCCCGGTAACGCCGGCGCTAGTTGTTCGCCCGACCAGCCCGCCCCCGCCGAAAACCGACAAAACCTAGGGACACTCGTTAGGTAACGTCAACGCCTCACGGTAACACGGGGTCTGTTACCGTGCGGTGATTGTGTTATCTTTCGGTCTATGGCGACATCCAAAGAACAACTTGTCCAGTACATCCGCGAAACGCTCGGCGCGAGCGTCGTACCCAAAATCTGGACGGAAGCATCGAAATTGCCGCTTTTTCTACGGGATGGATATACGTTTTACGATGCTGCGATCATGGGGAATCCCTGCCTCCTAATGGTGGACAACGAGGGGGGCCAAACGGCCGCCACCGTCCGCAAGCACATCGATCAAGTTGAGGCCAAATGGCGGGCCTCCGAAGCAGCGGACTCAGGTGGCTCCAGCCCGATCGTCATCTACGTCTGCGAGACGACCACGTCGGACGAACGACTCCGACTGATTGAGCAAAAGCTGCCGTTCATCGTGCCCGGCAACCAGATGTACCTGCCGATGCTGGGAATGGACCTTCGCGAGCACTACCGCAGGATGCGTGAACCGGTCGTTCGCTTCAGCCCAGCGACCCAGGCGTCCGTGATTCTGTTGCTGACGGAGTCCGATCCACCACCTTACGACGCGGTCGCCCTGGCCGAGCGCTTGGGGTACTCAAAAATGACGGCGTCCCGAGCACTCAACGAGTTGCTGTCGACGGAAGTCGGCGTGGTCGAAACCGTCGGGCGAGCCCGCACGCTGGTTTTTGACGGCGATCGACACGCATTATGGAACCGGTGCCTCCCATTCATGGACATGCCGGTTCGTTATCGGCAGATGATAACGACTGAGAAAAAAGGTTCGGTCACGGGGACGCTGGCGGGCCTGACGGCGCTCGCATCGCGGTCGATGCTTGCGAAACCACTGGTGGCGAGTATCGCCGTGACCAGCGACCAGTGGACGGAGATCCGAGGCCGTGATGATGTGAAGCTAACTTCGGTCGAAAGCGAAGACGCGATCGAACTGGAGATGTGGGGATACGATCCCGCTCTGTTCGCAGTCGATGGCATTTGCGATCCGTTCTCGCTGTTCTTGTCACTCCGAGATGAACAGAACGAACGGGTGCTGCAAGCGATCGAGGAAATGATGGAGACGATTCAATGGTAGAAGGACTCGATCGCTTCCGAACCCATTTTACTGACTTCACAGATCACTACGTCATGATCGGAGGGACGGCTTGTTCGATCGTCATGGAAAGCGTCGGCATTCCGTTTCGAGCTACCAAAGACCTCGACATTGTTCTGTGCATCGAAAACCTGGATGCACCGTTCGCCGAAGCGTTTTGGCAGTTCGTACGCGATGGTGAATATGAGACGCAGGAAAAAGCGACTGGTGAAAAACAGTTTTATCGGTTTAAGAAACCGAAGGCGGATAACTTTCCCTTCATGTTGGAATTGTTCTGCCGATCACCGGAGTTACTGGAACCGATTGGTGAAAGCCATCTCACACCGATCCCAATGGATGGTTCGATCCGCAGCCTGTCTGCAATCTTGCTCGACGATACCTACTACGGATTTCTGATCAGCGGAAAGCAAATTCTCGATGGGGTTTCGATCGTTGGAGCGGAGTATCTGATTCCCCTGAAAGCCCGAGCGTGGATCGATTTGACAGATCGCAAAGCGGCAGGTGAAAACGTTGATTCTCGGGACATCAAAAAGCACAAGCTAGACGTTTTTCGCTTGCTCGCCATCGTGGACCCTGGATTCAATGGCGATGTGCCCGAACCGGTTCGGGCCGACTTGACGCAGTTCCTAGATCGAATGTCGGATGAATCTGTGGATATGAAGGCGGTTGGTTTGGGCAAGCGAAAGAAAGAAGACGCCGTGACCGAACTACGGAGGATCTATCAACTTGTCTGATTCATCGAATGAAAAGACGGGACCAGCCATTGTCTCGATCGCTGACGCACTGATCAAATCGGTTCGTGGCGCAGCGGTCTATAACTCGAATGTCGAGGTGGCTCCGGCCTGCATCCTGTGGCCTGACGGTGATCGTCAATGGGAACCGGTCGTTAGCCGATTGCAAGGCGAAATGCCTGAACTGTGCGTGCTTGGCGACTTTGATCCCGTCTCGCGAACTGGTCCCGCCATTTGGCTGCGAATGGTGATCGCGGATCGATATGACGGCATCAAAGTTCCTGCCGGGATAATTCCGATCTTGTATCTGCCCGGCGTGCGTCGGCAAGATCTGCGAGCGGTCACGGAATGCCCCGAGCGACTCAAACCACTTGCTGAACTGCAATACCGGGGTGCCATCTGGTCACAGGTGAACAGCAAGGACTGGACGATTGCCTCGTTCCTAGGTTCCAACCAGGGTGGACTCGGTTTGGATGTGGCGGGCGATAATGAGGCCAAGACGGCAATGCGATTGTCACTGTTTCGGTTGTTGGACAAACGAATTGATCTGCTGCGGGATAAGCCACTGATAAAAGACTATTTCTACAAACTGCTCACCGACGGCGATCCGATTCGTGAATTGCTGTTGTGGTTGAATGACTCGGTCGTCTTTCGCGAGCAGTACGATACCAACGCCTGGAATGCGTTCGTTGAACTTTGCAAGTCACAGTTTCGGTTCGACCCATCCCAAGATGGTGAGCTTGAGGCGGCAACTCGACTGGCCGAACGGGCGGCGCCTTGGGATAGCGTGTGGCAAAGGTTTGCCGAGGCGCCTCACAAATACCCTCGGATTCCCGACCAAATCCGAAAGACGAGTTTACCGACCGCGAGCACACTGTTTCCTGACTTTGGTGGTTGGCCACAATGGAACGACGCGCAAGAAGACGATCTTCGATCGAGTTTGAACACGCTATCACAATCGACGCCCGAGGACGCACGCGAGGAAATCGCAACCTTGGAGGCGGCTCACGCGGCGCGTCGCGATGAGGTTTGGGCTGAGCTTGGGATGTCGCCGTTGGCGATGTCGTTACAACAACTCGCACGCTTGGCTGCGGTCACTGCCGACAGTCTCGCCGCCGGTACTGCGGCGGACATGGCGGCAGCGTATCGATCGAGCGGCTGGCAGGCTGATGACGCGATGCTCCGGTCCCTGGAACACGTTGCGTCAGACGCAGATGTCCAAGCGGTTACGGCGGCAATCTCAGCGATCTACGCACCGTGGGCTACCGACGCCGCATTTCACTTACAGCAAACGGTAAGCATCGAAGGCTACCCCGGCGGCACGCTCGCAACACTTCGGTCAAGTGAGCATGACAACGGGACGTGCTTCCTATTTGTGGACGGTTTGCGGTTCGACTTGGCTCAGCGACTGCGTGAGCGACTCACTCATGCTGGCTTGCAATTCGAAACCAGTACTCGCTGGGCAGCGCTACCCTCGGTGACTGCGACGGCCAAGCCTTCGGTCACACCGGTGGCGATGCTGATCACGGGAGGCGAATGCAATGTTGACTTCAATCCCGATGTGAGGGCGAGTGAATCGTCAGACGGCAAGTCGCTTTCTGGTGGATATCAGTTTCAAAAACTGCTGGAGCAGAACGGATGGCAAAAGCTCAGCAAGTCCGAGACCGGTGACTCCAGTGGAAAAGCTTGGTGTGAATTCGGCGACATCGATCATGCGGGTCACGATCGTGGATGGAAGTTGGCCAAACAAGTTGACAATCTATTGGGGGAAGTGGTTTCACGGATTACTCAATTGCTTGGCGCGGGATGGCAGCAGGTGCGTGTCGTGACCGATCATGGTTGGTTGCTGATGCCGGGTGGTCTACCGGACACCAAGCTCAGCCCATCGCTTTCGGAGAACAAATGGGGACGCTGTGCATCACTCAAGCCGGGATGTGTGTCAGATGAAAGAATGTTCCCCTGGTTCTGGAATCCAACCCACGAGTTTGCGTTGGCCAGCGGAATATCGTGCTATCGCAAAAATGTTCAATACGCTCACGGCGGTTTAACGCTTCAGGAATGTTTGACCATGTCGTTGGTGATCCAGGCAACTGGCTCTACGAAAACGAACGATAACGCAGTGAGACGTTCTGGCGATTTGATCGAAGATATTCAATGGAAACAAATGCGGTGCACCGTAAGACTGGGCTCGATCCCTGACGGTGCTCAGCTCGATATTCGTACTCATGCGGGAAATCCAGAAACAAGCGAAGTCGTCCAGTTAAAACCCTTTGGGGACAAGAATCGATGCTCGGTCATCATCGAGGACGACGACTTGGAAGGGCACGCTTGCTGGGTCGTGATCCTCGACTGCGACGGTAAGCCACTCGCTCAATCATCAACCACGGTCGGCGGAGAAGAAAGATAATGGAACTTGACAACATTGATCGGATCGCTGCCGAGGCCCTGGACGGCTATCTCGTTCGCAAAGACCTGGTCCGAACGTTCAGTCGCCAATTTCCCGTCCCAACCTATGTCGTCGAGTTCATGCTGGGGCGGTACTGCGCCAGCACGGACGAGGACGAGATCGAAGAAGGATTGGAAGTCGTTCAGAAACAATTGAAATCGCGGACGGTGAAAGCAGGAGAGGAAGAACTTTTTAAGTCTCGTGCCAAGGAAAAGGGCACCGTCAAAATCATTGACCTGATCAGTGCCAAGCTCGACGCGAGAAACGATGTCTATGTCGCGTACTTGCCCAGTTTGCAGTTGGACGATGTGCGAATTTCGGGCCAGGACGTCAACGACAATGAACGCATGCTGACGGGTGGCTTCTATTCCGAAGTCACTCTCAGTTACGACGCCGCAGTTTCCCAAGGCTCGACCCTGCGCCCGTTCTCGATCAAGAGTCTGCGTCAAATTCAACTTTCAAGCCGCGATGTTTTGCAAAAACTGGCGGACGCACGAAAGCATTTCACGACGCAGCAGTGGAAGGTGTTCTTATTGCGAAGCATCGGCCTGGAACCCTCGGGCTTTGACGAGCGCGCGATCAACGCACACTTTCTGCGAATGGTTCCGTTCGTCGAGCGTAATTACAACATGGTCGAGCTTGGGCCACGCGGCACCGGAAAGAGCCACCTGTTTCAGCAGGTCTCACCGTACGCACGATTGATTTCTGGCGGCAAAGCAACGGTAGCCCAAATGTTCGTCAATAACGCATCTGGGCAACGTGGCCTGGTCTGTCAGTACGACGTGGTTTGCTTTGATGAAGTGTCGGGGATCAAATTCGACCAGAAGGACGGCGTCAACATCATGAAGGGCTACATGGAGTCTGGTGAATTCAGTCGCGGCAAAGAATCCATTCGCGCCGATGGCGGAATCGTGCTGGTTGGCAACTTCGATGTCGATGTCGAACATCAAATGACGATCGGCCATTTGTTCGGACCATTGCCGCCCGAGATGCGTGACGACACGGCTTTCATGGACCGAATTCATGCTTTTCTTCCAGGCTGGGATGTCCCCAAAATCAACAAGTCGATGCTGACGGATCACTTTGGCTTGGTCAGTGATTTCCTGTCCGAATGCTGGACACACCTTCGCAAACAGAGTCGCGTATCAGTCCTGCAAAACCGAGTCAAATACGGCGACGCGCTCAGCGGTCGTGATACCAATGCGGTCAACAAAACGGTGAGTGGCTTATTGAAACTGCTCTATCCGGATGAAGGTGCTGATGTTTCGGACGAGGATCTCCAGTGGGCGGTCGAGATCGCGATGGAAGGTCGCCGCCGCGTCAAAGAACAACAAAAGCACATCGGCAAGGATGAATACGGGGCCACTGAATTTAGCTACGAGATGACTCAAACGGGCGTGAAACGTGTTGTTCCAACGACGGAGCGGGAGCGGCGAGATGGCGAGTCATTGAAAACCGAAGCAGAGGCTATATTGACTGCCGATCCGGCGGATGGCGGCACTGCCACCAACGTGACCGAGAACCGGACAGAGGCTAAGCCATCAGACAGCCCGCTGAAGACTCATGGCGAATATGTGCTTATCAAGCAATTGGATGCTGGTGGAATGGCCGAGTCATTCATCGCGCAGCACGAAGCATCGTCCGAGCAGGTATTCCTCAAGCGTGTACGGATGCGATCCGCTGACAAACCAGCACTGGAACGAGAGGTTCGAATCTATGAGAAATTGCTCCGTTTGAATTGCGAACATATCGCCGACGTCAAAGACTTTTTCCGGGATGAAGAATACGTGACGTTGGTCACGGACATGGCCGATGGTGGTGACTTGTACGATTATGTTGATCGCGAGTCGCAAGGGCGGGGTCTAATGGTGAGCGAAGCAAAGGAAATCGCACTCGCAATTTCGACGGCGGTTCGGGAACTGCACGTGAATGACGTGGTTCATCGTGACATCAAGCCACAAAACATTTTGCGATTTGGCAAGTCCTGGAAGCTCGCCGACTTTGGTATTTCCAAGAATTTGACGCGAGCGGTTACTTTGCAAACGATGCAGAACCAGGGTACTCGTGGCTACGCAGCGCCTGAACAATTCCAGGGAGCCACCGCGAACCCCAGCGCCGATATCTACTCGCTCGGAAAAACATTTTGTTTTCTGATCACCGGCCAAACCGATATCGATATGGTTCCCTTTGACGGATGGCGGGGTTTAATTGCAGATTGTATTAGCCGAGAGCCATGCTCCCGACCCACAATTGACGCTGTCATGCTCGAACTAGACTCACTGACGAGCTAGCTTTGCCACGTGTCGCCAAAAGCTGATTCCGACTCAGCCATCAGACAGGGAAATTCGGCGCGACCGGAACACTTGCGTTCAAAAAGGGAGATCCCATTTCAACGCGGTGGGAGCTGGCAAGCTTTCAGATCGGTCCACGGTTCACTGAAGGAATTAAAGTGTGAATTGAAAAATTAAAAATGCAGCAGTCTGAAATCAGCTCACTCGTCGGCGAATTTCATCCACGGCGTGGGTCACCGAGCGCACACGATCTCACTGGAAACGTGAAATCTCACATTCCGCAGGTCATGCGGCATCATTTTTGATTTCTTTGAGAGGCTGCGTCAAGAGTGGGTGGTTGGT
>JBDNIG010000373.1:0-4477 GCA_041688415.1 Rhodopirellula sp. | reverse complement strand
GCAAGCCGTGTTTTTACGGTTGCGTCGAAACGTTGTCAAAAAACACAGCAAACATCCGCCGTTGAGCGTCGCGACCATCGCCAGTGGCCCCGCCACCGAATTCGCCAACGCGAACGTCGCGGATGGACCACCGTCTCGCAAACGATTTTCATAGATCATCCGCGCCGCCGACCCCGCCGGTGCATTGAGTCCCACGCTCGTGAGGGCGGCGTCAGGATCACGGAGATATTCACGCATCGTCTCCGGCAGCGATATGAAATACTGGTGCAGCGTATGCACCGCCAAGAGTGTTCCCAGCCCGAGCAGCAACCCGAACATCACGCAAACGCGACCGGCGTCCGACATCCATCGCCGGATGACTACGAAAAAAACCGCTGCCGCGATCCACCACCACGCTTCGTTCGTCGCCGCTCGCAGGTCACCACCGACTTCAGGCGGTGACGCCGATAAGGAGCCGCCGGCCACCCAGGCCGCTAAAAACACCCAGGCGGCAAGCCCCAATGCCGAGACGTCCAGCCACCAGGAAGCACACCGCCAGTTGATCGTTGGCTTGATACGCATCGTCAACGCCGCAATCAGTCCCCACAACATCAACGCACACGTCATCCCCAACGCACTGCCATGTTCGAGCTCCGTCGCATCGGCGGGGTAGTACGTGGCCCATACCGTGATCGCCGCCACCGTCCCCAGCCCGATCGCGACCAAGGCATCTTGCCCGTGTGCGGAGTCTGCAACCAAGCCATCCACGTTGTGATCCCGATTCTTGCTACGATCATTGCGGTTCACGATTTTTGCCGCCGGCTACGAGTCGATTCCAGAATTGCCACGAGCGTCAACATGCAGGCCACAATCCCCAGAACCATGATCGCTTGCACGGTATCGACGTGCGTCATCAAAACCGCTGACAGGCCGCAGGTTGCGGTAATCAAATGAATCGTCGCGACGGCCGCAGTGCGTGACAACCCCAGTTCGACGAGGCGGTGCGACAGGTGGCTGTGATCGCCTTGAAAGAGGCTGCGGCCCTCGCGCGTCCGAATCCACAACACCGTCATCATATCGTAGAGCGGTACCGCCATCGCGCATAGCGGTGCCAGAACCGCGTGCGGTCGCAGTGATCCGTCTGGCGCCGGTCCACCCACGAACGTCGCCATCAACATCGACACGGCGATCAAGAAACCCACGAAGTAGCTACCGCCATCGCCCATGAAAATTTTTGCTGGTGGACGATTGTGAAACAGAAAACCAACGAGCGACCCAGCCACGACCGCCAACAACGCCGCCACCAAATATTGTGGATGATCGGTATCCGGATCCGGTGTCGTCAACATCACGACCGCCATCGCACCTGCAATGATCGCCGCAATGCCACCTGAGAGTGCATCCATGTTGTCGAGCATGTTGAACGAATTGATCACCGCGACAATCCACAACACCGATAGCAACCTGGTCAACCAGCCCGCCTGGAAATACGCCGTCAGTTCAATTCCTAGACCGAACACAACCGCGGCGGCGATCCCGATCTGCACACCCAATCGCACGATCACCGACAAACCTCGCCGGTCATCCCAGAGCCCCAGCACCAGCAACACCGTGCCCGCGGCGAGCAGCCACAACACGTCGCCGGCGCGAGACCACACCCCAGTTGCATGGGTCGTCGCGGCCGACCACAGCGACTCCATCCGCCAATGGGTCATACGCTGCTGCCAAGCGGCTGAATCACTCATATCCCGCAGCCACCAAGCGGCGAGTACCGCCAGACAGACCGCGCCCACGACGCCGAGATAAATTCCGATCCCGCCGCCCAGCGGAGTCGGTACGGTGTGGCTGCTGTGTCCGCCCGGCCGATCGAGTAACCCCAATCCTTCGGCAAAACGGCGTACTGGAAAGAGTGCCAACCCGCTGATCACTCCCGCAGCCCCCGCAACCGCCAAAATGAGCAAGACGGTAGCGGACATAAGCGAGAAAGGGAGAAGGGGAGAAGGGGGAGGACCGTCAAAAAGGTGGGGGACTCATTGCGGCGTGCGATTCATTGCGGCGTGCGATACGGGATGTTAGTGAACACGCGGACGATTGAAAATTGCAAAATGAGAATTGAAAAATGCAAAGCAATGAGTGGGCAATTTGCATTTTTCAGTTTTCAGTTTAACTTTTTCAATACTCCGAACTTTGTTGCCCGTACGCAGTTTCAGCTATTTTGTTCGGTGAAGCCGAGTAAGAAGCAATGGTCTGGGTCCTTTTGGCTAATTTTGATAGTCAAGGACTACGTTCGAGCAATAGTTATCCGGTTTTCGTCCGCTTGGTCCCCTCGCCGGCTTGTCCGGCAGGAACGCACGTTTTGCAATTAGCGTCGTCGCAACCAAACGGAACGTTCCCCTGGCCAGCTTGTCTGGCAGGAAGCAAAAGTCCATAGCCTTTTCAATTTAACTTTTTCAATTAAAAGCCACTCGTGGAAACCTCCCTCCACCAACAACTGAAATCCCACTATGCGGCGTCGCCCGAGCAAATCGAAGTGGCGATGGGAGCGTACCGGATTGACGTGGTCCGGGGTGACGAATTGATCGAGATTCAGTGCGCCTCGTTATCAGCGATTCGACGGAAAACCCTCGACTTGCTCCAGCGACACGATGTCCGGATTGTCAAACCGTCGATCCATCGCACCCGCATCTGTCGCCGCAACACGCGTGGCGGTGATACCGTTTCACGCCGCTTGAGTCCACGCCGGGGGCATCCCCACGAGCTTTTCGAAGAATTGATCTACTTGCGTGATGTCTTCCCGCATCCACGTCTGACTCTGGAAATTCCGATCATCGATGTGGATCAACATCGCTGGGTTCGAAAAACAAAAACACGTCGACGCCGTGACCCCGGCTACGTGATCGAAGACACCGAGCTAACCCAGGTCCACGAGTCCATCGAACTGCGTGAGCCCGCCGATTTGTGGCGATTGCTTCCGGACGAAGTCGTCCCTGACGGCGTCCCACCCACGAATCTCTCGGGTGCCGAATTCAACACGCACGACCTGGGGTCCGCGATCGGTTGTCCCCGCTGGATCGCCCAGCGGATTGCCTACGTGATGCGGCACGCGGGCACGATCGCATCGACGTCCCGCGACAAATCCGGCGTCCGCTACCGAGCCGCGTGAACGCGGGCGTCGTCTGTTTTGCCTCAGCAGAACGCCTTGCGTAATCCGTGTGTTAGAGATTAGCACTTACAACGGAGAATCCAAACGATGGCCAAACGACGCAATTTAACGCCTGAGACGTCAGCAACAAGCAAGTTCTTGGCCTGATCGGCTTGTAGGAATCGACATTCTACAAATGGGTCCGCAGCTACGGCCGTCGCCTATGAGCACAATGGTGCGATCCCAAAAGATCACTGGCTTGAAGACTGGGAACAGGATGCCATTATCAAGTTCCATTTCGAACATCCACTCGATGGTTATCGTCGCTTGACCTACATGATTCCCGTACTACCCGCACAGCAATGGTAAAATCGAGCGATTCCACCGCACGATCAAGTCCGAGTGCATCCGGCCCAAGACGCCACTGCCACTGGACGAAGCCCGACGAATCGTCGGCGAGTTCGTTGACAGTTACAACAACGATCGTCTTCATAAGCACGCACGCACAAGTAACCGACAAAAACCGTATCAGCCGAAATACTTACCAGAGCCTCCCGCTTAGGCCGGAGGCCGACACAAGAATTGCCGGGGCCGTCACCCCCGGCAAACCAATTGAAAACACAACCCAGGCCCGAAGGGCCGACACAGATTCCGATTGTGTCGGCCCTTGGGACGTCGATTCTATTACTGCAGGATTTGGGGCGTTACGCGATGGTTGTCGTCGTTGAGAGTTTCGGCGTGTTCGACAGACGGGTCCATGGGCTGGCGCCCATGGCGACAAGATGCCGCCGCTTTGCGGCTATAGTCCTGGGGGACGCATGTTTACCGAAAACCGGTGGTTGATACCACCGGCATTGGTTGTATCGGCACTCCGGGCCTAGCGTGCGAAACAGACCATATATCGATACCGACCTAAGCGGAACCGCTCTCGATCGCGTGCGGTTCGCGTGAACCGTGAGCTAACGCTCCACGGCTGATTAAATAATGAAACTTAGCGACAGGTGCTTACGTTTCGGACTGCACCGTCATACGCAAAACCTTTCGGTAGGATGCCGGATCTTCCCCGGCAGGATGCCGGCCACCCTGGATCGGATGTCCCGCTCCAGAAAATTACCTCGAATAGTTAAACCAAACATACGCAAACTAGTCGTCCCGCTGAACCATTACTGGCCAGGGGAGCGGTTGATTCGATCGCGACGAGACTAATTTCAAAACGGGTGTGACCGGCAACCCGCCGTTCAAAAACGCCGTGTTTTCGCACTTTTTCAATTTTTGAGATTGTGGAATTGCCAGTTAAGCGAAGCATTAAATCCTCAACCAATGTAATCTGCAAAATTCCTTGATATGTTGATTTTG
>JBDNIG010000372.1:0-13973 GCA_041688415.1 Rhodopirellula sp. | reverse complement strand
TACGCTTCCCCCTGCACGGACGCTCAGCACGACGTCGTTACCTTCATCGCACCTCCGCCGGAGGCCGAAGTAGTTGGTTAGACCTTCCTCGTAAGAAACTTTCATTCTCTATTCCAAACCGGTTTTATCCCGGCACTCCATGGCTCAAGTGTCCAAAGATGATTTGTGTATGAGTTTCACTACCGGTACACTGCAAGGGCCGGGCGAAACGCCAGTCAAGCTCGAATGGCGTGGACTTAGTGAGCCGACGGCGCTAGCCGCGGGTTCTTCATGCCGTTTTTCCCGTGCAATACCCGCGGCTAGCGCCGTCGGCTCACTTCAAAAACCGGTTATTAACCCCACACGGAACAGTCTTGATTAACTAAACTCACGAGCAAGCTCGGACTGCTGGAAGTAGCCTTTGATTCGATCAGGCATGCTTGCGATCTGATCCATGATCCTCTCGATCGTATTGCGAAACTCTGGAGTGTTCGCCGGAAGCGGCTCATTCTTCAGGTTTTGCTTAACATCGTTGTTCACAAACTCATCTGGATTGTACTCCGGGGAATACCTTGGCAACCACGTTAACTCAATCTGGTCCGCCCGCTCGTCCAACCACTGCTGTACTGCTTTCGCCTTGTGAGCCGGATGAGAATCGACGAACAAAAAGACTTTCTTATCCGTTGATCCCACGAGTGTCTCCAGCCAGTCGATGAATCGAGTGGCGTTCATCGTTCCAGAATAGACGGCAAAGACGATATCACCGTCCGGGGTGACACTCGATATCATATTCTGGGCAATTCGGGTTTTCGGAAATTCCAGCACTGGAGTTTCTCCACAAGGGGCGTAGGTCCGGCCGATCTGGTCGGCCGCTTTGAAGCCAGCTTCATCTACGAAGTGAACTTTCCCTCCCTCTTTCGCCGCCTTTCCCATTGTTTCCGGGATTTTTTCGTCGACAAACTCCTGGATCTCCTCAGCATCCGCTTCCCTCGCGTGCCGGACTGGCTTTTGCGGAGTCAGCCCCCAGCGTTGAAGATAATTGCCCACGCCCTGTTCGGAGAGTTTGATGCTGCACAGTTTTTGAATGAGTTCGCTGACGGTTCGCCGAGTCCAACGCGATGCCGCGATGCCGTGATCTGTCGGGGACGATCCTGCAATCTGATCGCGAACGCTTTGCTCTTCTTCGGGAGTCAAACTGCGGCCTGAACCGACCGGGCGTCCCGAAGGCTCCACCTCGAACGAATTGTCTCCTGCGTCATGCCAAGCGGCACACCACTGTCCCACCGTGTTCTCACTGACACCGACAAAATTTGCTGCCTGTTTCTGAGTCATTTCCAACTTAACGACTGCTCGCACAGCGACTTTGCGGAGCAGTTCCAATTGCTCAACAGATAAACTCCGCCCATCCGGTAACTCGATCATCACTTCCCTCCTTGAGACTGTCAGGTTCAAATTTCCTGATCCCATTGTCGCTTCATATTGGGACTCTGGCAACCATGGTTGTTCCGTGTGGAGTTAATAACTCCGCTTTGGTTCGTGTCGTAATCTTCTAAGCCGGTTTGGGTAGTTCATTCCGCATGACTTGGATAACCGCGTGCCCAACGGGCCGCGTTTCGCGAACTCAGCGCGGGGCGATGCCCACGCGGTTAAACGGAAAGACTTGATCAGATGTGCTTAACACTGCAGAGCGAGCACTTCGTCCGGCGGTGATCTATCGAAAGTTGAGCTTTGGAACCCAGAGTGCACAAGGCAGTCGATTCGTTGAACGCATTTTGACGGTATCGGAAACCTGCCGATTGCAAATCGAACGCAAAAGCGGCTTGAACCCTCAATCCGGCTCGTGAACGGTTACACTGAACTCTAACGCGTCCAACTACGGAGCCCATTTCGCATCGATTCTCCAGAACTCCGTATCAATGTGCATCACATGCAGCGGCCGGACCAAAAGATCATACCAACATGGAATGAAATGATAACCAGCGGACCGTCAGCAGAGTCATCGTCAGGCAGCACCACCATGCTGCTTTTCGCGTCAATGGTAGGCGACGCAACCAAAAGAGCAGCCCAATCGAAACGCCGGTGACGATGAGTTTGAATGTGATTAGCCGCGATGTATCGTCAATCAGCATGCTACCGATCGGATTGAGCTCTCGCATCGAACCACTCTGGTGTGCCATCACGGTCCAGACCAGATCGATCGCCGACATGAGTGTCATAATAACGAGCAGCCGAATAACGTTTCTAGATAGCTCACTCGTTTCTTGACGGTTTAACGCAACGGAGAAAATCGCGTGCCCGCTCGCCATTAAATGACCGAGGCCGATAACGATTAGAATGAGAGCCAGCATCGTAAGTGGGTAATCCAGAAATTGGCTCCATTGCTGCGAAGCGAGTTCTCCGTCGATGCGATTGCGATCCTCGTTGAGTTCATTGACTTGATGCGATGCACGCTCGATAAAGGCGGGCGTTGGTTGAAAGATACTTGTCAACTGGCGCCACGTTTCGCGATCGGCTTCATCGATGACTTCGTAAGGAACTTCAACCTCTCGTGCCTGATTTGCCGAAATTGCCAATAGTTGTTCCAGTAGATCGTGACCACTCTGCATCGGCCAAAGCATCATCGGCCTGGCACCGGAACGCACCACCAGAATCACACCGTCTTGGAGGGGTTTTAATTCGTGGAACAATTGCCGCATGGCAAACTGTGAGGCCATGGATTCGGATCCCGCGTCGTGGGCATCGTCGCGTCCAGCCGGAGCATCGCCCCGCCGCGCCTGCGCGTCGCCCCGTCCCGGCTGAGTGTCGCGTCGCCGGCCGTTGTTCGTGTCGGGGAACTGTTTCCTACCGAATCCCGGACGTTGATACGAAGACAGATCGAATGAGGCGGCTGTGAAGGCACTTCCGTTGATGATGATCTCATCGTCGATCAACGTGATTTCGTACGGTGGCGGAACGTATTCGCCGTCGATGAACACGTATCCCTTCTCCGTTGAGATCGGAGATGGCTTGGGTCGGCGGGTCGAAAAATCTCCTCGCTGAGCAACGACCGTGTTGGCAATCACGGCAATGATCAACGTTCCCAACACCCCAGGAACCATTTGGAACTGTCTCATGGCGTATCGTTGGATTCTGAAAAAGAGAATTGGAAAATATCGTTGAACCGTTGCGGAAACGCAGAATCGCTTGCCATTCTCATCGACGCATCCATTCGCGAGCGCACAAATACAGAACACGACCTACCTGCGGTCTAACCCCGGAAATCGCCGCAGGTGTCGGACGATTTCTGGGCAGCATTTGCCTTGCCAGCCCCGCGTTTCGGCAGTTCGACCGCTGGTGGAACGCGGATGTCCACCCAGTGGGACACTCGGGACTGACCCTCAGGGACCAGGGTGGGCCTTGCAGGTCGTCGCGGAGAGGCATTTCGGGGGACGCGTTTCGCGGCTTTCTGTGGAACCCACAAGCCGTTCCGTGTTGTAAGCCCATGCCGTCAAGCACTTTACGTCTGGATCGATAGAATCCCGAGATTTCAGATCTGGCCATGGCACCGAACGTGCTTTTCCCCTCAAACCAGCAAGACGAAAAGAAACCCTCTGATAGGCGTCGGCGCAAGATCGACCCGGTGGGTTTCCGACCTTGCGAACACCGGCATGCCCGCAAAGGCAGAGTCGACGGATGTGAATTGAATGGATTGCAAACTGCTTTGAAATTTGAAACAAGTTAGGTAGGTTATGAACTTCGCATGGACCCTAATACTCTGCAATGTCTCGTTTTTCGCAGTCTGTACGCTAGTCACCATCGTGCTGATCAGGTCGGCTCCTAAAATCGAGGATGACGAACCGGTGAGGCGATACGGAGTTCTCCGACGTCAGGAGAGTCCCACGCATTTTCACCGGACACGTTTTCACCGGACGCGTGTTGACAAACGAGTTCTGCGGCGTAGAGACAAGAGCAACCCCGCCGTGACGCTGCGAAGATCGTGAGTTGCTACGTCTGAGATCGAGGATGCCTCGTGCGTTCGTTCGGTCCAGCTTGGCTGCTTACTGCTGAAAACAACTTCGACCTCGGATGATCCACTCGTTGACTTCCGCGATTCATCCCTTCAAGCGTAAACGCTTCAAGCTGTTTGCCGATACTTCGCAGAACGCTTGTGAAAGTCATTTTTTGATGGTGGCGAGTTCTTCGGGCTCGATCAGTGCCGAGAGTTTTCCGGTGAGGCGTTTCATCTCGATCGTCAACGACGTCCAGACGGACTCGGCATTGCCCCAGTCGGCGTCGCGGCCGATTCGCTCCATGTGGAACGCCGCATCGAACGCCGCCTGGTCCCTGAAAACCCCCGCCGATCCTTTGAGAGTGTGGCCGGCTAGTTTTAGATTGGAGTCGTTCCGGTCGTCGATCGCCCCGCGGATGCTGGCCATCAATCGCGGGCAATCCTCCAAAAACATCACGGAGAGTTCTCGAAGGAAATCCGGGTCGAGCGGCATCGAGTTACCTAGGAGAGGCTTGTTGTCGAGACCCGGAGTCGGTGCGCTCACTTCAGCGTCGAGATGTTTTTGAGACTTGCGCACAGCCAGGGCTTCGGCGATCGACTGGGAGAGTTCGTGCGCATGAAATGGTTTGGAGATGTAGCCGTCCATCCCCATTTTTAGACAATATTCGTGGTCGCCCTTCATGGCATGCGCGGTCATGGCGATGATCGGCTGATGCATACCCGTTGCTCGCTCCCTTTCGCGGATGCGGGCGGTTGCCTGGTATCCATCCATGATCGGCATTTGCACGTCCATGAGGACCACATCAAAGTGACCGCTCTGAAGCAGTTTCAACGCCACTTGCCCGTTGCCGGCGACGATCGCTTCGTGGCCCGCTTTTTCCAGCGTCCGGACGGCGAACATCTGGTTGACGACATTGTCCTCGGCAACCAGGATCCGCAGGCGACCAACGGTTGTTTCCGGAGTCGATTGGCGGGGGACGACCCGCTCACTCTGCGCGTTCTTGTCGCCAACAATGGCCAATGCCTCGCCAATCGCGGCCTGTAGCTTATTCCAAATCGCCGGTTTGACGAGATAGGCGCCCGCGCCGAGCGCCCGCGCTCGGGCGATGTCCTTGCCGCGTTCGAGCGAGCTCAGCATGAGGATTGCGGGCCGATCGAGTTCCGGCTCGCGGCGGATCTGCTCCAGGAACGTGAACCCGTCCATATCGGGCATTTGCACATCCAGCAGGATCAATTGAAACGGGGCACCCTTGGACATCGCATCGTGGAGGCAGGCCAGAGCGTTTTTCCCGCTGTCGGCTTCCACCGCATCGACTCCCCGACTTGTAAGCGTGCGGACCAGGATCTGGCGATTGGTGGCGTTGTCATCGACAATCAGGACTCGCAAACCGTCGAGTTCCGTGAGTGTCGGTGTGACGGGTGTCTTATCGTTTTGCTGAGACATCCTGCCGAACGGAATCGAAAAGTAAAACCGGCTGCCTTTGCCGGGCTCGCTCTCGAGTTGAAGTTGGCCGCCCATCATCTGGACCAGCTTAGAAGAAATCGTCAATCCGAGGCCGGTCCCGCCGTAGGTCCGAGTCGTGGAGCCATCGACTTGCGTGAATGCTGCGAAGATCGACTGCTGTTTTCCGGCGGGCATACCGACCCCCGTATCACTGACAGAAAATTTCAGCCAGACGGTGTCTTTGGTCACTTTTTCGGGTTCGACGATCACCGCTACTTCGCCCTGTGATGTGAACTTCACCGCGTTGCCCACCAGATTGATGAGCACCTGCCTGAGCCTGGTTGGGTCGCCGATCAGCCCTTCGGGCACTTCGGAGTGGATGTCGCAGATCAGTTCCAGACCTTTCTCATGCGCCCGCAGAGCCATGGTCTCCACGGTCAGTTCGACGGCGGCGCTCAGATCAAAGTCGACCTCGTCGATGTCGAGTTTGCCGGCTTCGATTTTCGAGAAGTCGAGGATGTCGTTAATGACTTGCAGCAAGGCGTTGCCCGATATGGCGATTCCCTTCAGGTACTCCCGCTGCTCCGCCGAAAGCTCGGTATCGAGCGCCAGTTCCGTCAGCCCGATCACGCCGTTCATCGGCGTGCGGATTTCGTGGCTCATGTTGGCCAGGAACTCGCTCTTCGCCAGATTGGCGGCAACCGCCTCCGCTTTCGCCACGCTCAGTTCCCGAATCGCCAACTGCCGTCCGATCCCAAGTGCGATTGCGTCGGCGATCGAGGCTAGCGATGACAGCGTGGTCTCGCTGAGCTGGTCGCGGCTGAAGAGTCCCATGACCCCCAAAACCTGGTCACCGACGATCAAGGGATGGCCGGCGAATGCGATCATTCCTTCCCGATTCGCCCATTCTGGATCACTGATCCGCGAATCCCCGGCCACGTCGTTCGTCAAATGCGGCAGCCGTTCCTGGGCGATCAGGCCGATCTTGTTCTGGCCCACCGGAATCCGTTGGTGACCGCCGTCCAGGTGCGTGTACATCCCGGAGTTGGCCTGCAATTCAAGGACTTGCTCCTCCTCGTTCAAGGTCCAAATTCGGGCAAAGGCCGCCCCCAAATGCTCGACCAGAGCCTGGGTGCAACCGGCAAGCATCTCGCGCAGGCTGCCGGGGTGGTTCAAGGCCAAGCCGACATCCGAGGTGAGCATCGCCAGTCGTGCGCGTTCCTCCAGAGTCCGTTGCGCGTGTCGATTCTCGGTGATGTCCGAGTGGGCACCCATCCATTCCAGTAGGTGCCCCTGCTCGTCCATGATCGGCACTCCATAGCCCCGCATGTCCCGATATTCGCCATCGTATCGGCGGACGCGGTGCTCCATGCGATAAACCGAGTGGGCGGCGCAAGCCGCCAGCCAGTTGCTTCTCGTCTCCGCCCGGTCCTCCGGATGGATTGCATCGAGCCAGCCGATGCCCATCGTTTGAGCGAGGGATTGGCCGGTAAAGGCGGCCCAACCCCGCAACCCCGTTTCCACCTCGCCAGAGGGCCCCGTCTGCCAGTCAACGGCGGTGGTCGCTTCCACCAAGGTGCGGAAGCGTTGCTCTTTGAGACGCAGGTCCTCGTTGGCTTGAGAAAGTTCCATCAAAATTCGCCGCCGTTCTTCTTCCTGAAGCAACAGGGACACCAAATTCGCCACGGCCACGGCGAAGGTTTGCTCGTCCGCGGTCCACTGCATTGTGGTCCCGATGTACTCGAAGCAGACCACTCCTTCGACCTGACCGGCGAGATGGATGGGCGCATCGAGCGTGGCACCGATGCCGAGCGGCTTGAGATAAATTTCGGTGAACTCCCGCGTGCGCGGATCCATGTTGGCATCGCCCGCATCCAGGACATCCAAGTCAGCGAGCGCCTGAAAGTAAGCCGGGTACGTTTCCCTCGCCAGTTCCTCGCCAGCGGAATGTTGGCCGCTATCCACGTCATACAGATCGACGCAACGAATCGCGCGGCGATCGGAGTTGTAGCGCCACACGCTGGCTCGCGAAGCGCCCAGGGTTTTGGCGGACGTTTCGGTGATAGTGTGGAGGTCGGCGCTGCCGGCATTGGTTGCCTGCCTGCCCGTGCGGGTCAGCGCGACCAAGGCGGCTTGCTGCTGGCGCATCCGCTGCTCGTTGCCACGAAGTTTGTCCTCGGCCTGCTTTTGGACGGTGATGTCGCGGGACGTGCCGCCGAGGCTTACGACGCAGCCCTGTTCGTCAAAGTTGGGCGCACCGCTGATGCTCGTGTGTTTGAGCGAGCCATCCTTGTGCAAGAACGCGCCATCGATTTGATGCAAAGTCTCGCCGGCTAACAATCGCTGGAATGAGGGAAGGAGCTTGACATCCTCGCCTGGTGGTAAAAACTCCACGAAGTGATGCCCCAGCCATTCTTCGGGTCGGTAGCCGAGAATGGCATCCAAGGCAGGTGCGTTCACAAAGGTAAACCGTCCTTCGAGATCAAGCGACCAGATGATATCGGGCGAGGTCTCAACCAAATCGAGATACCTCCGGTCGCTTTCGTTTTTCGCCTCCATCACGGCCACGTTCAATTTGAGTGTCTCTTCGAAGCGCTTTTGCTCCGTGATGTCTCGGGCAATCGTGGCCAAGCAGAGGGGTTCGCCACTGGCCGGATCACGAACAATAAACATGCTTTCGAACATGTCGATCGACTGGCCCGTCTGGACATTTCGGAACTGGATGCCTCCCGCCCACTGGCCGCTCGAAGTCATGGCCGGCAGCGCAACTTCGTTCAAGATGCGTTGACCTTCGTCCGTATAGTATTGGGTGATACTGGTCCCAACCCCGGAGTGAACGCAATCTATCCCGACCAATTTGCGAGCGGCGGGGTTCGAGTAGAGGACGTCTCCGGTTAGAGTGGCCATCCCAATGAAGTCGACGGAGTTCTCGACCAGGGAAACGAACTTCTGGCGCTCTTCGTTCAGCAGTTTGGCCGCGGTGATGTTCTCGTGTGAAATGACGACGCGGATCGGACCGTCGTCGTGGAATCGCGTCATGCGGGCCAGAAACCAACGTTTTTCGACGGGCGAGTGACAAGGATACTCCAGGGTGAACCCCACTCGCGTCCCCCGAATGACTTCCCGGATGCCCGCGGCGGCGGCCGCCGCTTCCTCACCGCAGGGACCAGTGGCACGATCACAGGTGTCCAAATAGTTAGCGCCGATGCTGACTTCGCTCTCCGCCAGGTTCGCAATGGCGAACTCCCGCCAGGGCCGGTTGGTGGCAAGGATCAGCCCTTGCTCATCAATGATGGCGATGTGCTTGGTGAGTGCATCCAAAGTCGAGCGAGCAAACCGTTCTGATTCGGCCAGGGCCTCCTTGAACTGCCTGTGCTCCGTGACATCCTCGCCGAAGATGTAAAAGCACTGGTCACCATGGGACGCCGTGGAGTTCAGGCTTAAATGACGAATTTCGCCGTCCTGGCGGCAAAGCCTAAGGTTGAATTCGTGCGAGTAGCCCTGTTGGAGACACTGTTGAATGTCACGCAGAGTCTTCTCGCGATCTTCGGGGTGAACCAATTCGATAAATGGGATGCTCAGCAACTCGTCCGTCGAATATCCGGCCGTGCGAAGACACGCGGGGTTCGCCTTTTTTACAAAGCCGTCGAAGCCGGCGATTATTAACAGGCTTCCCGACTGATCGAAGAACTGCTGAGACTCCTCGGCGTCGCGTTTGCGGTCCGTGAAGTCTTCCGCGACGCCGGCCATCCGCTTGGGTTCGCCGTCCTCGTCGAGGATGGGAAATCCCCGGTTGCGGATCCAGCGAGTCGAGCCGTCGGGCCGCATGATGCGGAATTCCGCCTCCCAAGACTCCACGCCACCGGAGTAACGAGTGAAGGTGTCTAACACGCGTTCCCGGTCGTCCGGATGAACCGTATCGAGCCACGAGAGCGGGTCCGCTACAGGCTCGCGGCGGTGCGACCCGAAATGGTTTCGTAGGCGGGGCTGACGTAAGCGTTTTCTAATGAGCCGGGCTCCCCGAGCCAGAACACTTCGTCGATGTTTTCGACCAGTTCCTTGAACCGCTCGTGCTGCTCTTGCAGCTCGCTGGTTCGTTCGCGGACCTGCTCTTCGAGCGTGGCGTGCATCCGCTGCACATCGTCCGTCATGGTATTGAATGCCCTGGCCAGCTCGCCGATTTCGTCGTTCCGATCGGATGGCCACTCGCGCGTCGAGTCGACCGCCAGCGATCTGGTGGGCTGTCTGGGTGAGTTTGACGATTGGCCGGGACAGGGATCTCGCAGCGTACCAGGCCAATACAACCACGATCGCGATAGCCAGCAATCCCAAAAGGACAACCCGGGTCAGGACGAGTCTGAGCGGGGCCAGGACTTCGCGTGTGTCAATCTCCACCGCCAGGCCCCAGCCGGTTGTGGGGAGATAACGCCAGGCGGAGAACGTCTCCTCGCCCCGGTAGTCGAGCAGAATGCCGCTGCCTGCCCCGCCCGAGGCGGCCCGCTGCAGCGACTGGCCGAACTTGTCGCCCAGGCGAAGGGTCCTGTCAAATTCGCCCTGCGGATCATTCCGCGTGGGCGCCAGGAGCTCGATTTCGTCCCCCCTCAACGTGACGACGATAATCTCCCCGGACTCACCCAGGCCCGCGCGTTGTTCAACGATCTGATTGATCTGGGTATGACTGGTTTCCACAATCAACACGCCGATGAGCGATTCGCTCCGCAAGACGGGCGCGGCAATCGCCAAGACGGGGCTCCGACTGTCGGCCAATGGCGCATTACTCGACATGACAGGCGAGTTCGTGTTTCGAGAGCGGACGAAAATCTTGGACCGTTCCGTCTGCCGGTTGGGACCGGTAAGATAATTGGTTGCGATTTCCGCCTCTCCCGTGAGGGAAAACCGCTCATCACCTGTTGGCGTGACGAGGAATAGATCAGAGTATCGGTCGGTCGCGACAACGCTCTGGAGCAGAGCCCGCAGTTCCTGCTGAGCATCTGCAGTCGCGGAAGGGTTGCTCTTTTGTGCAAGCCGTTCCATTGCCTCGACCACGAGGGACGATTCCGCCAGAGCCTGTGCGCTCTTCAATTGCTCAGCGGCGTGCATTTCAAACTGCTCGACTTTGCTGTCGGCGAGAGCTTCCATGCGAGTGGCGACGCTCTCACGCAGAACACGATCGGCCCGCACGAACACGTAGGTCCAGAGGCTGAGTAACGGCACGAGGGCAATGCCTACAAACCACCATCGCAATCTCCACGTCAAGTTGAGTTGTGGGAGCCTCATGATGACGCCACCCATTCCGCCGCGAGTTCTTTATGGAGTTCCGAATCGATTGCCATCAGGTCTTCTTTGAAAGCGTGATTGTTGAGTGTCTACTGTTTCGGCTTAACATGCCGCTTCAAATTTGACGCCGCGATCATCGGCCAGCAGGTTGGCGATCTCGAGGTAAGCTTCCGCCGCTACGTTCATGGGCTGGGACAGGACCAGAGGAATGCCATCTTCGGCGGCCTTGTTGCACGCCGTCGCCGCGGGCGGGACGAGGCGCAAAATCCCGCAGCCCATCTGCGTCTGAATGTCGGAAAACCCCATCGAGTTCGAGAGGTTGCTCTGGCCGATGACAATGGCGCCAACAAGTCCGCCGCCAATTCCGCAGGATTTCAACTGGGCAACGACGGACTGCCCGCACTTCACGGCTAAGAGTTCCCGCGCGGTCACCACCGCGACGAACTGAGAAAGACGCGTCGCCGTCGCCATCGCTGACGAAGGCCACCCCGCCAGATCCAAAATCACAAAGTCCGCCAGGCGGGCCAGTCCCTGGATCACTGCTTCGGCGTGCTCGGCGTCCAGTTCCCAGCCTGTCTTTTTTGAGTGGGATCCGAACAGGATCCGGATCGCCGCCGGCCCCAGACACAGATGGGCGCTCAATAAGTGCTTGTCGATCCGCTCGGCGGGAACATCGTGCAGGTCGGCGAGGCTGGCCGTTGGCTCGCACTGGAGGCTCAACGCCAAATCCCCGAACGTGGGCCTCAATTCGGCGAGAATCACCGATTTGCCGCTTTCCGCCAACGCGACGGCCACGTTGACGGCCGTGGTGGTCGTGCCGACGCCGCCTTTGGCGCCCAAGAAACTCAGGATGCGGGCGGATTTGCCCTGGAGCGTTTTTCTGATTGCATTGACCTGCGCCCGATGCCGCGCCACCGTGTAGGCGACGATCTTCGGCAACTTGCCGCCATCGACTTGCTGCTTGACCAGGTAATCTTCGGCCCCTTGCTCCACGGCGGTGATTCCAATCGATTCATCATGTTCTCCGGTGAGGACAACGACGGGCACGTCGGGCACGCGATGATGGAGTGTGGCGAAGGTCTCAAGCCCGCGGCTATCAGGCAGGTTCAAGTCCAGAAGCACCACGTCAATCCCACCCTCAGCCAGGCGCTCCAGCCCCGCGGAAAGTTGGTCGACCCGTTCGACTTCAATCGCAACGTCACTGTTCGTTTCAAGCCAATACTGGGTCTGGCGGGCCTCGATACGGTTGTCCTCAATCAGCAGTAAATGAATGACTTGTGACATAGCTTGTTCTTTAATTTCTGACGTGAATTTGAATAAGAAAATTCTTGCACAGAATGGAGGTACGAATCAGATCAGCGATCCTCCCGCAAGCAGCGCGACGCCGGTTTGGAGGAGCGCATTGACATGCCTCTTCCGACTCGCTCGTCGTTCTTGTGGTGCTAAGTTCCCAATATTCAACGCAATTGCCGCGCCGCGATCTCCCGACCGGCAACGAATTGACCGTGCGCCCCCTGAAAACCCGTCGTGGAAGGCCCTTCCCACATACCGGGCCCGGGCACCGGCTCCAGAGTCGAATCGCCTCGAACGGGCAGGTGACGCCCTGCGGGGCCCAAACTGGGTCAAATCAGGTCGTCAAATCAGGTCGTCGGTCGTCATTCAGGTCGCAATGGGCCGCCCAACTGTGAGCGGCGGAATCGTTCAGTGGCGGTAGGGGGAGCCGCATAGGTTCGAAGTGCACGTGGTCGTTGATTTGGATTTCCTCCGTGCTCGCTTGCCTCGTTAAATAAGGAAGTCCCCAAATGCTCCCGTATTGATTCTCGAATGCGACTTGCCGTGATTTACCGGAATCGTAGCTTGGGACCATTGTCCCGAGCGAGCAGTTTGGCGACCGCTCACCGAATTGAGATTCGGACGGGACAGCCCGATGAGAGCTCCAGGCAACACCTGGGCAGGCTGGAAAATGAAAAAGTTAAACTGAAAACTGAATAATGCAAATTGTCTCACAACCCTCGGGGACTGCCCCTCGGGGACCAGGGTGGGTTTTGCAGGTCTTCCCAGACGGGCCTTTCGGGGGGACGCGTTTCGCGGCTTTCTGTGGGACCCACAACCTGACCCGTGTTGTAAACCCTTGCCATCAAGCACTTTATGGCTGGAGCGTTAAAATCCCAAGATTTCAGATCTGGCAAATGGCACCGGACGTGCTTTTCTGCTCAAGCCAGCAAGGCGAGAAGAAACCCTCTGATTTGCTCACGGTCGAGCACCAGCTTCAAGCACAGATACACAAGCATTCTTTCGCAGAATGCATTCTGTAGCGAAAGCAACGTTCTTAGGAGATGGCGTGAACGTCAATCGACGTCACGCCCAGGACAACATTCCTGCGTGGCGACTCCCCATTCTTACTCGGGCACTTTTCATTTTCTCAACGGTATCACTACTAGGTTCATACGATGGCCGCATTTGTTGAAATGCAACTTGATTTTTCAGATCCGATGTTCAACGTTCCCCGTTCGGGCAAGCGCTTTCGCGGGACAGTTCATTCGACGACGCGATTGCAAACTCCAAACCATGCCGTGGTGAAAGTCGCCGAGACGAAAGAGGAACGAGCGGCTGCGTTTGAGTTAGTACACCGGCTTTACTATCGAACCGGATTGACCCCTGATAGCCCGATGGGAATGCGAGTGATGAAGCATCACCTGCTGGACACCACCGACGTGATGGTTTCACAGCGCGGTGACAAAGTGGAATTCACGGTAACATTGGTCCGTGACGGATTGCATGGCATGCCGGCCGACTCGTTGTTCGCGGATCAGATCGATCCAATGCGCGCTGACGGAATCCGCTTGGCGGAGGTTTCCTGTATGGCCAGCAGTTGTGGCGATGAGAACAAGAAGCAAAGGTTCGAGACACTGGTCAAGATGATGAGCCTGACCAGTCAAGCGGCCCGACGTCGGGGCGTCGATCGGCTGTTGCTGGCTGTTCACCCTCGTCATGCGAAGATTTATCAGCGACTCTTTGGCTGCGTCCCTTGTTCGGACGTCCAAGAGTATGTCGCAGTTCAAGGCAATCCAGCCGTCCTTTGCATGCATGATTTCGCCCAACTCGACGAACAGCGATATCCACTTTACGACCAGATTTGGGGTGAGCGGTGTCAACCATGGCAGTTGGACGGAGTCCACATGAGTGCCGAAGAGAAACAATACTTTCAGCAAGCTGTCGCGACGGGGGAATGTGAAATGGTCCCAATGGCGGTCTAGGGAAGTGATCTTTGTCTAGCACCCTGTT
>JBDNIG010000371.1:0-18806 GCA_041688415.1 Rhodopirellula sp. | reverse complement strand
TCACCTGGATGCCACCGCCATGCCTTGAAAATCCACCACACTGAGACATGCACTCCATAACCGTGAGTCAGTAAATATTTCGCTTACCGGGAGCCGCGTGCGCTTCCGCCGGATGCCCCCTAAAACTGCGAAAGTCGAACTGAGGGGTCAAGTGGAAAGTATCAGCAATTCGCGGCTCGCCAAGAATTCCCGACGTCCCGCTGTCCGATCCGCTACACTGAACTAGTTCGCAACGATTCATTTCGTTCAACCTTTGATGTGTGATTCTCGTTGCGAGCAGGCAAAACGAACCTAACTCAACAAACCGGGAGAAGAACGATGCGCGGTACCGATCGCCGGAAGTTTCTAGCCAATGTTGGTAGCGGCATGTTGGTGGGCAGCTTGGGGACTGGGCTGGCAGGTGATTTAGGAATTGGCAATGGAATCGCCTCCGCCGCCGAAAGTGGCGATGATCGCTTGACCTTCGGTGACTTGGAGCCGTTGGTCTCGGCCATGCAGGAAACACCGCTTGATAAGCTACAGCAGGTGCTGCTCACGGAGATCGAGTCCGGCACTCAGCTTTCCACGCTGGTCGCGGCCGGCTCGCTGGCCAATGCTCGCACGTTCGGCGGGCATGACTACGTCGGTTTTCATACATTCATGGCGTTGACTCCGGCGCTGGAGATGGCGTCGGAACTTCCTGCGGAACGACGGGCCCTTCCGATCTTAAAAGTCCTGTACCGCAACACCGATCGAATCCAGCAATTCGGTGGTTCCAGTAGCGAGGTCTTGCGTCGTATTGATGCCGAAAAACATGAGGGCAAGCGGTCGTCCGGCAAAGCCTTGCAAGCGTTGACCCGCAAGGCCGATTTCCAAGGTGCCGAACAACTCATGGCGGCGCTGAGCGACGCGCCAGCGGCAAACGTTTTTAATCGCGTGCAGCCGTCCGTCCAAGACGAAGCCGACGTGCACCGTGTCGTGTTGGCGTGGCGAGCCTGGGCGGCAATCGGCATCGTCGGAGAACAACACGCTGGAACGCTGCTGCGACAGTCGGTGCGTTATTGCCTACGGGAATCCCAGCAGCGAATTCGCGACGGCAAACCCGACCCGGCGTTGTGGGCACTGCTGCCGAAACTGCTCGACGACCACAAGCTGCTCAGCAATCCGGTTGGGCAACGGCGGGGCGACGACGAGTGGATCGATGAATTGGCCTGGACTATCTTTCAGAGTGATCGCGTGCAGGCCGCCGACGCGGCCGCTCAAGCTTTGGCGGCCGGATACGCACCCGACCAAGTCGGTGAAGCGATGTCGGTCGCGGCGAATCTGCTGCTGCTGCATGATTCAGGGCGTGCCAAAGACAGCGATGGCGATAAGGTCAAGGGCAGCGTGCACGGAGCCTCGGTGGGAGTCCACGCGTCGGATTCCGCCAACGCCTGGCGCAACATCGCGCGTGTCAGTAACCCGCGCAACACGATCGCCAGTTTGCTGGTGGGTGCCTATCACACGGCGGGCCAAAGTCCACGGGTCGAGCGCCAGCAGTGGCCGCTGAAAATGGACGCCGTCGAATCGGTCGACAACCAGCAGCAACTGTTGGCGACAACCGAGCAAGCAGTCCGCAATCGGGATCAAGCCTTAGCCGGCGCGGCGGTCCAACGTTACGCCGATCTGGGCGGGTCTGCACGAGCGGTATCGGACGTATTATTGAAATTTGCCACCAGCGAAGATGGCGCGTTGCATGCGGAAAAGTACTACCGTACGGCCACCGAAGAATTCGCCAATACGAGGGAGTCACTTCGGTGGCGACAAATCGTCGGCCTGGCGAGAGTCTCAGCAAGCGAGTTTGGAACCCCAGCCCCCGGCTACCAACAAGCCTGTGAGCTGTTGGGAGTGAAGGCGTAGTATCAGTGCGTTGCTGTGCCCAAGATCTCCCCTACATCCTTGCCGCAGAGCTTGTCCACGATCACGTGCATGATCACCGCGTAACCAGCGTCTGAGTCTCGGTGGGTTTGTGGGTCACCATCGGGCTGGCTTGACTCGGGTTGGCTTGACTCGGGTTGGCTTGACTCGGGCCGGCTTGACTCGGGTCGGCTTGACTCGGGCCGGCTTGACTCGGGCCGGCTTGACTCGGGCCGGCTTGACGGAGGGCGTTGAGCACGGTTTGTTGACTGACGAGGTCGCGAAGCAAAATGGGGCTGGCTGGATCGTCGCCCGGATAGATCGCCAGCAGCGGGATCGACTTGCTTTGGAGCTCGTCAAGCTTGGCCTTGATTTCCGGACTGCGGTCGGTCCAGTCGGCATACATCGCCACGGCGCCGAGTTCTTCCACGAGGTCGGCGGTCGGCCGCGTATCGATGGCGACGCCCAAGTTAACGATACAGTTAACGCACCATTTCGCCGTGAAATCGATTAAGACCGTTTTTCCTTCAGCATGCAGCTCTTGCAGACGTGCTTCGTTGTAGGGTTCCCACGCGATCAGTTCCTCTTGGGCCTGCTGGTCAGGAGGCACGGGACCGAGGTACGCGAAAGCGAGTACCGAGATGGCGACGGCCACGCCAATCCCAGAAAACCAAGCGATCAGGCGGCGCTGTGCTGTTTGCCACGAGGGTGTTTTGCCGATGATCCAGCAACCGAACCACACGCCCATCAAGGCTACGAAGACCCACATTTTGTCGGCATCGTTGAAGGTGTAGAAGAAAAACGCCACGGTAGCGAGGAACAGAAAAGCCAGGAACTCTTTGAACGTTTCCATCCACGGTCCCGGCTTGGGGAGCCACGCCATCATCTTGGGCCAAATCCCCATGAGGACGTAGGGAACCGCCATTCCGATTCCGACAACGAGGATGACGATCGTTGACTGCAACGGTGGTAACTTGCCACCGATCAACGCGAAGATGCCGCCCAGGAACGGGCCGCTGCAGGGCGTCGACAGCACGGTCGCAAACATACCTTTGAAAAATGCGCCGGTGTAACCTTCACGCTTCTGGAGTTCCTGAGCCCCTTTGCTCGAGGCCACGCCCGGCGTGGGCAATTCCCACACGCCAAAGTAGCTCAGTGCCATCGCGAACATCAGCACGATCATGGCGATGCGGACTTCGGGGTGCGTGAACATCTCACCCCAAGCCATCGAGAAGATCACCATCAGCACGGCGAGCAGGATGAAGATCGTCATGATGCCCGAGGCATACGAGAAATTCAACAGGAACGCCCGTCGCCGATCCGAACCGGCCTGTTGGACGAAACTCATCACTTTCAAACCCACGACCGGCAGCACGCAGGGCATGAAATTGAGGATGAATCCGCCGAGCAATGCGAACCCCAAAATCATCGGCAACCCCATGGCGGTTCCCGCGGACGATTCAATCATAATTGGTGTGACGGAGGCCTCGCTCGCTTCGTCATCGTCGTTGGCCGTTGCGCTTTTTTTTGCAGGAGCCGTCGCCGCTGCGGGTTTGATCTTATCCACCCATTTCGTATTGCCAGCCAGTTTTTTAACTTCGCCAAATTTAGCCGAAGTGAGTGTCATCGCGGTGGCCTGCACGCCCACACTGCTCTCCGGTGCATCGCCAGGCGTAACGTTAACGACGGCTTCGAAACGCAGCGCCTTGGGCACCAGGCAACTCGACGAGGTGCAGGCTTGGTAGCCGATTGCTCCGCGAATGGTTCTTTCGCCCGGTTCCGCGTCCGCGGGAACTTCGATCGGCATCGTCCACGTCACGTCACCCTGGTGGTACCGATTGATGAGTCCTGGCACGAGTTCCTCGGAGATGATCTCCGCGTCCGTTTTCGGAGTGGCGATTTTCAAGCCCGCCTTGTCCTCGATGGCAAAGTTGGTCGACATCGGATCGTCACCGACGACAGCGGGGTACGCGTGATACTCGTCTTCGGGGATCGCGGTAAATACGAGTTTCCCCTGCTGGCCCGGACGCAGTGTGGGCGGCGTCACGTAAGCTCGCCACTGGATCGCGTAATCGTCTTCTTGGAACAACGGGATTGCCGACGTATCGACCGTCTCGCTGTTGGCGGAACGCGCATTGGTTGCCGACGCTGTGGCGTCCGCACTCGCCATCGCCGCTTGCGCCAATTTTGATGACGCTTGTCCCGCGTATTTTAAAGTCAGCGTTTCATCGAGTGGTTGGCAGGATCCATCGGTCAGGCACGTCAGGGCACTGATTTCGATGTTGATCTCCGGCAACGATTCAGCGGTTTGGCCTGCCTGCTGGATCTTTGCCAAGCCAAAGAACGTGACTTCGTCGTCATGCTCCTCGATCGTGATGCCGCCGAACTCTTGAGAAACGCTCTTCTTCGGTGGCGAATCACTGTGCCAATCACCTACTCGTTTCAACGCGTCGCCGACAAGTTTCAGTTTCGTCGGCAGCGGCCCGCCCTTGGGTTGGGTCAACGAATAGATATGCCAAGGTGATTTCAAGGCGACTTCGAGTTCAACGACAGCCAGCTCTGGATGGTCGGCGATGGAATACAGTGACGCCTTCAGGACGGCGGGATCTTGTTGATCAACGCCACCCGGGTCGCCTTGTCCGTATCGCCCCAAGGACAGCGTGGGGAACAGGCCGGCGTTGTCACCACCATCGTCGGCGCGCACCGGTGCAGCGAATGGCCCCGTGGCAATCGTCAGCACGGACAATAGCAGGATCGCGGCGACCGGCAACACGTTGCCAATCGCGCCGGTCTTGCCAATCGCGCCGGTCTTGCCAATCGCGCCGGTCTTGCCAATCGCGCCGGTCTTGCCAAGTAAGCCGATCTTGCCGAGCAAGCGGGATGGGGGCAACCAACGGTTGGAGGCTGCGGTCATTCGAACCCGTTTCAGGTTCGACCGTGTCATCTGAGGAGTCGTCATCTGAGGAGTCGTCATCTGCGTAAGGCTTGGTGAAAGACAGATTCGATTGAGAAGGTAAATTCGTTCTAGCATTGCCTTCGTGGGGACTGGCAATTTTAACAGATTCGGCAATTCGAAGCGATTAAATGAGAAATCCGGCCTTGGATTTGCTGGGCGGAGGCAGTGAACTGCCTATCCTCCGCAATCAGCCAAGCCAACCAATTGGCTAGGCCACCCACACGATTGGTATCGATGAGTGTTTGGGCGAGCTCCCATTCGCACTGTGAAAATGACCGAACCCGGCGGTACCCCGCCACGGCAGCATGTAGCGGTGATTGCTCTGGCGATCCCGCCGCCTGATTTCGTCCAGCGGCCTGGTTGAACGGGGTTGCGGCGGCGTCAAAATCTCCTGCCCAGCGAGCCAAATCAGCGGCTGGAGAATCCAGATCGACCGCGTCGTAGTCCAGTATACCCTGCACAGATCTGTCTTCGGCAAACAAAATGTGCTCGCGATGCACATCACGGAGCACCCAGCAAGACGCCAATCGCTCACGATCGCGACCGTGTTGACGCAGTCGCTCGACTAGTTGCGGAATCATCACCGGCCAAGCGCGAGTGAGCCACGCAGCGGCCTCAATCAGCAGTCTGGCGAGCTCGCTGCAATCGAACACGGAGGCGGGTTCGTCCCGCCGCTCATTGACCAACTGGCCAGCCAACCGTTCGGAGAGTTCGTCCGGACCAGGCAGTTGCCCGGTGATACGGTCGATGAACGGTGTGACGCAGTGAATTCGTGTCATCCGGTCGGTGATGCAGCGTGGGACGGGCGGGGTCGCGGCATGTACGGGCGGGGGACTGGATCGACCGTCGCGATTCATGGCGGCGTGTGCGCGTGCGATCGCTTCGCCGCCGTGTGCGATCGCGTCCGCAGTTGCGTCCGCTGGCAAGGGCGAACCCGGTATCCAACGAGCCAATTCCCAGTGAGAGCCGTGGGCGCCCAGCGGCGCCACGTCGGTATCGTCTCGTGCCAGCGGCGGTGCGAGCAGGCTGCAGTGTGGTGCTGCCGCTCGCACGATGCTGGCAATTCGCATGATCCGCTGCGCCGGTGTCGTCGGCGGCCATGCCTTGAGTGCCCAGGATGGCCGTGTTTCCGATGGACCGTTTGAGCCAACATCGTCGCCGTCGTCGACGCGGTAGACTGCTCCGCCGCTGAACCCCAACCCGATCGGCGTCGTGCGAACCGAGGTGAGGCGAGCGTTTTCGGTCGTGATGGAGCTATCCATCGCCGAATTTTTGATCGCGGCAGACCAGTGCGTCAGTACCGACAATCGTTGCTCGGGGGTGAACATGGGCGACTCGATCAAGCCTCTCTAGAAACGTCGGCGGATCAAAAATAGCCGCCGATGACGACAAGATACACAATTCCGAATGCTAAAAGCAAGTTTTAAAAAAACTTCTTTGGACCCCGTTTCGTCATGAATCGCGGGGCCAATCGAACCTCGCGAGCGTCGGAGGAACTTCCCGCCGCCCCGGGAGCATCGCAAACAAGCCGATCTGGCGATATACTCTCGCGTAGTAGTCGAGCACTGGGGACGCACTGTCGTTAGGCTCGCCTACAAGACACCTTTTAGGAATGAACAGATGGCAGAGGGTACGATCAAACGAGTCACCGACAAGGGATTTGGATTCATCGACACTGGAAGTAGCAAAGACTTGTTTTTTCACTCGTCCAGTCTTCAAGGAATTAGTTTCGATGACCTCCGCGAAGGACAACGAGTGACCTACACTGAAGGCCGGGGCCCCAAAGGCCCTTGCGCTGAGAACGTCTCACTCGCTGAGTAGTCGATTCGAGTAGTGGATTCTCAGCGGCCGTGAATTGGAACAGTCGCCCCCGTGTGATTGATGTGATGAAACGTACTGCCGTTGAAGAAGATACCGAAGTGACGTAATTAATTTTGAACAACGCGGCTCCGCGGGCTTCTCTCTTGAGAAGCCCTTCTGACGTGGCCGCGTGTGGATGGGGAGCGATTCACGTCGCGTGGATTCAGCCGAATCCAGGCCCAGCGAACCGCTCCCAACCACAACACCGATCCATTCTCTCTTGGATCGAGGCAGCACCAAACAGGCACATCGACAAGCATCTATACTGTCGTTCTCTTTGTTCTTTGCCTCCATGACGCAGTTGCCCACATGATGATTGATAGACTGTCCACCCCGACCACTCCGCGTGGGATGACCACCTTTCTTTCGCTCGCGGCATTCGCCACCGCCGTGTCCATCACGGTTGCCAACTCGAGTCTCACATTTGCGGATGAGGGTTCCTCGCCCACACAATCTCCGGCAGAGCATCCCGCGTTAAAATACGATCGTTGGAGCGGCGCGGTCAATGTGCCCGACCCGGTCGCGATCAGCGTCGACCATCGCGGCCGAGTTTTTGTCACTCAGACGCGCCGCCGCAAGATCCAAGACCTCGACATCCGAGAGAATCGAGATTGGGTTCCCAACGACATCGGACTGCAGAGCATCGAAGACAAGAAGGCGTTCTATCACTCACGCCTCGCGGTCGGGGGCGATCAGGCGGAGCAGTCCAAACACGTGCGCGATGTCAACGAAGATGGCCAATTTGACTGGCGCGATCTCACCGTAATCAGCGAAGTGATCCACCGACTCAGCGATGAGGACGGCGATGGGAAGGCCGACGAGATCGTCGTCTTTGACGAGGATTTTAAAACGGAAGTCACCGGCATCGCCGCGGGCGTGATGGCCTGGGATGGCGACGTTTACGCAACGATCGCGCCGGACCTGTGGCGGTTGACGGACACCAATGATGATGGTGTGGCCGATCGTCGCGAAGTCATCGCGACCGGATTTGGGTTGCATATTGCCTATGCCGGCCACGACATGCACGGGCTCACGGTCGGTCCGGACGGCAAAATCTATTGGTCGATCGGCGACAAAGGCATCAATGTCACCAGCCCGGAAGGACGCCATTACTTCTATCCCAACCAGGGCGGCGTGATGCGATGCAATCCCGATGGCAGCGACTTCGAAGTCTTCGCCCACGGTTTGCGAAATGTGCAGGAAATCGCGTTTGACCAGTACGGTAATCTCTTCGGCGTCGACAACGATGCCGACCAAAAGGATGAGCGCGAACGATTCATCGCGATCGTCGACGGAATGGATGCTGGGTGGAGATCCCACTACCAATTCCGCGGCGGAGAGTACAATCCATGGACCGACGAAAACCTGTGGAGACTGCCCGGCGAGCAGCATCCAGCCTACATCGTGCCCCCGATCGCGTATTACGTCGACGGACCGGCAGGATTCAAATTCAATCCCGGTACCGCTCTGGGGCCAGGCTACGAGGACTATTTCTTTTTGACGTCCGCGCCCAATGGGAATCAGTATGCTTTCCAGGTCGCAGCGGATGGTGATTCATTTCAAATGCTCAACGACCACCTCATCGGCAAGGGGCCAGCGATCGTGGGGATCTCGTTTGGTCCCGATGGAGCACTCTACGGCGTGGATTGGGGCGGTGGTTACCCGCTCAACCAAAAGGGCGCCGTTATCCGCATTGATGTCGAGGAATCTCAGCGGCATCACTTACGCGAGCAGGTCGCAGAGACCTTGGCCAACGGGTTTCGCGACAGCTCGATCGCGGATTTGACGAACGAGCTCTCGCATCCTGACATGCGGATTCGCCAAGCGGCCCAGTTTGAACTAGTCAGACGTGGCAACGCAGACGTCTTCAACACCGTGGTTGATTCCAAGAACGCCGATGTGCTCGCTAAGCTGCATGCGGTATGGGGACTGGGGCAGTTCGCCCGAGCTAAACATCCGAATGCGATGAGCAGCATCGTGGCAGCTTTGAAAGATGATTCCCCCATCGTGCGCGGGCAAGCGGCGAAAACGTTTGGCGAGACGTCGTCGACCGACGGTAGCTCATTGATTCCGCTACTAGCCGACAGTGATTTGCATGTTCGCGTTCATGCCGCCTTGGCACTCGCCCGCCGCCCGGTGCCCACCGCCACGGGCGACCTGCTCGATTCGGCCAGCAAACTGAAAACGGATCAGCACTACCTGCGACACGCGATCGTCTCGGCACTGGCGGCCGGTGCCTCCAGCCAAGATCTGGCCGACGAGCACACCAGCGACAGCGAAATGCAGCGGCTGTGCTGCGCCCTGGCCCTGCGTCGTCAATCCAGTCCCATGGTCGGTGAGTTTCTCGACGATCAATCAGATTGGGTCGCCACCGCGGCCGCCCGAGCCATCCACGATGATCTCTCGATTGCCAGCGCGATGCCAGCACTCGCCGCCGCACTTTCGACCGATGCCGAGCACGGCGAAGCGTTTTGGCGTCGCAGCATCAACGCCAACTATCGGTTGGGAACCGCCGAGTGTTTTAACCGCGTTCTGGAGTTTGCATCCCGCGATGACGTCGACCCCGAAATTCGGGTGGAGGCTTGCGACGCGGTTGCAAACTGGTTGCACCCGCCGGTACTCGATCGCGTCGAAGGTCGGCGGCGAGACTTGCCGGCGGACCAGCGTAAAATCGACGCTGCGACGGCCGGAAAAGCCCTCGCGAAACTCGCCAGAGGCGGGGATGCTCGCGTGCAATCGGCCAGCATCGCGGCGGCAAGCAAATTGGATGTTAAACTGTCCGCCAACGCGCTGCGCGGCATCTTTCACACCGAGTCGCTGGATGAATCGTTACGCATCGAAGCACTGCGTTCGCTGGTGACTTCGTCGGACGATGATGCCGCTCAGTTATGTTTGGAGGCGATCGCTTCGCCGGTCCAGCAACTCCAGATCGAGGGCGTGAAGCTATTGGCATCGCACTTCCCGCAGCGAGCGTTGCCTGCGATCAAGCCTGCATTTGAGCAATCCAAATTTCTCCGCGTTCGTCAAGTCTGCGTTCGCGTCGCGGGAAGTCTCGATCAAGCCGACGGCGATGATTGGCTCGCGAACCTGGCCGAAAAATTGCTCGACGGTAGCCTGGATCGTCGACTCGACCTCGACGTCGTCGAAGCGTTGGGGCACGCTCGGCAGACGCGCCGCAACGCGGACCAATCGCCGAATCCTATGCTCCATCGCGCCGAGCAATTGCAAGCGTTTGCAGCTACGAAATCGAAAGGCAACCCGGAGAATGCCAAGTACGCATTTTCGCGTGACGGTGGCGATGTGAAAAACGGCAAGCGGATTTTCAATACGAATGTGGCCGCCCAGTGCGTGCGTTGCCACCGGATCGGCAAGGACGGCAGTGACATCGGCCCCGAACTGACGAAAATTGCATCGACGCGCGATGCCGACTACATCCTGCGATCGATCGTGTCACCGAGCGCCGATATCGATCCCAAATATAAAACGACAGCGTTCGTACTCGATTCCGGCACCGTCCTGAGCGGAGTGATCCAGTCCGAAACGAACGATGAGGTCGTCATCGCCGATGCGACGGGCAAACTCATCAAGGTCGACCCGGACGAGATTGAAGATCAAGTCGAGCAAAAGGTCTCCCTCATGCCCCAGATGCAAGATGTACTCGCCGCTTCACAAGTCCGCGACCTCGTCGCCTATTTGCGATCGCTCAAGTAGGGAGCGTTGGATGAGCCTCAATACAGCAGGAACTCGATGGCGCCCGTCAGGACGACGGCGTCGTCGGTGCCGAGCTGACCGGTTCGCCAGGCGGCGAAGTCGTCCAAGTAATTGATGCCGAGAATGGCACGCGAAGGGACGCCGAACGTGTTGAAATCAGTTTTCAAGTCCACGCCATACGTCGTCGCAAAATCGCTGATATCGTCGGTGATCGCGCCGCTGGCGTAGCGTCCGTTGAGATCATATAACCCCAAAGATAAATCGAGCCAGACCGGCGTGCGACCGAACACGGTCTGCCAACCGGCAACAACCTTGGCACCCTGGTAGTCGGAATCGATCGATTGGTTGCCGGAGTCTTGGTCCCAGTTCATCATGCTGTAGCCGAAACCGGCGGACAGGTGATGATCGCCGAAATCCCACGTATCCCGCATGATGGCATCAACGTTAATCATTTGCGTGTTGTTCGTCACACCATATCTGACATTCGATTCAACGCTGGTGCGATATCCGTCGAAGCGGTGATGCCCACCGAGTCCCACGATGGTTCCAATCGAATCACCCGAACTGGTACCCAAGCTAGGTAGCAGGGGAGCCCAAACTCCGACGGAGGAATTCAGTTCGGAGCCGTCAATGGCCGATGCTGGGACTGCCCCCAGTGTTAGCCACCCGGTGAGCGTCATGACGACGATCCCGCTGATGCTCCGAAAAGTTTGATTGCAACGCATGGTAGGAGGGGGTCCACGGTGAGCAAAGGTTCGGGAGCAAAGACAACCTCTGCACCATCGATCATTGGTTCCTATCGGAGACCGCTCCAAACGTTCTCGCGTCGACCATGAGCTTTTCTACTGGCTTTTGTTGACGACGGTTACGTCTTGCAGCGCAGAGAAAAGGTGCACCGAAAAAAACTTTGACTCAAGTTCGCGTTTACCCGCTCAGACCGGGATAGCGTTGTTGCAGTTCGCCCCGGGCTTGGGCGGCCCGGTCCGGCTTGCCCACCTTGGCCCACAACTCGATGAGTTGCTTGAGCGCTTCGACGTGCTCGGCGGCGTGGGTGGAGTACGACAACTGCGTGTGCAGGTAGGCGAGCAGTGCCCCTTCATCGTCGCCGAGCGCCTGGTAGCTGGCACCTTGCGCGTTGTAAATAGCGGCTGCGGTTTGCGTGTCGGTTGGGTTGAGTTGCGCGATCAGATCATTGACCATCTTCAGTGCCTCTTGACCCTGTCCCTGTTTCGCCGTGATCACGGCGGTGCCGACCTTGGCGAGCGTTTGCAAGCGTTTCTCGCCCGCTGAATTGGGTTTCAGCCCGGCAACCTTGGCCAATGCCTCCTTGGCCGGTTCGAGATCATTCTGCCGCAGCTTGATCATACCGATCTGATAGACGGACTCGACTTGCAGTTCGCGGGCGGAAGACTTCCCTAGATACCCGTAGAACTGGGCCGCTTTTTCATAATTACCCAGTGCTTTGGCTAAGTCACCGAGCAACCGAGTGGACGCGTAGAAGTGCCAAGAGTTCGAGTTGGCTGTGACGAACGCCATCACATCGGCGCTCGCTTTGTTGAGGTCACCCTGACCCGAGAGTGCGATCTGGCCTTGCGCGTCGGCTAAATAAAACTTGGCGTCCGCCTTGATCACGTCGCGTGTCAGTTTCGCGATGTTGAGTTTCTTCAGTTCCTCAAACGCTTGTTGATACTGTCCCTCCAGCACCAGTTCTCGCCCGCGGGTGAGTTCGGATGGATCACCTTGGAAGAGGATGCGCGTGACATCGCTCGGCAAGAATGTTTGATCCTTGCCACTGACGGTCATCACGATCTCGTTCTTGCCGAGCGATTTGATCTTACCAATCACGGCCTCCCCATCTTGGGGGTACAAGCGATCGGTCTGCGCCTGGGCACCGCTCGCGCACAAAGTGGCGAGCACGAGAACAAAACAACAACAACGCAGTGGCGAATGGAGCATCATGGCAGGATAGGGTTCATTTGGTTTCGGAAGGATTGTCTTATGAGCCGTTTGGGCGCTAGCGGGCTGTCGATTTCGTAACCCGACGCGTAAGCGAGGGACCAGGTTGCATCCCTCGCCTACGCGTCGGGTTATGATTTACACGTTCATTTCGTAAACGCGATTAAATCAACAGGCCGCTGGCGCCCAAACCGCTGATCGACATGGGGTTCGACAGTCTGTTAGTTGCCCGGTTGGGTTTCATTTTCTTTCGGTGCGGGTGGCAATCCGTCGGGATTTTGACCTGCTTCAATCTGAATTTTCTTAAGCAACGCATTGAATTTCCTGAATTGCTCGGGGCCGCCCATGTCGGGGTACAGGCCAGGCAAACTGGTAATCACGCTGGCCCCGCTTTGGACGAGTTTGGGATCCTTGGCGGCGACACCTTGCTGGAATCGACAAAACGCGAGGTGATAGCGGGCATTGAAAAATCGCGTTCGAAAGTCAGGGTTCCGCTGCGTCATCACACTGATTTTTCCCCAGCCCCAGACGACGCCTCTTTTCCCGCCACCCAACGCGGATTCGTAAGCGTTGGCTTTGTATTTCGCCGGCAACACCGCCGCCCATTGTTCGTACGTCAATGCGGCCTCCTCTTGGGCCTCGATCATGGTCGGCTTGGCGTTCAGGACCTCGCGGAACTCCTTCAATGCCGCCGAGTATTCGCCGTTCAAACGCAGGGCCTTGCCCAGCAGGTAGGGAATCGTGCCGGATGCGTCTGGCTTTTTCTTCAGTGCCTGAAAGGTACTGATGGCCGTTTTTAAGAGTTCGGCGGTTTGTCCGTCGGCTTTGACTTGGCCATCAGGCATCGCTGACTCAGCCATCCCCAACATCGTCTGGCCGACCCACAACAACGTCGTATCGTCTTGCGAGATCCCTGCGATTCGCGACAGGAAAACGTTAAAAGCGTCGACGAGCTTTTCTTGCCTCGCCGGCGGCGCGTTTTCGATCTGTTCCTGGATGTCGATCGCGAGCGCCCGGAAGGTCGCCACCAATTTCTTTTGTCCCGCGGCATCGTTGGCCGTCTGCTGCAATTGATCGATGGCGTTGGAAGCTCGAGCGAGTAGTTTCTCTTGGTCCCCATCGGACGTCGTCATCTGGCCGGCGACGGCCTGCAATTCGGTTCGATACAGATCAAACAGAAAATCTTGTGACGGGGCGTCGAGCTTGGACAGCAACATGATCGGCCCGTATTTTGGATGGTCGAGCACCTTCACGGCGGCATCGGGTTTGTCTTGCCGCATGCGAATTTTTGCAAGCACGAGGGCTGCATTCATCGCATCCTTATCGACCAACCCACCTTCGATTTGATTCAGACCGGTGGTGAGTTCGGTGGCAGCGTGTACCAGTTGTTCGTCGGATTGTTCCTCTTTGTTCTCACGGCGCAGATGCAGCGAATCGTTCCAGTAAAATAACCCGAGCGTTCGTCGGAACTGAGCCTGTTTGGGACTCTCGGGCATCGCGTCGATCATCCCCTTCGCGTCGGCCAGGTCGCCTTTTTTCAAGGCCATGGCGATTGAGATGCCTTGCGCGGAGGCCGCCTCGGGGTTATCGGGCCATTTTTGGACCAGGAAATCGCCCAGTTGTTTGATGCGATCGACCCAAAAATCGCTGCCGGCCCCCTCAGCCGAAATGATCTTCTGGGCCGAGTTCAGCGCGATCAATCCGCCGCTCAGACCAACATCGGTGCCCGGGGCAAACTGCGCGAGCATGTCGCCAACAACGAAGCTGTCGCGGTAGTGCTTTTCTTGCAACAGCAGGAACGCGAGGAACTGACGTGCCCGGTTAATCTCTGCCGATTCGGTGTCAGAGCGAATCATGGACAGGCCGCGTCGCAGAATCACGATCCCGGTTTGGCGTGCTGAGTTCCGCGACGTTTCCAATGACTCGATCTGTTTGGCATCGCCGTCTTTTTTCTTAAGTGCTTCGATTTGTTCGGTGAGCAATTGTTCGGTTTGAAACAGCTCTCGCGCCGACGCCAGCGCCTCGGCAAAGCTCTGCGGGTCAGTGGCGGTGGGCATGTCGGCGACCTCTTCGCCGACCGAAGCATCGATGCCAATGTCGGCGAGCAGCTTTAATGTTGATTCTTCATGGGTCCCCGGGATCTTCTTGGCTTGCATCAACAGTTTTCGGGCGTCCGAAAGCGCCCGTTTTCGTTCGTTGGGTTGATTGCTTTGTTCGTCCGCATTCTTAGCGAGGTAGGCGCGGGCGAGTTCGACGCGGAGATCTTGCGCGATTTGGGTGCGTTGCTCGGTCGGGCGAAGCGATCGTTCGATGGGTTCACCGACCTTGATCGCTTCGGCGTAATCCTTCTTCTCACCGGAGAGCAGCAGGCTGATCAAGCCTGCTGCGGCACCAATTTTCGCGTCCCGGAATTCAGGCGTGTCGCTCTGCTCGAGCATCCGCGTGTAGCTCTCGAAGGCTTGGTCCCGTTTGCCGAGCATTTGCTCGACCTTGCCGCGGGCATAGAAGGCACCGGCACCGAGCACGTAGTTGTCGTACTTTTCGCTCAAATCGGTGTATGTTTCGAGAGCTTGTCCGAGTAGCTCAGGAGCCTCCTTGACGGGATCTTGGTAGGTCTCGGCGGAGAGCATTTTTGCCTCGCCCGAGTTTTGCAACGCCATCAAGAACTCGCCCCGATATTGATCCCTGAGGGCCGCCTGTTCCGGTGCCTTATCGGTGTCAATGTCGGCGACCTTCATTTTCTCCAACTTGCCCCTGAGGTTTTCGATGATGCTGTCGAAGGTTTTGGCCGCCGCCTGATACTGTTCTCGGGCCTGTTTGCGTTTTCCCTCATCCAGATCACCGAGCATGAACTGCGAGCCACGGAACAGCCGCAGCTTGCCTAATTGTGAGCGTGCTTCGGATGCGCGGGGACTGTCCGGATGGTTTTTCAGGAAAGCTTGCAGTTGCTCCTCGGCTGCGGCGAACGCCTCGTCACGTCGCTCAACCGAACGGGCCGCAGCGGCGGACTCGATGTAGGTTTGGGCCTTCTCCAGCGGCACCGTCGTCATGAACGCGGAATCGACGCCGGGATACTCGTCCAAACGATCCAGATAGCTAATCGCCAGGTCGTAATATTCCGCCGCACGCAACCGTTTGACAAAATCAGCAGCGGGTTCGCCCTGGGCGTGAGCCCGCGACGCACCGATCGTTCCAATAACGCAGAACGCCAAACTGGCGCACACGATCAGACGAGCGTCTCGCCGAAGTGATCGCCCGCACGAGCGAGGCGACGGAGAAGGAACATCGAAAGGCGATCGCGGCATGAGAAGTATCGAGCGAGAGACGAGGCGACGGGCGTGTCGGTGGGAGGTCGGCATGTCGAGCAGCACCTCACTAGGTTAAAGTGCCGGTAACGGACTAGCAACCTTTTCACGTTCAATGCAGCCAGGTTGCGTGCGAATCCGAGAGTCTGCATCGTTTCACCTTCCATGATACCTTCGTTCGATGCGAATCCCTAGCGAACTTCATAGCGAAACCCTCTACGGTCGAGCATCCGCTCGCCCCCCCACGCCGCCCGGTCAATCATGGCGACGTGTGATTCGCCTGATCATGGTGCTAACGCTGATTTTGATTGCCATGCGCCAAGCAACCCGTTCGGGGGTCTACCAAGCCTTCTTCCCCGCCTCCGTACACGAACAGCGAACGACACGGCACGCCGATGCGAACGCGACGAAAACGGTTACGAGTCAACACGCCCCAGAAATGACGCAGCTCATGCGATCCGAGTTCGATGCGTGGGCGGAGGAAAAATCGATTGACGAAATTTCAACGCAGCTCGCCAGGTGGCTCGTCGGTCACACGTTGGAAATCGAGGCGAACGGGGTGCCGATACCTCAAACCCCGGACGACCAATCTCGCGTCGCCTTGGCGATGCAACAAAAACTAATCGCAGCGATGAAAGATGGCACGGTTTGGCGGGCCGCCGACGGGCCGGGATTGATGGCGACGCTGGCCATGCACGACGATCAAAGAAAACGTTTTGAGACGTTAAATCAGGCGCGGCCCCGCACGGTGACTGCTGGCGTGCTCCCACTACTGCAACAACCGAACGTGTATCGTGGGCGAACGATGATCGCGAGCGGTGAGTTGGTGCGAATCGAAAAGCTGCACGCCAGCGACAACCCGTTTTCGATCTCCGCCTACTGGAACCTGTGGTTGCTACCGCACGACGCCAGCAATCGACCGTGGCTGGTGATCGTGCCGGAGCTGCCTCCGGAAATGGCACCACTCGTCAACGATCAAACTCTCGAAAAGAATCTTGGTCAAGCCGAAAGTGATCGCGAAACCGTCAAACAGTCATGGTCGGTAAAATCACCGCGACCTCAGATCGAGGTGGATGGCGAGTTTCTCAAGCGGTTGTCCTACCAATCCGCTGCCGGGGCGGAACTCACCCCCGTCGTCGCTGGGCACGTGGCCTCCATCGATGCCAACGGCAATCCAGTCGTTGGCGCGGCCATCGGCCAATCCGAGCCTGGTGAAACGCAGCAAACCGAAGCGACCGAAGAGATCCCTCCGCTCTGGATCGTCGTCGGTGCGGTCGCCGCCGGGTTGCTCATTGCCATCGGGGTGATGTGGCGAACGGCGACGCTGAACCGCCGGGCGCGGGCGAGACGGAATCGGCGTCAGGTCACGTTGGGGATTGCATGGATATGGTTTGCCATCACCGCGGCGTCACCCGCGTCGGCGCAATCGATGTGGGACCTGTTGCCGGCCTACAACGCTCCGCGGATGCAAACGCTGACCCAAAATGCTGAACCCACCCTCGGCAGCCCTCAGGTCAACATTGACGAACTCGCCAAGATTGTTTTTCGCATGAACCGGCTCAGTGAAACGGCATTGCAATCGCGTGTTGCGCGGTCTGCCACACCGCCGATCGTGGGTGACGCCGTCGTGATCGATGGCGAAATTGTCGCTGCCGAGCCCCTGACGATTGGGACGGAACTGCAAGAGTATCTCGAGCTTACCCAAATCGAAATGATTCGGCTCGCGGACATCGGTGACGCACCGCACGTGCTATTTTCCCACCGGCTTCCCCGAGCGGCAGTCGCGAGCGACCGAATTTCCGGCGTCGCGGTTCGCATCCGCGTGGCGACTCCGAAGACCAGCGAAGGCGCGGGCCAGGCAGATTCCGAGCAAGCACGCCATGATTTGATCATTGATGTGGCGGGACGTTTAAACTGGACGTCAGCCCATCCGCAATCTCCCGCCGATGCGGTCCTCGCAATGGCGGGCGTGGACCTGAGCCGATTGGCTGAGATCGGAAAGCTCGATCGGCAACCACTGTCCGACGCCGATTCACCCCTGTTCTATCCGATGATGGGTGCTGCGAGAATCGATGGAGACACCGTCCGCGATAACGCCCAACTAAGCGAAGCGGTGCGTTCGATGCGCAAGTCCACGCGAGCTGTTTCGCCGGTGGATTTATTGCAGAGTCCGCAAAAGTTCACCGGCCAGTGGATTCGGTTGGATGTGGAAACCGTGCGGATTACGCGCGTGGCAGTCGAATCGTCACAGCGACGAAGCCAGATCGGTGGTGATTTTTATTATGAAATCGATGCGATCGGAAATCTTGGCAACGTGGAGTTGAAGATCGAGGTGCCGGGCGGCGAACCCGTCACGATGGAAAATCGTTACCCGGTTACGATCGTCACCGCTCAGCTTCCGGATTTTCTGAAACCGCCTGCGAGCGACAAAGATCAACTTGTGCTCACGCGCCGCGTGCCCATCGGCGTCGAGGGATTCTTCTATCGCTTATGGAGTTACGAATCGGACCTCATGCAGTCGCATGGTGGCAAGCAGTTCGCACCGTTGATTTTGGCTGGTGTGATCGAGGACGAGCGTTCGGGCTCGAGCGATCCACACGGCGTGCAGGAGATCGGTAACATCGCCGCGGTTGCCGTGATCGCGGCCATCGTCGCGATGATCATCTTCGGCATCGTCACGCGGCGCGGCGACCGTCGCGCGCGCGATCGAAAAAATCTGCCGTAGTTGATCATGCGAACGATCCCGTCCGCGTAGGAGACTGTTGAAATGCCTCAATACGGACAATGTAATGCAAGAATACAAGCCCGACGCGCGAGCGAGTGACCTGCTTCCTTCCCTCGCTTGCGCGTCGGGCTAGTATTTCAACAGTCTCCGTAGCGGGAGGGGGCGGGACGAGCGAAGCGACGTCCCAGGGGAGGGCTCGCGCTGCTTCGGTCGCGCGGACGGCCCTCCCCCGAAAAACTCGCTATCGGTTCGTTTTTCGACCCCTCCCGCTTCGGAGGTCGTGCAGTTTTTAAGTACTGTCGCAGCAATGGTTTACTTCACCCTCCCGAGCGAAGCTTGGGAGGGTCGGAATTCAAGCTTTCAGCGAGAATTCCGGGGAGGGCCGAGCGCGTAAGTTGGGTTGGTGGTTCGCTTGCTC
>JBDNIG010000370.1:0-2792 GCA_041688415.1 Rhodopirellula sp. | reverse complement strand
CGGCTCCGCCCGTCCAAGCTGAAACACGGCAACCCGGACGGCTCCGCCCGTCCGAGCTGAAACACGGCAACCCGGACGGCTCCGCCCGTCCGAGCTGAAACACGGCAACCCGGACGGCTCCGCCCGTCCAAGCTGAAACACCGTATTCGAATGTGGGCGTCGGTCGGAGGTTGCGTGAATTTCTCACGACGGGCCGAGCCGTCGGTCGACAATCTACTCACGACGGGCCGAGCCGTCGGTCGACCATTTGATCATGACTCGAGCAGCAGTGCGACGGCGTCGAGGTAGCGCCGGATTGTCTCGGCACTGACGTCTTCAAACCCAGTTGTTTTGTGACGCAGGATCGACAGCTTCAGCGATTCGATCACGTCGGCCAAATCGTCCGGCAGTGCCGGCAAGCCGGCGAAGGGCTGCAGCGGTGACGGCGACGCGTTCTCCGCGGTGGCCATCCCGCCTCCGCTCTCGGCACCGTTGGCATCGTTCATGTGGTTGCCTTCGGGCAGTGCGGCGAGTTCCGCTTCGTCGCCAAAATCGGGCGCCTCGTAAGCGGGCCCCGACGCCACACCATCGGTGTCGCCATCGTAATCTCGCGTTGAGCTGCCGCCTTGGGCCGGTGCGGTGCCCAGGTCCGGCGTGTCCTCATCGATATCGACGTCGACGACTTGACTGTTGCCGGGGCGATCCGATTCGATCTCGCCATTGGCTTTCCAACGCTGTTCACGCATCGCCGATACCGACCATTTCTCTTCGACGGCACCTTGCAACCACAACGCTGCGTCATCCCAATCGAGCGCCGCGAGGAAATGGCTCCAGTACAGTTTGGGATACGTCTCAGCTTGCTCGCTGAATCGATCATGGACTCGCCGTAGCCGACCAACGTGGGGCGAGGTAACACCGCCGACACGCGATGCCCAGCCTTCGTCGGAGTATTCCGTGACCGGCGCGCCAGCTTCAACTAACGCGGCACGCCACTGGCTGATGATGCGTCCTTTTTCCCAGTTCGTGGTACTGATCAAGGAGTTCCAGCGTCCCACGAACGGCTGTTGCAAATCGACGAGTTCCTCATCGCTGCCAACGGGTTGGAATCGAGGTGCAACGGACGAATCGACCGCGGATTCGGCCTCCACACCGGTCGACTCCTCCGTGTCGAACTCGTCTGCCATGTTCGGCGACTCCAGCTCCTCGTCGTGTTGATCCGACACGGTATCGATCTCATCGGGGACGTCTTCGTAGACGTCCGAGGATTCGAATCGAGGATGGGACGTTTCAGGGGCGGAGGCGTCCATATCTTCAGGGGTCATCGGCTTCTGCTCGCGGGGGAAAATTGGCTCCATCTCAAAGGCACATACGCTAACGTCTTGGGGTAGGATCCGTGAAGATTCCCACGCCCATTTCGTTGATTCTTAACCGTCACGGGGGTCAATCACGCGGGCCGGGAAAACCGTACGGTGTGGGAAAGCTGTCTGACTTGGGCCTCGTCTAGCCGGTCAGCCTCGAAATTGCCACCGACGCCCCAAAAATCAGGTAGTACTGAGCCGCATACGATTTCAATGGATTCTGCCCTAACCACCGTAGCCCCGGAACCGAGATCGTTGGAAAGCGTTCGGCCAGCGACAGCAGGAGGGTAGCGGGCAACACGAACAAGAACAGCAGCGGCGACACGCTGCCAGGCGTTAATGTTGCCGCGGGTAGATAGAAAGCCGTCAGCCCGGCGGCGACCAAACAGGCTATTTTGCCACCATAGCGAGCATGCAGGCTGCCCAGGGCGACGAAGCTGAGCACGATCGACAGGGGGAAATCCAGTGGTCCGCCACGGGGCCAACCATCGGTCGGATCGACCGAGTAGAGCAACGCCGCGATGACGAAAACAGGAAAAAACCGACCACTGGCAACACCGATGGCGCCCGCGATCAACAGACTGCACAGAATATCGACGCAGCCGTAGGCCGGGTAGAAAATCAAGTTCACGAGCACCGCCGTGACAGCGATCTCAGCAAAACGGCGGACGTGCCAGTTTTTCGGCGCCGGCAGGAAATAGCCCATCAAGACGCAGAACAGCGGCATCGCCAATCGCATCGCCACCCGGACCGGCGAATCTTCGATGGATTGGCCTAACAGCAGACCGACGGCGTGATCGACGACCATCATGACAATGGCCAAACCACGCAGCGCGTCGATGGCGGCATTGCGTGGTCTCGAATTCTGTTTTCCCTCCGCGGCCGGCAAATTTCGACGATTTGATGGATTGCCAACGGGACTTCGGCGGTGGGCGAGGCGGCTGGGACTTTCTGTCTGAGAATGCCGTGAGACCGCCGGCGGGCGTCGTTTGCGATTGTTTCGGCGTCGAGACACGGCCATGCAATGGAGCGGGAAATAATTGTGGCCTCGAATTTCCGTTGAGTTCGCCGCCGATATTAATTAACATAGCACGGGGTAGCTGGACAAACCCGCGCCTTTCCCTCCCATCCGATGCTTTTCACTTTTCTGCAAAGAGTCCGCTGATGCGATTCCTTCGTGACCAATCTCGACTTCGCATTTCGATGCCCCTGATTTTCTCCCTGGTGTTGACACTCGTCTTCGCCGCCGTAGCGACCGCTAACAACAATGGCGGTGGCGGCAATAATGGCGGTGGCGGCAATAATGGCGGTGGCGGCAATAATGGCGGTGGCAACAACGGCGGTGGCAATAACGGCGGTGGCAATAACGGGGGCGGAAACAACGGTGGCGGTAATAACTTTGCCCAGCCGATCGCTGGGGTCGATGTCGACGCCAGCGGCGTGTGGAAAATGCGT
>JBDNIG010000369.1:0-6208 GCA_041688415.1 Rhodopirellula sp. | reverse complement strand
GGAGACAAGGAGACAAGGAGACGGGGTGACGGGGTGACGGGGTGAGACGGGGCAAAAACCTTGCGAGTTCCGGCTGGAGCCGCGAGGTGGACACTTGGCGAATGACGCATTTGCGAGTGCGCAAAAAACGTGCACTGCTCGATTTCCCGGTCGCCCACGCCCGTGCACAAAAAACAGGCACGGCCGCGAGGCGGCGTAAGTGCCATTGCTAGCAAAGGTTGCGCGACCTCGTTTGACGGGTTCTCGAAGATGCCATCAATACACGCGAGCGGCTGCGGCCCGAACCAACGGCGTGGTTTTTTATTCTGCAACTTGGAAACGACATGACGTCCAAAGCCGACTCGGGCAAGACCACGACTGCATCATCGACCCGCTCTGGTGGTGCCACGACACGCAGTACTCCGCAACAACACACGAGTACTCGCAAAACGACGAGCAAGGGCTCGGCCACCCCGACGAGCAAGGGCAAGTCACCCAAGTCCTCGGGCGGCAAAAAGAAGAAAGCCGCCGAGAAGCCGGCCGGACCGGCGGTCTACGCTAGCGACGTCGTGGCCGGTGCCGCCAAAGCACATTCGAGCGAAAAGAGCTCGGCGACACTGCCCGACTCATTAAGCACCACCGCCCAAGAAATGCTCGAGCTCTCGCCAATCGAACCCGACCTGCCGATGGAGCATCGACCGGCACAGGTACTGCGACTGGCTGAGGAAGCGTTCGCCATGACCGGCAGCTGGGTCGTGTTCTACCGCACCATGCTGGCTCCCGGAGGCGTCGTCGATCAGCTCTACGACAGCCCCGTGGCGAGACGCTATTTTGAAACCACGATGGAGTTCTCTGAACTGCTCGAAATGGTCACCGCGATTCGCAGCCAAGACGACTTCAGTTCGGGGTCGCACGAGCCAACGCGCATGATCACCATCCGGGTGCCGCGCAGCCTGCACGCCGCGACCATCCGCGAATCCGAAGACCTCGAGCTGAGCATGAATGCCTACTGCGTGACCAAGCTACTCCAGCCCGCCAATCCACGCTTCACTCCCTTAGAACTGGGGAATCGCCGCGGTCGCCGACCGGGTCCCCAAATGACTTTGAAAAAGGCGAAGGTGAAAGCCAAATCGAAGCCTCGAAGACCCAAGGCGTAGCCATTGAGTCGATGCATCAGTGCGGCTGAGCGATCACGCGCTCACTGCTTCTTCTTCTTGATCGCCGTGTCGGTAATGACCAGCTCGGCGGATTCATCCAGCTTGACCTTGGCATCCTGGTCCTTCAATGACAACTCGGTCGGAAAACATCGCGTCATTCTCAAAACTCCACGCGTGGGTATTTCAATTTCATCTTTGCCGCCATTGAATTCGATGACGAGCGTTTGCGTTTGCTCAGACTCGTTGGTGATCGACAGCTTGATCGACGCTGATTCGGGTCGCCCGAATAACGCGACCGCGTAGTACGTCGTTTTGTCTGACGTCGCGATGGCGACACCAGTCTCGGTGATATATTTCGCGAGCATGTTCTCGCGGTGGGGCGGCGAATCGATCCAGCCCTGCATGAATACTTCGGTCAGGCTGCTGGCAGTCACTTCACCCGTGTTGGTTCGATAAGCGATGTTCTCCCGGACGACGCAGTACTCGTACCCGGCAGCCTCGGCGCGTTTCGCGGGCGACTTGCCGTCGGCGTGGTGGCCATACTTTCCAGTCTCGGCCATGAACTTCGCGAACTTGGATGCGGCTTTGTTAAGCTCGTCGTTCTTGACGAGTGCGGGCAGGTGGTGCTCGACCCGAAACTGGTTTGTCTTCTCGATGATCGCCTTTTCCACATTGGCGGTCATGGCGACAACCGGAGACTCAGCGGACACTTCAGACTCAGCAAGCACAGCGGAAACGGAGCACAATAGAACAAGAGCGGACGCAACACATCGCATGGCGAAACTCGGCGTGGGGGTGGTGGGAGCAACACTCGCGCCTCTTCGAGAATCACGGTGGCATCCGCAGAAGACGGAATCGCCTCGACTTCTCGACCAGGTCGCGTTCTGGCGAACATGCAATTTGCGAGCCAGACTCAGGGCCATGATTGGACGACAGCTTGCCCGACTCGGCTGAGTACGAAAGTCGGAGCGACCGCAGCGGACAAGCCATTCAGAAGTGGGCTGATGTATCACCACCCCAGTTGCGGCAAGGTCAGTGAGTTCGGCACGGGATATGCACCTCATGACGCACGACGTCAACGCCAAAATGAACAGATCTTCCCAAGCAGAGATTAACGCAACATGGACACCGAGCAAAAACTGATTGACCTCGTCAAAGACTTTGATACCGCCATGCTGATTACTCACAGCGAGGGTGACGAACTCGAAGCCCGACCGATGGCGGTTGCAAGGGTCGAGAATGACGGCCACATCTGGTTTGTTACCGATCGCCATTCCGGTAAGGTGTGCGAACTCAAGGCCGATGCGAATGTTGTTCTCACCATGCAAAGTTCGGGCAAGTTTGTGTCGCTAAGCGGAAAAGCAGCGACGGTCGATGATCGCAAGAAATTGGACGAGCTATGGAGCGAAGCGTGGAAGGTTTGGTTTCCCGAAGGCAAAACCAGTGACTCCATCGTGCTGCTGCGCGTCGCGCCGACGCACGCTCAGTACTGGGACAACTCGGGACTGATGGGCGTCAAGTATTTGATCAAAGCCGGAAAGGCTTACTTGCAGGGAGAGCGACCGGAATCCGATCCCAAAACAAATGCATCTGTTTCACTGTGACACCATTCGGTGCACGCATCCGTCCTCGATAGCCGACAATTAATCCGATGAACTCAGACTCAACACCACAGCGTGATGCCACTGACTGGCGGGAATTTGGGAAGTACCGTAGCCGGATCCTTCACCGCGAACCGGTGGCCAGGAACGTCCATTTGTACGTGATCGAGAAACCCGACGGATTCGAGTTTCACCCTGGCCAAGCGGTGGAACTCTCGATCGATGAAGACGAATGGCGTGCGAACAAGCATCCATTCACGATCACGAGCCTGCCGAGTAACCCACGGCTGGAATTCATCATCAAGTCCTATCCGGTGGCGACTCATCCCGATCACGAGGGCATGACGGAGCACCTCGGCCGCGACATCAAGGTCAACGACCATCTGATCTTTGACGATCCGTGGGGGACAATTGAGTACCGGGAGCCGGGTGTGTTTATTGCCGGCGGTGCGGGCATGACTCCCTTCATCGCAATTCTGAGGCAACTCGAACAAGACCGGAAGATCGAGGGCAATCAACTGTTTTTCAGCAACCGCGACGCAGTCGATGTTTTTCTGCAAGGAGAGCTAATGCGAATACTCGGCAATCAAGCTGTCTTCACACTCACCCACGAAAAAAGTCGCGACTACGAAAGTGGACGGATTGATCGAGATTGGTTGACGCGGCGCGTCGATCGATTCGACCAACCCTTTTATCTATGTGGCCCGCCCTCGATGGTTGAGGATCTTACTGCGACGCTCAAATCGCTGGGCGCCAATGCGGACGGCTTGGTCTTTGAAGAATAAGGCTGGCGTAGTGGCGTAAGCTTCCAGCTTGCGTTGTTTCTCCAGTCGCAAGCTGGAAGCTTACGCCACGTCAAACTCGCGTCACCGCGGACTAAGTGACCGCCGGGATGGTCCGGAACGCAACGTTGATGCGGTTCCAGGTATTGATGGCCGCAACCGCCCAGGTCAGGTCGATGATTTGCTGATCGCTGAAGTGAGCATGCAGCGAATCAAACGCGGCATCGGAAACCCCGCCCTCGGCGAGCCGCGTGACTTCGTCGGCCCATCGCACCGCGGCGCGTTCGCGCTCGCTGTAATAGGGACTCTCTTGCCACGCGGTCAGGCCGTACAGCCGCTGCTCAGATTCGCCGTTCTCGCGCATCTCTCTCCAGTGCATGTCGATGCAGAATGCACAGCCATTGATTTGAGAAACGCGAAGTCGAATCAAATCCAACAGCGGCTTTTCCAAGCTGCATGTAGCGAGCACCCCTTCGACGCGCAGCATTGCTTGGTAGGCAGCGGAATTTGACTTATCGTACGGGATTCGAGATTGCATTTTCGCACCTTTCTAGATTGAGTAAATGATCCCCAGATGGCAGCAACTTTTGCACCGGTTCGGCAAAATGCCAGAAGACGGGGCGGACGTCGATCTCCTTTTTGGGTTTTTTACTGGATACACGCGGACCGATTGCTGGCCGATTGGGCGTGGTTTTGGCACACGATCTGCTCACCACTGTTTTCCGTAGTCGCTTAGCGTACGCGCGTGGGGACGTCGATTTAATTACTGCGTAGCGAAACTCGCCAAGAGTTTCGGGAATGCGGGAAAACCGAAAGTCTTGGCGACTTCCGCTACCGGCAGATTCGTCAGTAATAAAATCGACGTCCCGCCGCACCATCACGGTTCTGCGGCCAACTGATTTTTCGTAGAAACTTTTAAGGGAATAAACGGATGTTGTGGAGTTTAATTGGAATCCTGGTCGTGATATGGATCATTGCATTTCTGGCGAAAGCGACTGCCGGAGGGCTCATCCATTTGCTGTTGATCATCGCGGTCGTCTTGCTGGTGTATCGATTGCTGACGGGTCGCAACGTCACTTGAAGCCTCATCGCCGGAGACAGATATGCCAACGATTCTTGTTGTCGACGACAACGACGACATTCGGGATTTATTGACCCGTAAAATGAAAACGCATGGGTACACCGTGGCCACGGCGCGCACGGGCGTCGAGGCGGTCGAGAAAGCATCGAGCGCCGATGTCGCGCTCATTCTGATGGACATTAACTTGCCCGAGCTGGATGGTTTGGAAGCAACGATGCAGATCCGTGCGGCGGATGCTGACAGACACACGCCCGTGATCGCGCTGACGGCGTACGCGTTACCCGACGACGAGACGCGGGCGAGCGCCGCCGGATGTGACGCGTTTCATGCCAAGCCAATTGATTTCGACAAGCTATTCAATCAAATCCGTATTCTCATCGACGAGGAGAAAGCGCTTGATGAGTCGACTCGCAACGACCCGGTTTGACGATTCGAGCGTGTCGTCGCCGCCTCGGTAGCCGGAATGACGCGGGCGGTGCGGCGTTAGTCACGCCCAATGTAGTCACGCCCAATGTATCGACGCCTCCATTCATGGTAAAAGACTGAGGTCATTTTAGCTTCGTCCCCTTGGCAACATCTCATGGTCCAGCACAGTCCCACCTACGCAGTCACGATTCGTTTACGCTACGCCGATGCGCCGGGCGCGTTGGGGCAAATTTCGACGGCGATCGGAGAGGCCGACGGAGCAATCGGAGCCGTCGATATTGTCAACATCGCTGGTCACAAAATCTCTCGTGACTTCACGGTCAATGCGACGGGCGTCGAGCACGGCAAGCAGATCGTCGAGCGGTTGAGGCAGCTTGACGATGTCGAGGTCGTGAATGTCTCCGACCGCGTTTTTCTGATGCACTTGGGCGGCAAGATTGAGGTCATCCCGAAGATGCCGATCAAGACGCGTGATGATTTATCGATGGCGTACACGCCGGGCGTCGCGCGGGTATGCAAATCGATCGAGGCAGATCCGGAAGCTTCGTTTGCGCTGACAATCCGCCAAAATACAGTCGCGGTCGTCAGTGATGGGTCAGCGGTCTTGGGGCTCGGCAATATCGGCCCCCGCGCCGCGATGCCAGTCATGGAAGGCAAAGCGATGCTGTTTAAAGAGTTCGCTGGCGTCGACGCGTTCCCAATCTGCTTGGACACCCAAGACACCGATAAGATTGTGGAAATCGTACTCGCCCTGGCGCCCACGTTCGGTGGCATCAACCTCGAAGACATCTCCGCCCCACGTTGCATTGAGATCGAAGAGCGACTCGACGCTGAACTCGAGATCCCGGTTTTCCACGACGATCAACATGGCACCGCGATCGTCGTGCTCGCCGGGTTAACCAATGCCCTACGGCGTGTTGAGAAAAACATGTCCGACATACGCGTCGTGATCAATGGTGCGGGAGCAGCAGGAACTGCCATCTGCAAACTGCTGATCACTTCGGGAGTACGAGAAATCATTGCGTGCGATCGTCACGGAGCATTGCATCGGGGCGAAGCCGAAGCGGACCCGACCAAGCAATGGCTCGCTGAGAATACGAATCCCGGTTGCCTTTCGGGACCGCTGAGCAAAGCGATTCAAAATGCCGACGTATTCATCGGCGTTTCCGGAGCCAACACGCT
>JBDNIG010000368.1:0-7801 GCA_041688415.1 Rhodopirellula sp. | reverse complement strand
GGCACCGCTTCGAGCTCCTTGATTTGCTCGGGAAGGTCAAGCACTTCGAGCTCCAAGGGAGCACCTTCAATCTCGTTCTCCACGATAATGGCCCTGCCACCGCGCAAATCGACCCGCAGTATCATCCGTTCATCACTGTTACCGATCACATAATCGATTTCGTAGGCACCATCGGGCAGTTCAGCGAACAGTTCATCCAGGCGGTCTTCGGACAAAATACTGTCGGGCAAACGAATCGGTTCGATCAAATCGTCGCCGTTCGGATCCGGCGATAGCGTTCGCAATTGAAAATACTCGTCGCGAATCGAAGGTGGCGACGGCGACGCTTCAACGGTATCCACCGTCACGCTATTGAGTTGGATGGAGGATGTCAAAATCACCGGTGGAGTGGGCTCGATGGGGTCGGGCAGCACATCGCGAACGGGAAAGAATGCCATGGGCACGTTGACGCGAGGGATCACAAAGAACGCGTGGCCGCTTTCAAGTGGTGCCGTCAGCGAGTTATCGGTCGAAGTCAGCACGCGACCGGGGACCGTATTGGGTAACGTCGGGCCGCCCGCCGTCGCGATTTGATTGGGCGGAACCGTTTGCTCAATCGAGTTGCCCGTCACGACGATGGAGTCATGGTGGGAAACGGCGAAGCGAACGGCCAGCGGATCGGTCGCACTGCCGCGACCGTTGAGCGTCGAGTTCAAAATATCCGATTCGAGATACACGTGCGACACATCAACCCGGGTATGGTCGCCCGCGAGGTTCTCGAGTCGCTCAAAACGATTGGACTGGCCACCCCAGTCGATTGTGAGGGAGAGCCCGTTCTCGTCCGCTGCGCCAATATCGATCGATAACACACCGGACGCATCGTTCGCATTGGCCTGCGTCAAGATATTTGTCTTGATTGATTCAACATCGTAGAACGCAGTTTCGATTTTGACGTAGTTCGGGTCCGTGGGATCGGTGATCACGCCCGGATAAACCGGCTGAATCTGGCCGGGGGCCACAACTGCGAGTTCAGGTCGCGGGGCGAACCGACGTGCCACACCAATCCCATCGCCAGTATTGATTTTAAAGTCGTCGCCGATGACGACACTCGGAGCATTGATTTGCACCGCGCCATCGGTAATCTGGCTGGCATGAATTTGCACGGAGTCACCCGCGATCCATTCATCGCCCGCCGACATGATGAGTCGTCCGTTGTCGCCGCCCGCAATGATCTCATGATTCGCTGCGGTGTCGTTGCCGTTGTTGGCGGCGACAAAGTCCATGACACGAATATCGTCGCTGGCAACGACGCTGATTTCGCCGTTCTCGGTCACCAGGATATTGTCGTTACCAATATCGGATGAAACCAGTTCCGCCGAACCGTTCACGTTCACCGTGATATCGCCTCGCATGTTGCCGCTGGCTGTTTCGATGTGATGAATGGTCATCGTTGCACCGGGCCGGCCGCTGACGTCGCCGTGCAGGTCGATGCTGCCGCCGCTGTAAATCCGATCGACCGTGCCGATCGAGTTGGCGTCGTGAGACAGGTCCACATCGCCATCGGCGTGGGCGGTCAAATGAGCTGCGGCGATGCTCGTCCCGCTGGCTTGGCTAACCGTACCGGTCAGTGGGGTCCCGACGTCGCCGATATGCAGCGAACCATCGTTGACGTCGACTTCGCCGAGTCGCAGCGAGCCGGCATGGTCGATCGTAATCTCACCACCGGCGCCGGAGGACTGCAACGTGCTGGTTGTTAAATCAATACCATCGCCGTCGCCAGCGACATGAATATTTTCCGCATCGAGCAAGAGAGTATTGACGGACACCCCCGCGGCGTTCGCGTTGAGTGAAATATCGAGCGAATCATTGCCAGGCCCGCCGACCGCGGTAACGTCCAAACCGACAGGAACATCGACCCGCAACGAATCATCGCCGCCGCCAAGATCAGCGGTCAGACGCCCCGAGGTGATCAGGTTCGGATCGAGCGAGTTGACGGTGACCGGATTGCCAAACGCGTCGGTGCCAACCTGGATCGGAACGACGCCGCTCGCATCGAAAATCTCAATCTCGCCGAGCCCATTGAGCGTCACGTCGACCGCGTCGTCGGTCGCATCACCCGAGATGAGCAAGTCACCCATGGCAGCCAGTTCTGCCGTGGCATTGAGCACGATCCGTGGCTCGAGGGTACGGACACGAGGAATCCACGCCGCGGTGGCGGCTGAGTTAGCTTCGTTCGGCGCGAGCCAGGCGAGGCGGTGATCGTGTTCGCGTCGGAATGCGAAAAATCCACGGCGCCACCGACCGCGCACGGCATCGGAAATCGAGCGAAAACGATGTTGCGAGCGAAATTTCATACTGCATCAACGCGGGCGGAGGGTGCATCTGCCCACCTATTCTACTCAAATGGTGCGTCGTCGGATCGGGTTTTTCGATACGTTCTTAGAATGGTGCGTCGTCGTCTTCGCCACCCGCTTCGGCAAAGGCATCATTTGCCGAACCGCTCGATTGGGGACTGTCGCCAACGACCTGGTACGTCAAGGCTTCGAGATTGACGAAAAACTTCACCTCGCTATCGGCATCCTTTTGCCAGCGACGACCGTTGAGCCGATAGACAATCTCGATTTCATCGCCCTTTTTCATGCCGTCGACGGTATCGCAGGCGTCGCGCGTGAATTCGACGGGAACATAGTTCGTGAAACTGCCTTTATCCTGCTCCAAAACAACGATCCGCTTGCGAAACCCTTTCTGACCGTAGGTCTTGGTTTCTTCAATCAAATGGACCACGCCACGTACTTTTGCGTCACTCATTGTTTACTCGATCATTTCGCCGGTCAGGATTTTTTCACGCTCGGCTTGTCGCCGTCGTTTGCACCGCCAGAGTGTAAACCTTTCGGCTGCGAGACTAAAGGGCGGCCCTGATCACTGATCGTGACGGTCAAGCCGATGGATCGGTAGGTGCGGTTGAATTCCTCGACAAAAGACTCGCTGCCGGTCTCCGGCATCACCAGCGGGCCGACGGGGTGCGGCCCCTGATGGACGACGGCGGGGGAGGCGATCGGTGGGCGGTGGCTGCTCACGATTCACCCCGGCGGTGATCACTCGGACTCGCCGCGGCCTTCTCCGAACCTTCGGGCACGCCTCCGGCGACCCGGTACGATACGCTGGGGTGCGGGAACCCGAGGGATTTATCGACGCGGTTGAACAGCGGCGCATCAGCAAAATAGCGTCGCAGGTTGATGCAAACTAGCTCGGTGGTATCGTCGACCCGCCGGCTCGACTGGGCACCGACGTGGGGCGTGATCAAGACGTGCGGATCGGCCCACAATGGACTGGTCGGCGGCAGCGGTTCGGTCTCCACCACATCGACCCCGGCACCCGCTAAATGCCGTGTTGACAAAGCCGCCACCAACGCAGATTCATCGACCACCGATCCGCGCGCGACGTTGACGAAGTAACCACCGGGTTTCATCGCCGCGAACTGTTCTTCGCCTACACAGTGGTGCGTCGATGAGTTCAGCGGTAGCGTCAGGATCACAATGTCCGATGCCGCGAACAGATCGTTGATCCGCGCCGCTGGCCACAACTCATCGACCTCCGGCGGTTGGTTCTCGGGATAGAAGTCCGTCGCCAAGATACGCACCTCCCACGGCCGCAGCATTTTGGCGATCTCACGGCCATTGCCGCCCAAGCCGACGATTCCCACCGTCTTGCCACGCAAATCATCGGTCGGACGCCGGATGAATTCGGGGATTTGTCGCGCCCGCTCAAATAATCCAACGCGCCGCAGCAAACCCATCAGCAACGCAAAGGTTTGCTCGGCGACCTGCGGCGCAAACAGTCCCGATGCGCTGCTAACGACGATCCGCGGCTCGGCGATCACGCCTGGCACGAGGCAGTGATCCAGCCCCGCGGCGGATGACTGGATCCAATGCAATCGCTTCGCCGCGAGGACGCGATCCCAGTCCACGGGCACTTTCGCATGACCAACAAAGATATCCGCCGTCGGTAACAACTCATCGATTCGCTCCTGTCCCGCATCGACGACCTCAATCGAATGCTGGAGAGGAACCTTGGCGTCGTTCTTCAATTCATCGAGCGTCCGCTCAATCTGCACCCGGTGGTGAGACTCGACCGGATAACACAACACGATCCGACGAATCAATTCAAAGGGTTGCTGCTTGATCATGCCAGCGAATAGTTTTGCGGGGAGGTTGGGGGAATCCAGTGCGAAGCGGTATCCTAGCAGAGACCGTTCACTGAGTTCACTGGGCCTACGCTTCGCATCAACGGTTTCGCAGCGACCTGTTTGCGGCCTCTCGTCGATCGCGATGGCAGCGCCGTCACCTTCTTAGCAGCCCGTTGATTTAGCGATCGAATGAGCCGCGATACGTTAGCGGCTGAGATGGCGACGCTGCCTGCAAATTACTGCACTGCTAAGTGCATGTGATTGCACTGAGGTTCGCGTTTGGGGTGTTCGGTCACTCGGTTAATGCCGCTCAATCGACCGTGATTTTGTAGCTACGCCCGCCCGAGCGTGGCTGAACTGGCAAAGTCTCCCTCCCCCGAAGAGGTCGTGCGGCGTTTAAGTGCTGATGAGTGAACGATTTACTTCACCCTCCCGGCGAAGAGGTCGTGTAGCTTTTAAGTGAAGACGTCGCAGCAACTTACCTCCACCGCAGCTTTGCTGCGGGGGAGGTCGAACGCGGCCTTTAGCCGCCGTTCGGGAGGGGGCTCGGTATTGAGCGTTGTGGACGACAAACCGTATTGTCCACCATCGCTGCTTTGGCCCCCTCCCTCGCGAACGCCTGAACGGCGTCGCGCGACCTCCCCCAGCTTCGCTGGGAGAGGTAAGTCGTTACACTGCGACAACTTATAAAGCAACACGACCTCCGTATGGCTACGGTAGCTACTTTCCTCGGTGTCGTTGGCACGGCGGTTGCGATTGAGGTGCTCACACACGCTGCGGAGCGATTCGGTGAATCGCTTAGGCAGAATCTGTCCACCAGGAACCTGAACATGACGACACTGCAACCGTCCGAGATCGAAATACGTGCCGAAGAGAATATTCGCAAATGGATTGATGCCGAACACAGTCAGAAGCGATTGACGAAGGCGAACATCGCTGGCAACGTCGGTCCCTATGTCGTGATTGCGCGTCAGACGGGAGCCGGTGGGAGCTCGATCGCGAGGTTGGTCGGCCAGCAACTCGGCTGGGATGTCCTCGACAAAGAGATCATCGACTATATGGCGGAACGATTCGGAACCCCACGCAGCCTGATCGACATCGTTGACGAAAAACACAGTAGTTGGATGGGTGACATTTTCAATTCATGGATCGATGGAAAGGGATTCTCCTCCGTGACGTATGTCCACCGCTTGAAGCAACTGTTCTTGCTGGCGGCGCATCATGGCAAGGTGGTGATTGTCGGTCGCGGTGCGCGGTTTATTTTGCCTCATGAGGGCGGTATCTCCGTTCGCATTCTGGCGCCACTGGATTATCGCGTGGCCCAAATTGCGGTCGAGCGTGGCATCAGCGAAAAGGAAGCACGCAGGTTCGTCGAGCAAGCGGACAAGAATCAGGAAGCTTTCATACAGGAAAACTTCCGTCACAAGGCATCCGATCCGCTCGGGTACGATCTCGTGATCAATGTCGAGAATCGGACACCGCAAGACGCCGCCGACTTGATCACCGACGCCGCCAATCGCTGGATCAAGAAGTCCGGCGTGACCGTGCCCTGAACGCGAACGCTGTTGGGGATTATTCCGTTCGATTATCCGGACTGCTTCGAAAACGACCGAGACCCCGCGTACCGGTGCATGAGCGTCTCGCCCGTATTTGCTCAATTCAAAAAAAATGGCTTCCAAACATGGACCGATCAAGAACCATTGGATCGTCGCATGCTGGGGATTTGCACCGTGGGCAACTCCTGGGCCGATTCTTCCATCCGCCGACGATAGCCGCGCAAAATGTCACTCCGGGTGACAATGCCGACCAGTTGCGGCGGATGAGATCGACTGAGTACGGGCATGCGGCCGATATCGTGGTTGATCATGTGGTCGGCGGCCTGTCGCGCCATCGCGTCCTCGTAGACGTACCGCGGTGGCTGGCGGATCAGATCGCGTAATTCCACCTGCGTCCACCTCCGAAGCGAAGATATCACGGCGCGTCAGCATGCAGACCAGATTGCCGGCGGTATTAACGACCGGGTAACCCTGGTGCCGAGCCGCGGCGGAATCCTCGTTAAACCAACGCCGAACATCCGCGACGATTTGATCGTCGCGAAGTGTGACGACAACTTTGGAGGCGATGTCGGTCACGACAACCTGTTGCAGCGGGTCGGCGACGAATTCTTGCGGAGCGCGGACACCACGGCGTGAGATTTTCTCGGTCATGATCGAGTTTTTGGTCAGCAGCATGGCCACGAGGTAACTGGCGGCACATCCACCGAGCAGCGGTAACAATCCATTGGTTTGATGCGTCGTTTCAAACGCAAAGACCGCCGATGCTAAAACCGCTCGCGATGCGCCAGCAAAGATGGCAGCCATGCCAACGAGCGCCGCGACGCGGACGTCAACTCCTGCCGCTGGCAAAACGAAGACGGCCGCCGCACCCAGGATGTAACCAATCCCACCACCGATGGTGAACATCGGCGCCAACGTGCCGCCGGATGTCCCGCTGCCCAACGCGATCGACCACGAGATGAACTTCATCGAACATAAAAAAATGATTGCCGACGCCGTCATCTCGTTGGACAGAATCGCGGAGATATTGTCATAACCCACGCCCAGGGTATGGGGCGCGTAATAGCCGACCACGCCGACGGCCACGGCACCGATCGCCGGCCACCACATCCAGTGGACCGGCAGCCGTTCGAAGGCGTACACCGCCCAACTGACGGCGGCGGCACAGATTCCCATGATCCCGCCCAAGACGACATAGATCGCCAATGCGGACAGCGCCGCCGGTGCGATGTCGGGCATCGGGAACGCCGGCTCGCCACCCTCGAGCAACAGCCTCATCCCCGCCGCGGTGGTGGTGCCGATCGCCACGGGAATCATGGATCGTGGTCGGAACTCGAACAACAACAATTCGATCGCCAGCAGCACCGCCGACACCGGACTGCCGAACGTGGCGGCCATCCCCGACGCCGCTCCCACCGCCAAGAGTGTCTTGCGCTCCGCCGGGGTCGTATGCAAAACCTGACCAATCAATGACCCGAGGGCGCCCCCAGTCGCGATGATCGGACCCTCCGCACCGAACGGGCCACCGGTGCCAATCGAAACCGCTGAGGAGACTGGCTTCAACAGCGTGACCCGCGCCGGGATGCGGCTGCGATTGGTCAGCACCTGCTCCATCGCTTCGGGAATCCCGTGGCCCCGAATCGCTTTGGAGCCATAACGCGCCATGAGGCCTACGATCAACCCGCCGATCACGGGAATGAAAACGACGAACCATCCGAGCTGATTCCCGGTGGGACTGCTGTGTTCGAGCGACCATTGCCCATAGAAGGCGATGTTGGTGATCAACGCGATCAGCCGCATCAAGATGACCGCGATCAGCGACGCGGCCACACCGATCAATAACGCTAGTCCCGACAGCCAAACGACACGGCGGTCGACCAAGGAGGGTTCCGGCGGCGCCGCATCCGACATGCCTTGCAGCGAAGGGGAGACGGGAATCGGGTCAGATGGGTGAGGCGAGCCGGGGCCTTCATCGGTAGAGTGCATTCAGGGATCTAGTGTTTGGTAACTGCTGTTGTTCGCCGAGCAGCTTAGGTCACCATGGCCAATCGCTCAATCGCACATTGTCGACCGACGGCTC
>JBDNIG010000367.1:0-5358 GCA_041688415.1 Rhodopirellula sp. | reverse complement strand
TGACGATCGATACCGGGCTGGGCGGGCTGATGCTTCGCTCGGGCCGCACCGGTCGGATCCGAAACCACGATCGTTTCGGGCAATGGCTGGGCTGCCTGTGCCGCGGCGATGAGTGCGTCAATCCGGCTGTGACCGGACAGGGACGAAACCTGCCAATCGGCGTGGGGAGCAGTTTGGGCGAGCTTCGCGACGACATCGAGCGTGGCGACACCGATACTACCGGTCGCACCCAGAATCGCGATCCGGCGTCCATTCTGCATGTTTCTGCCCTGACTTGTTACAAAATTCGACCCAGAAAGGCGCGTGGCCCTCTCCGGCATCCGCCGACACGATGGCAAAACGCATTCCCGTGAAAGGGTCCGCCCCTTTTCGCGTAGGTTTCCAACAAAACCTTGGAATGACGCGTATAATGCACCAGCCGGTCTGTGAATACAATCCGGAGCGCAAGACAATTGTCGCAACTGCTCACGGTCGCGTGCGCGGATGGCTGACGGGCGCGAGCGGTAATCCGGTCTGGCTTTGCCAGCCCCAGCCATCGCGTGCTAGAGTGAATCCTGCTCTTGATCACCCTCCACTCCCTTTGGCCCCCGAATCATCCTTTCAAATGAGCGATCAACCCAAATCCACTGGTGGATCTTCCGAGCATCGTGGCAGTGGCAATATTTGGATTGTCTTGATCGTTATCGCGGTGGCCGTCCTCGTCAGTGCGTTCCTCGTCTCGGACAGCAGCAAGCGCCTGCGCTACCCGCATTTGGTTGAGTTGCTGAGCCAAGCTGCGGAATTGCGTGAGGGAAACGCAAACCTGCTGGATGTTGGACCGCAGGCGGAGCTGGACGAAGTCGCCGACGCGCCGGGCGACACCGTCATTCTGCGCGACATTGAGACGGCGGTGGAAATGTCCAACGACCTCGCAGCGAACTCGCACCCGGGTGTGGCGAAGGTTGTCGTCCCTGGCGATGCGGGCAAGCAATACGAGTACAGCCGCCCGATGGACATTCTCGTGGCCGATGACCAGATCACCGGTCAGATCGACTATCGGGTGCTGACGGGCCGAGCGAGCGACGCGAAGGTTACGCCGACGCAAGTGAGTTTTCGGACGGTTCGCGGCTACCCCAACGACGCCCTCGGGGCCGAGTTGATCGCTCTGTTGGATCGATCCGGCGTGAACTGGGACTACGATCGACCAAGCCGATTTTTGGAGAACCATTGGCCCGAATTATTGATGATCGGCGTGTTGATCGCCCTGGGCATCGTGATGTTGCGGCGGATGAGTGGAGTTGGCTCGCCAATGTCGTTCTCGCGTAGTCGGGGCAAACTGTACAGTGAAGTAGATCTGCCGTCGACCTTTGATGACGCCGCGGGGATCGATGAAGCCGTTGACGAAGTTCGCGAGGTGGTGGATTTTTTACGCAATAGCGAAAAATATCAATCGCTCGGCGGGCGGATTCCCAAGGGCGTGCTGTTGGTGGGGCCTCCCGGCACCGGCAAAACGCTGCTCGCCCGAGCCATCGCGGGCGAAGCGGGCGTGCCGTTCTTCAGTCTTTCGGGGAGTGACTTTGTCGAAATGTTTGTCGGCGTCGGCGCCGCACGCGTGCGTGATATGTTCACCCAAGCGGCCAATCGAGCCCCTTGTATCATCTTCATCGACGAACTCGACGCGCTCGGCAAGAGCCGCAGCGGCAACGCCGTCGGCGGGCACGACGAACGCGAACAAACGCTCAATGCGCTGCTCGTGGAGATGGACGGCTTCGGTGCGAATTCAGGCGTGATCGTGATCGCTGCTACCAACCGTCCCGAAACCCTTGACCCCGCCCTGTTGCGACCGGGACGGTTCGACCGCCACGTCCTCGTCGATCGACCCGATGTCGCTGGCCGCGAACACATTTTGTCGGTTCACGTTAAAAACGTCAAACTCGGTGAGGACGTCGACCTCCGCCGGATCGCATCGATCACCAGCGGATTTGTGGGTGCGGACCTGTCCAACCTCGTTAACGAAGCCGCTCTGTTAGCGGCTCGCAACGAACGGGCTGCCGTCGGGATGGACGAGTTCAATGACGCCGTCGAACGCGTCACGGCCGGGCTCGAAAAGAAAAACCGGGTCATGAACGAGGACGAAAAAATCCGCGTTGCCTATCACGAGTCCGCCCACGCCCTCGTCGCTGCTGCCCTGCCCAACACCGACCCGGTGCACAAAGTCAGCATTATCCCGCGCGGGCTCGCCGCGCTGGGCTACATGATGCAGCGTCCGGAGTCGGAGCGGTTCCTCATGACCCAAAGCGAACTGGAGAGTCAGATGAAAGTCATGCTGGCGGGCACCCTGGCCGAAGAAATGGTCTTCCAAGACATCAGCACGGGGGCGCAGAATGATCTTGAACGCTGCACCGAAATCGCACGCAGCATGGTGATGGATTACGGGATGAGCCGCATCGGCCGAGTCAATTTGCGCCGCAGCACGCGATCGCCGTTCTTAAGTGGCGGTGGCGTCGGCGAATACCAAGTCGTCCATAGTGAGGAAATGGCCAAGCTCATCGATAAAGAGGTCTCGCGGATCGTCGAAGATATGTTGATGCAAACTCGCGAGATTCTGCAGCAACGCCGCGATGTACTCGAAGCGATCACCCAGCGCCTGCTCGAAGTCGAGGCGATTGATAGTACCGAGTTGATGCGTTTGATCCGGGAACACAGCACCGGACCCTGGTTGGTCCCCGGGACCGTCAATGCAAAGCCCAAAGCAAAAATTGTCCCGCGAAAAACGGACGACACGATCCAGTCGCAGTAGAGAGCGTGTCGGAATGCGGGAACACCTTTTGACGGTGTGTTGACGTGGCGTAAGCTTCCAGCTTGCGTTTGCCCAATCGCAAGCTGGAAGCTTACGCCACTCTAACAAGCCGCGGTCTTGACGATCACGGCGGTGCGATCGTCCTGCTGCGTCGCGGTCCCATTGAAACGTTCGGCGAGGACAAACAGCGAATCCAGTATCGCGGTTGCCTCCAGGGCGCGTCCGGACACCACCTCCTCGATCACGCGTTGTTCGCCGAGGAACTCCTGGTGGTCGCTCGTTGCTTCGGAGATCCCGTCGGTGAACAACGCCAGCAGATCGCCGGCTTCGAATTCCGCAACCGACGTGGTTGGGTAGATTTCCTCCGGTGTGATTCCCAGTGGTGTGTTGTCCGATTGCAGCGTGACGACGCGCCCGTCTTGCTTGACGAGATAGCCGGGATGTCCCGCACTGCAGAAGCTCAGGTGCTGGCCGCTGGCGTCGAGGTTGGCTGCAAATAAAGTCACGAATAAATGTTGCTGCATGTCGTCGGCGATCAACCGGTTGACGTGCGTCAAAATCTCCCCGAGCTCCATCGTTGAAGAGGCTAACGCACGCAAGAAAGCGCGCGTCTCGACCATCATCATTGCGGGGCCCATCCCATGCCCACTGACGTCTCCGATCACGACCAACAGCGAGCCGTCCGGGCGAGTGATATAGTCGTAGTAGTCGCCGCAGTTCTGGGTCGCCGAAGAACATCGTCCGGCCAGGCTCACGTTCGGAAATTCGGACTCACTGTGCGGATACAATCGCTGTTGGATGGCGTCGGCGATCTCCAGATCCAACCGAACGCTGGCCAGTTCGGTCTCCAACAGGTGCCGGGCATTTCGCTCAATCGCGAAGTGTACCGTGCGTCCCAATACTTCGGCCGTGAACCCAGATCCTTTGACGATGTAGTCCTGGGCACCGAGGCGGACAGCGCTGACGGCCATCCGTTCGTCGGTATCACCGCTGATGATCACAATCGCCGCGCCAGCACTGATGTGGGAGAGCCTGCGAAACGTGTCTAATCCTTGGCTGTCGGGAAGATTGAGATCCAACAGAATGACATCCACTGGATTTTTGCGAAGCTTCTCGATCGCTACCGCGAGGTTCTCCGCTTGTAGTAGCGAGTAGTTTCCCTGCAAGCCTTTTTTTAAGCATACCTGCGCATGAAACCGAGCGGTCGGGCTGTCTTCGACCAACAGGATAACAATGGGCAGAGCGTTGTTCAAAAGTTAGACTCGGCACAGTTTCTCGCGTCGATCAAATCTCCGTATTTTGATCAAGCGGACGAAGGCAGGGTGGCGGGGAGATGAGGCTTTCTGGAAGCGGTTTCGAAACACGCAACCCAGACTCGTTAGCGTACCTATTATACCTCACCGACCTTGCATTTTGCAAGCCTTGAAAGCCTCGTCTGATCAACGTCCTCGCTTTTTTTTGCTTCCTCGGCGATCGGTTCGACGTTTTGATTTGTACTTCGATTTCGCCTTGCCGCCGCCCGTCGGGGCCGTCCCCTCGTTTTGCCGGGACGACTGATTTTTGACGACCGTCAGATACAACTGGCGATCCTGCAGGTCGACTTTGTCAATCCGCACCGTCAAGAGATCACCCAACCGGAATCGATTTCCATCTTTGAAGCCGATCAACATTTGTCCACGGCGTTCAAAGCGGTACTGGTCACTCGGTAGCGTCGTGGTCGGAATGAATCCATCGACCGGCAGTTGAATGCACCGGGCGTGCAATCCATCGGCAAACACGCGGCTGATCACGGCGTCGAGGGTTTCACCCATCTTCTTCTTGAGGAAATGCAGCAGTTTGAGCTGGACCAGTTCACGCTCGGCGGCGGCCGCATTGCGTTCGGCATCGCTGCACTGGTGACCTAGTTTGACCAGTTCGGCGAACGAGTCATCGGGTGTGGATTTTTTCTCAATTAGTTTTTGCACCAGTCGATGCACCGTCAAATCGGGATAGCGACGGATCGGGCTGGTGAAGTGACAATAGTGTTCCATGTCGAGCGCATAATGGCCCTCGCGGTGCGGTCCGTAGACCGCCTTATTCATGCTTTTGAGAACCGCGAAATTAACTGCGTTCTCCAGCGGCGTGCCGGCGACTTTGTCGAGTACCGCCTGTATTTCAAAGCGGCTCTCGACATTGTCGATGCCCAAGCCGAGGTCGCCGACAAACGCGGATAGACTGCGGAGTTTGCGCCGCTCGGGTGGTTCGTGTATCCGGTGCAGGAAGTTCAGTTCGAGGTCGTCGAGCCACGTCGCGACGGCTTGGTTGCCCGCCAGCATGAACTCTTCAATGAGTTGATGGCTCTCGGTGTTGTCCACCATAAACGCCCCTTTGACTTTCCCGCTGCGATCGAGATCGAGCTTGATATCGGGCAGATCCATCGACAGCGCGCCGGCGCGGAATCGCTCCTTTCGCATCTTCATCGCCAGCGTGTGCATGTGATCGAGCAGCTCGCAAATCTCGATTCCCCAGGATTCACGAAACGCCGCCGGTGCGGCGAGGTACTGATCGATCTGTTCGTAGTGGAATCGCTTGTCACTGCG
>JBDNIG010000366.1:0-21888 GCA_041688415.1 Rhodopirellula sp. | reverse complement strand
CACCTTAACGGTAAAACGTCAACCGGGAGACGGGAATCAAACAATCCGAACCGCCCCCGGAAGGGCGGCGTTGTCAAACGTCGTTGTAGCAGAACCCGTCATCAATTTGGATCCCCCTGAAAACGGGGAACTGGTGACTTCTGCGACGATCAAACGGGAGCTCGATCGTTCCTACCGACCGTTAAAACTCGGGGATCGTACGGCCATCGGCGCGGTTGCCGAGGTCACGCCAGATCTGTCGCTTGATCGAATCGCTAACAAACCGAACCGATCCATCAAACAGAACCGTTAACACGCCGCCTGTGTGGTGACTTCTCGCGAAGTTCCACCGACCGCTGAGACCGTCCGCGTTAGCGTTCTCACAAGGCGAGTTCATAAACGTCGTGCTCTTGCAGGAGTAAACCCGGTCAGGGACCGACGTGTTTGGGGGCTCCGCCGCGGAGAAACCAAACGACCCGTGAGGGGCACCGCCCCAATAACCGCCCATTCCACCCCAGCTACCGCCGGAAGAACCACGAATAATGGTCTCGCTGGCGAGCAACGTGTTGGAGGTACCATCGAGACAGGCATTGAACTTATAGCATATGGTTCGCCCGAACATTCCTCCGTTATCCTCTCTCACCACATGGACTTGCGACGGAGTGAGTCCTCCCGTCAGGTCTTGCGCCGGGGTACCACCACCTGCGCAAACGCCGTAACTTCCTTGGAAGCCCTTGTCGGACCCACCACCACCGTGCGCCGGACCTGCGGGATCGGAGGGACACATGAACGCTGGTATCGGAATTCCCGCAAATTCCACCGGCAGTCGATGGATCCACTTCGCATCGTACACACTGTAAATTTGGGCAGCATTCTGGTATTGCTCGTAATAAGCCTGCTGCTCAATGAAGGGAAGTATTTGCTGGTACCAACAATCTCGCTTGTGGCTATCTGACAACCCGGAGGTTAGATACCCATACGGGAATTTGCGATGCGTGTCGTGATAGTTGTGCATCGAGAGGCCGAGTTGCTTCATGTTGTTCGAGCAACTCATTCGACGCGCCGCTTCACGAGCGGCCTGAACCGCTGGCAGCAGCAAGCCAACCAAGACACCAATAATGGCAATGACGACGAGTAGCTCCACGAGTGTGAAGCCCTTACGTCGGGGGGTGCGAACCGGTAACATTTCGAAAACCTTAGAAAAGAAGGACTATGTAGAAAGCCCGCATCGGCCCACGGCGAAGTAACTTTGAGGCCGTCGCTGGCGAGAAGCCTTATTTTAATGCCAGCGATAGGAAGACGCAATGAATGAAATCCCTGAAGAAACCGGAGGAAAAATCGAGGTATTTATGGGGAAAGAACTCGTAAATCACGGTTTTGTCGCCTTATTTTGGAGGTAGTGCCTGAGGCGAATTGTCGCAGGCAAGCTCTGGCGACTACCATTATTGATTGGTTTTTTCCCTCAGAATCGTACAACTGTGTCGGTGCTCGACGACTGTTCTGCGGCCGCGATCAGACCCACGACGTCTCTGGATTGATCGGGCGTGATCCGATCGGGGGACTTGCCCTGGACGATGCAGTCAGTGAAGTACCGCAGTTCACTGCGAAGTATGCCGAAACGCTCGCCAAAGACACTCGGCCAATACATCGTATCGGGGAAGCTCAACCCGTCGGCGGCGTGAATTTCCAATCCCGCCTGCCCGCAATTGACGTACAATGCACCTTCGGTGCCGATGATCTCCATCCTCGCGTCAATGGCGTAGGGCGTACTAACGGGCAAGTGCCAGATCGACTCGACCACGCCCACGGCGCCGCTGTCGAAACGGATCATCGCCCACGCAGCGTCCGGATACTTGCGTGTTCCCGGATGAACTTCTTGGGCATAAACACTGACGGGTGCGGCGCCAGTAAACCACAACATTAGGTCGGCGTCATGAATCGCGTCGCCCATCAAGGCCGAAACCTTGTCCAGGTTCGCTTCGCCAACCGCCTTTGAGAGATTGCGTCGGGCGTGCATCGAGATAATTAGTCCCAAACGTCCTTCATCAATCGACTGTTTGGCCAAGGCAACCCGAGGGTCGAATCGGAAAATATGTCCTACCATGAACAGCCCATCACTTTCCTGGGCCGCCTGGATAATCTGGTTGCAGTCCTCCACGGTCGGAGCCATCGGCTTTTCTAAAAACACGTGCTTGCCGGCACGCAAAGCGGCGACGGCGATGTCGCGGTGATCATGCAGGTGCGTCGTGATGCTCACCGCGTCGATCGACGGGTCGGCGAGCAGTTCCTGGTAGTCGGCATAACGGCCCGTGACATCGTACTGGTCGCCCAGTTCCTGCAGTCGTTCGGGCCGCCGCGTGCACAACCCGGCCAGCTCGATCCCCGGCATCTGGGCAAGCGTATCGGCATGGATCTCGCCGAACCATCCCAGCCCGATCACTCCCCAACGAACATTCCCATTTTCACGATGCCGAGTCATTGCTGCGTCTCCCTCTATATTGGTTTGGAATTGTCGGAACAGAACTCGCGATGGTGGTAGTGGATCTTGCGAAAGATCCTCAATCACGGGATCTTTAACAAGATCCACTACCACCATGCATCGTTCGGCTACAGTGCCACCTTCTCGCCCGACGCAGCCGACTGTTTTTCCGCCAGCACGAGCCGGAGCGAATCCACCGACTGGGCCGGCGAGATTATGTCGGGAACACTCTCGCCGCGAACGGCTTTGACGAAGTGCTCGATCTCATTGGAGTAGCCGTCGCCGGAGGCAATCTCAGGGTAATCGACATCGCCCTCAGCCGGGCAGACTTTAAATGCAGGGTCACGCGTGCAATCGAAGACGATCGTTGCCTTCTCCAGCACGATGTTGAAGCTCATCTCAAAACCAAAGGACGCGGCCATCGACCAGCCTCCTTCTGCACTGATGACGCAGGCTTCGTCGTAGACATACTGCGTGACGATGTGATCGTCACCTCCGGACGGACCACTCGCGGCGCGGCTAAAGACTGCTTGAGGCATGCCGAACATATACTGCACGAAGTCGGAATCGTGGATGTGCATATCCAGTGCGGCCGAACCGCTCTTGGATTCGTCCATCAGCCAGCCTTGCCACGCCCACGTCGGCGTCAGACTCAGTCGCTGGAAGGTGGCGGCGAGTACCTTGCCATACTGCCCCGAATCAACGATTTCTTTTGTCTTCGCGTATTCGGGCCAGAACCGGATGCAATGACCGACTTGCAGTAGTTTGCCATGCTGTTCCGCCGCGGCGATCATCTCTTGGCCATCCTCGACGTTCAGCGCCAACGGTTTCTCACACAGCACGTTGATGCCCGCCTGGAGCGCCTTGATCGTATAGTCCCGGTGCATGTACGTTGGCAGGGTCACCGACAAGGCATCCAAATTCGCCTCGGCCAACATCTTGTCGAAGTCGTCGTACAGGCCGATACCGGTGAGATCAAGTGGCGCTTCGGCACCCTCGATATTTCCTGCGGCGCCGCCGGTGTCGTCGAACTTCGCTTTGTCGATATCACAAATCGCCACGACTTCGACATCCTCCAGCGCCTCGTAGCAGCGAAAGTGCATCTTGCCCATGAAGCCCAGGCCGATGATTCCAACTCTGGTCATTGTGTCGTCCTTACTTGAATAGTTTGCTCATCGCCGCTGCCGTTTTCTCTGGCCGGCCCGGCTGATACGGTAGCATTTCGGCGGTGACGTAGCCGTCGTACCCGATCTGGGACAACGCCGTTTTGAGCGACTCGAAATCCAGATCACCCTCAAGCATATCGACAAAGCCGTCGGCTGTTCCAACGGACTTCTTGTAATCCTTGACATGGACCCGCACAATTCGCTTGCCCAAGATCTTGATCCAGTGTTCGGGGTAGCCGGTCAACAAGACGTTACCCGCGTCGAAATAGCTGCCCACTGCGTTTGAGTCGAAGCTATCGATGAAGTCCCGCATCTCCAGCGGACTGAGCAAGAACTTGTTCCAAACGTTCTCAATACCAAGCGTCACTCCCAGTCGCTCGGCCGTCGGGACAATCTGTTCGATTGACCCCCTGGCGCGGTCGTAGCAGACGTCGTAGGGCACAACGGCACTGTCTTCCAGGAAAAACACATCCACGGCACCGGGGACGAACAGGTACGCATCCGTACCGAGCCACTTAGCTACTTGTAACGCCTCTTTGGTGAATTCAACGATCTTGCTGCGGACCGCCGGATCGTCATCGGTCGGAGAGCAGCCCCAGCTCTCGCCGCTAGCCACACTCGAGATTTCGATTCCCAGCTCGTCTGCCTTGGCCACAATCGCTTCACATTCAGCCTGGGTGCACTGGTGGGTCAGCTCTCCCGAGCTGGCGACGCAGAGTTCGATCGCATCGAATCTCAAGTCTTTCGCCTGAGCCATCGCGTCGGCCACGGGCAGAGTCGCCTCCAACCCGCCTTCGAACATCCAGTAATTGGCGCTGATTTTCATGGTCATGTTCCTTACTTGTAATTGTTCTTGCGACGCTAACTATTTCGATGTCCACTGGATCAAACCTCACTTCTGGATATTCATCAAGCAAGCGGCCATCGCATTTTTGGCAGCACTCCAAAATGCCCGTTCTGTGGAATCCACTTCATGTGCAACCAATTTCACGATTCTCGCTTGCAGGCCGCGAAGGCTGACACCGAGCGACTCGTAGTGGGCAGCGGCATCTTTGACACCCCTTGATGCGCCACTGATAAAATAGCCAACTTCCTCCTCATCCGAATACTTCGTTCCAGCCTGATTCACGCACGCGGGCTCATCGTACTCGATCGAAAACGCCGCCGCACTGTTAGCTGCGGGTGAAACTTCGACAAATGCGATCGCATACGGAGCCGAGCTACTGGGACCGTCGCTTGCTCGACCGCTGCAGCGAACCGGATTCGTAATCGTATATTGTTCGTTTAACTCAATCATCAGAATACTCTCAATCGAAAAACGGCCAAAATTTCGGTGTCCTCGGAGCCAACTCGTGAGCGCCCTGCAATCCCCTGCGGAATACGTGTTCCCATTGTCCATTGACAAGCTGCCATGCACTCAGGTCTTGGAATGGCATACCACGCCCCATCATCGAGCGTTCGGCAAGTTCGTGATCGGCGAGCCTACGAAACCATTCCTGTTGTCGAGCGTTCAATGGCCCATTCTGAGCGTGTACCCACGCTTCGGCAATCTCATCATTTGCGTCAAACCGCTTACGAATGACTTTCCCAAGCTCTGGAGCAAATCGTTTGTGCTTTCCGAAAAATAAATGCTTCTTCAATGTCGTCACTTCTGCAACTGAAAGCCCCGAATGACGAACGATGATACCAATGTCGGCGCGTCGCAGCACCCGAATAGCATCGTAATGCTTTTCCGCAGGTGAGGAATAAGCTCTATGGTCCATGCTAGGTACTGCCGTCTTTGGTGCTTACGCTTGCGGCTTCATTTCCATGAACTCGACGACGGCCCCATCGTCACTTTGATAGAAGCCGACGGTGGCAATCCCGGCGTCAAAAGGTGCCAACAATTCTTTCAACCCTTTGGAGGCTTCTTGAATGCTGTCGACCTCAAAGGCCACGTGCGACATTTCACGGACCGGACCCTGAACTGGGCTGTCGGGTTCGAATCGCAGCCACTCCACGCGAACTGGATGATTCTGGAAATCCGTGACCCAGACCCGTGTGGCTTCGACGAAAACCTCACCCGGCTTCTTCTCCGTCGTGACGATCCCGATGTGGGAGAAGACTTGTTTGCTGCTCATTACGGACTCTCTTGCTATCGTATTGGGGATTTTTTGGGTAGCGAACGTCGCCAAGACTTTCGGCTTTTCTGGTAGCGAAAGTCGTCAAGACTTTCGGCGATTGACTGGACTGACCGAAACTCTTGGCGAGTTCCGCTACGACCGTTATTCACCGCGATTCCTACCCTGGATACAGGCATTCGGAACGTGTTTTTCCGTCGGCCCGAAACTGCAGCGCGTCATCGACAATGCGGAAGATATCATATTCTGGATTGAATCCGAGCACGGATCGAGACTTGCTCATGTCAATACAGAAATCGTTGAACTCGTCCACCTCGAATTTCACAATCGGAAGATTCAACTTCTCCGCGACGTAGTCAGCTAGGACATCGTACGCGAAGGGTGCCGGACCGGACACATTGAAGGTTTCACCAATCGCCGACGGGTTTCCGATCGACAGCAGGATGGACTGAACCACGTCATGGATGCCGACAATGTGCCGCTTGCCGGCGCTGCCATCCGAATGAACCAAACAGGCGACGGCATCGGACGCGTCTTCGAAGTATGCTTTTTGTTCAGGAGTCACGGCCCAGTCCTTCCAGACGGGCACACCAAGATTGGGTTCTTTGAGTGTCACGTGGGCGAGAATGTCATCCTCGTCATGCACCCAAGAAAACCGCAGAATGGTGACTGGTGTTTGATACATGATTTGGTACTGCTCACACATCACCTCTTCGAGCACCTTGGACAGCGGGTAGTACCCGGGGTAACCCGCATGGCGTTGATTCTCGGCGATCGGAATCGGTTGCGGATAGTAGTAGATGCCCGCTCGAGCATCGGAGCCCGCCTGGATGAACTGCTTAACGTGACCGGCTTCCTTGATGGCATCGAGCAAATAGAAAGTGCCTTTGATGTTGACATCAAGGAACAGATCTCGGTGTTCCTTAACATTGGCCATGTGAATGACCACGTCCATGTCTTCGATCAATCGCTTGGCCAGCGATGGGTCACGCAAATCGCCGGTGACGACTTCGATTTTTTCCCCAGGTTCCACCTTCAACCCGTCAGTGTACTCCAGAGCCCGCACGGAGTAGCCAGCTTTGACCAGCTCAGGCAGAACCGCCTGGCCGATCTTCCCTCCCGCACCGGTTAGCAGAACGTTTCGCACTTTCATGACGGAATCTCTCCTGGAGATGGCAAAAGGAGTACTTCAAGCCGGAGCTTGCGGACTGCGGATATCGACGTAGGTTGACCACTCTTGGCCGACTACCCACGCCGCTGACGGGCAAAATCGCCCATCCTACGTTTGCTAATCTAGGGAATCTTCCAGCAAGAACAATGATGAAGTCCGTCAAACCAATTATGAATTTGCGTCACGCTTGGACGGTCGCCGGACGTCGTCCTGATGCAGCTCATACGCGATATGGCTACAATGTCCGTATCGCGGTGACGTCGGATCCGAATCACGGCGGCCACACGTTACGATTATCCGGCATTTTGAACGCTTCCTCCACATCCCCCCCCTGCTGATAGAGGCAGCCCTATGAGCAGACGCCGGAAGATCGCATTGCTGGTTGAATGGTCCCGCGCGTACGGGCGGGGCGTACTGCGAGGTATCGCCGCGTATGCCAAGGCTCATGAGACTTGGAAGATTTACCAAACCGAACGAAGTTTGTGCGATGCCGCGCCCGGTTGGCTGCGGGATTGGGATGGTGATGGGATCATCGCCCGCATCGAGAATGATGAACTGCTCGAACAGATTATTCAAATGGAATTGCCCACCGTCGACCTGTTTGAACGCGGGCATGCGGACGGCTTTCCAGGGGTGATTACGGACAACCGCACGATCGCTTACTTGGCCGCTGAGCACCTGATCGAGCGCGGCCTGCAACACTTCGCCTATTGTGGGCTCCCCGGCATCTACTCGTCCGAAACGCGATCGGAGTATTTCGTCGAGTACTTGAGTCGCAAGGGTTTCCAGGTGCATGTGTACGAAAGCCTCGGGCGATCGAGCTCCCTGTCCATTTCCACTGCCGAAGATTCCGAACTGCGATCCGAAGAGACGATCGCAGCGTGGGTCGACTCTTTGCCCAAGCCCGTCGGACTGATGGCATGTAACGACGTTCGTGCCCACCAGATTTTGATGGCCTGTGGCGACCGAAGCATTGCCGTGCCTGAGGAAGTAGCGGTGATCGGGGTGGACGACGAGGAATTGATTTGCGAGCTGTGCCATCCACCGCTGTCTAGCGTCAAACAAGACCCGGAACGGGTCGGCTACGAGGCGGCCGCGCTGCTGGATCGACTGCTCGACGGCGAAACACCGCCGGCGAAACCGATCCTGGTGAAACCGCTGGGTGTCGTCGCCCGACAGTCGACGGACGTTGTCGCGGTCGGCGACGCGGACGTCGCTGCCGCGGTACACTTCATTCGATTGCACGCGTGCGATGGCATCCAAGTCAACGACATCATCGAGCATGTGCAGATTTCCCGCAGCACCTTGGAACGTCGTTTTGCCAAGTTACTCGGTCGGTCTCCAAAATCCGAGATCTTGCGGGTAAAACTGGACCGTGTGAGGTATCTACTATCGATGACCGAGTATCCGCTGGCGAGAATCGCCCAGTTAACCGGATTCGCTTACGTGGAAGCCATGTGCGACTGTTTCAAACGAACGATCGGCCAGACGCCCGGACAATACCGCAGCGCTTGCGGCAAGAGGATTCGCGAATGAATACCCGCAAAACCTACGAAGCTCGTTGCGTATCGGAGTGCGGCTACAAAAAACGCTTGGCGGTTTCGCCAAGCGTTCTGTTTCATTTTTCATGGTTGTTCTACGACAACGGCGCCAGATCAGGAATCCTGAGCCGTTTTGGCAGGATCGCTCGCGGCAACCGCTTGGATCGCCGCTTTGTACTTGGCACGAGCAAGCGCCAAACGAGCGGTCGCTTCACAAGACGTCTCCACGCCATCAACGACGAAGACGGGAGTGACTCCCGCTTTCTTGGCCATGGTTTTGGCAGCGTTGGGGCAGCTGCATGTTTCCTCACCGACCTTGTAGTTCATGACCACGAGCGCGACGGCCGAGTTGACTTTCTTGACGGTCTCGCCCGCTTCGACTGGGCACTTGCAGGAGTGACCGGCGATCGTCGTGGTTCCCGAATGCTCGCATTTCGAAGCGGTCGTGAATTCCGACACCATCGCTTCGGTCTTGCTGACGAGTAACGTCATTGCCGCAGCTTGCGAATCGAATTTCTCATCACCGACAACGTACTGGATCGGTTGCTCCGTCGTTTTGGCGAGTGCATCCGCGGACTTGCTGCAGCAGGTTGCTTCCGTACCGACCAGATAGGTCATTTTAGGTAGTTTTGCCATCGCCGTTTCGACCGGGCAACTTCCCGAAGCGCAGGCGGACTTAGCCGCACAGCAGGCATCTTTCGAATCACAGGTCTTCGCCAATTCGCAGGTTTTTTTCGAATCACAGGTCTTCGTTGATTCGCAGGCTTGCTTCGACTCACAGACTTGCTTTGAGTCGCAGGTTTTCTTCAAATCGCAAGTTTTCTCGTCGGCGGTTGCTGAAACGGCAACCAAACTCAAACAAAACAGGCTCAAACACGTGATCGGACGGATCAAACTCGACATCACGAACTCCTTGCAGGGACAGGATAGGGAACAGTCATCAGGCATCGATGTAACTCATCCAGGTGGGATAACGCTAGAGACATCGCACCTTTTCGCGACCGACAAGGGTCCCGAACGATAGTAAAGCCCAACCGATCGGAAGGTCCGCCGCGCAAAACCGTGTTTTTTAAAAAAAATTTGACTTTCCATTTGCCCGCGAATCCCCTGGAGACAACTAAGTCACCAGCCCGCTAGCGGCCAAACGGCTCTTGCAGCCAACCCTAATTCTTTGACGTTGAAGGACCACTCGAGTCGGTCTCCAAAATCCGAGATCCTGCGGGTAAAACTGGAGCGTGTGAGGTATCTGCTGTCGATGACCGATTATCCGCTGGCGAGAATCGCCCAGTTGACCGGATTCGCTTACGTGGAAGCTATGTGCTACTGTTTCAAACGAACGACCGGCCAGACGCCCGGACAATACCGTAGTGATTGCGACAAGAGGATTCGCGAATGAACAGCCCCAAAACCTACGAAGCTCGCCATGTACCCAACGCCAAGACCATCCTTGACGGTGCGTTCGCAGGCCCAGCATGGGAACAAGCGAACCTTGAAACCGGGTTCAGCTTTCCCTGGGAACAACGCGATGTGCCTCGCACGGAGTTCCGTGCCGTGTACGACACGCACGCTTTGTACTTCGCATTTCGTGTCGAAGATGACGACATCGTCTTAGCCGAAAACTTTCGGAGCAAGGAGGACGTCGTTTCCGAGGACCGCGTGGAGATGTTCTTTGCGCTGGACGAGGAGTTGGCGGAGTACTTTTGTCTGGAAATCGATCCACTCGGGCGAGTACTGGATTATCGGGCTTCGCACTACCGCCAATTTGATTTCTCTTGGACCCTTCCCGGATTGGAGGCTGTTGGCGTGCGAACCAGTGAGGGTTACGCCGTGCGAGGGCTGATCCCCTGGAGTTCGCTGCAATCACTCGGCTTTCCACCACCGGACTGCGGCCGATCGATCAAGTTCGGCATCTATCGCGCCGAATTCCGGCACAGCGAAGGACGGCAGTGGAGTGAGAGCTGGATGAGCTGGGTCGATCCCCAGACGGCGGAGCCTGACTTCCACGTCCCCCAGTCCTTCGGATACCTGAAGCTGGCGAGCTAAGCGGACCGTCGATGGTTTCGATGAACCGCGGTCTCCATCATTTTTGATCCGACTTGCTATTCTCCAGCGCAAGCCCTCCCACCAGAGCGGAATGTAACTGCACTCCGCTGTTTTCGGGAAAGCGAATTTCGATCTCGTGTTCTCCGGCGTCAAGAGTCTGTTCCGCAGGGAGCGAAAACCACTTCCAACTGCTGCTGGCGACATCGAGCTTGATGGGTTCACCCCCATCGATAATAACTTGCAGCGGTGCCGCCGATCCAGCTTCGTCGGAGTCGTTGTCGGGGTTTCTGACCTGCAAACGGATGGGATACGAGGCTGAATCGGGCACCGTGACCGTGAATGTGGCAGTGCCTGTTTTCGCGGATTTCTCGGTGGCGAGAACTTTCCAACCATCGAGCAAGTTTTCCTCCATCAGCTCAGCGGCACCACCGCGTTTGGCGTCTTTCGCTTTGACCAGCGACCACAGATAGGTGTCTCGTTGTGTTGGCGTATCAGCGGGTACGACATTGACATCGTCGAGATAAAGTGTGGCTTCGACGGGTTCCTTCGTCCGCGTGGCGACGGCGATGTAAGCGGCGTCAGTTGCTGCGGGAACTGTAAACTCGGTCTGCAGCAGTTGCCACTCGCCGAGACGCGTGAGGTCGTAGGGGCCGGTGCGGAAAGATTGCCGCGTCCGGCCTTTGCTGCGTGTGGAAAGGTGTGCGGTCGGGGCGGGCGCACCTTCACTGATTTGGTCGATCCGTAACCACAGGAGCAGACGCATTTTTTCACCAGGCTTCAGCGTCAGAATCTCCCACGGTGGTCCGGTGGAGTAGCGTGTCACGATGTATTCGTTCTGTTTGTTGCTGCGGCCTGAAATCCTTGCCGCTCCGCTGCCACTGTGGTGAATCTCCGTGTTGTGGGTCAATTTCAAACCGGGACGTGCAACCCAGCCGTCCGTGTTCTGTTCAAAATCGGGATTGGGCACGATGCTGGGGAGATTTCCCCGTGTAGTATCCCGTGCCGCCTCGGCATTGCGCGCGTAATCTTCTGCAAGACTCGGCCCGGAAAAACGCGCCATTTCATCGAGGGCAAATGGCGCCGAGCAGGTGGTGTAGGCGAGCGACTTGCCGCTCGCTGAGGTGGAGGAAGCGATCATGCCCCGGAGAAACGTCTCCTGCGCCACCCGCATCAAATTTCGGTCTCTGGAAACGTTCGCGGCAAAGGCCAGGCCATTGGCCATAATCAGAGGACTGGTCGAAGCGATGCTTGTCTTGGGGCAAGCGGTGTAGCGAAAATTACCGGACTTCGGCTCGTAAAGATTTTCCACCAACCAATGGGCGATATTATTGATCCGTTGCGCGATTTCCTCATCACCGGTAGCGAGGTAGTAATATTTGAGGGACGTCATCAGAACGCCAGCCATAAACCCCGCTTCGCCATAATGGGGTACTTCGCAGTTGCAGTGGCCGGGGCTGAGTTTGTGCACCCAAAGCCCCGCTTGGGGGTCACCTTTTTCCTGAACTTCTTCGTAGATCAAGTGCATCGCGTTGAGGTAGTAAGGGTCCTCGGTGGCGAAATAGGATGACATGGCGATGATGCCCATCCAGCCCGGCACGCGGGCGTTGCCGTAGCCGAAGTCGATGGTGTCGGGACCGGCCAGCCAATCTCCCAGTTGCAAAGCGGCCCGGTGGACCTGTTCATCGCCGGTCAGCAGCCAGTAGGCGAAATTCCCCTGATTCCACATATGCCCTTCGTTTTCGGCATAGCCCTGAGCGTAGATCGACATGCCCATGTAATCGTGTGGGTAGTAGCCGCCGGTGTGTCCCATGCAGTGAACCCAGGCTTGGCCGACCCGCCGGGCGCTACCGGGACCGGCTTTTTGCCCGGCAGCAAAGTGGACAACGTCGACATCCGCGTTGTGGCGGGCTGCCTGCTCTGCGATATCGAAAAAGCGTTTGTCAGCGGTGCGGAAATACTGAGTCAGCATGGCGTTTTGCAGATCGTATTCGATGTTCCCCCAGTTGCCGCCCCGCTCGCCCCACCAGTCGCCGAAGTTCATCAATCCATACCAGTCGTTTTCCTCGCGCAGGGCCAGGTAGCCGTCCGCATCGTCGCGCAGCATCTCATCGTAGGCAGGAAAATCGGGTGCGTTCTGGGCCGTCAGGCCAGGCAGCGCGCCCGAACCGAGATACCAATCCGGTGAAGCCTTGACCAGCAGCGGTTCGTTGACGCGTCCCTGAATTTCCTCCCATTGGCCCCCACCCGTCGACGGACCGATCAAGAGTTCGTGACGTTTTTCAAATCCGGAGCGAAACGTGTAGTTTCCGTCACGCAGATAGAAGTACAGGATATGCTCGTCAGGCCGGTTGGCGTAGCGGTCCCCCGGTGTGATCGCAGGGTAGAGGCCCAACGCAAGAGCCCCTTCTTCGGCGGCGATCGCTTTGGGCCATTGCTGCCAGAAATCTCGCACGGCCACCGTCAGCTTGCCAGAATTCGCCAGTCCGGGCGAGCGAGTTCCCGTGCCGCCCGAAGGCAGGGAGAAGGCGTCGCTTTCGTACTGAAAAAGACGTTCACCAGTCGCGAGCGATTGATTCTTATTTTTATCCAGCGCGACGCGGGCTCCGTCAGTTTCGGTGGCGAAAACGAGATCAAGCGAACGAAACGATTTCATCTCGTCGCCATATTTCATATCAGCAGATACGATGTCGTGCTGGAGAATGTGATCCACGCGGATATAAGGATCATCCGCGGTAAGGAAATAACGCAGTTCAAAACCAAACAGAGGCTCACCGGCTTCATCGAGATGATGCCCACGGGTCAGAATCACAACCCTTTGCGGTCCGCTCTCCTCTACCGTGCCGTTCTCGACTTTGCCAGTGAATACGCGTCCGTCCGTGCTGGTCAGACGGGACTGGGGCAGCTTGGTGAGAACTCCGTCGGCGGTCTGGATTGTGCCCAGCCCGGTTTTGCGGTCCATCACGAGCCGGGTTTTCCCCGTGTCGACAATGACCGAGTTGCCACTTTCCTGGAGCAAGGAATTAGCTGAAGTGTTCTGCGGTTTGACTTCACCACCGAAGGCGAGCGTGAGGTTTTTGGTCTGATTGGATTGCAGCTCGACCCGCCCGCTGACGAGTAGCCATTTCACGCTGCGATCGGGCCAGCGGACGAGCGCGCGGCTTTGCGTGAGGATCGCTCGTTCGCCATCGAGAAGTGCGATGGCCTCCGGGCGGCCGAGAGCACCTTGCGGAATCGGCAACCCGAAAGCGACCGGCTCATTGCGAGCGACCCCGGCAGTCTCGTGTACCGTTAGAGGAATCTCGGTTCGACTTTCCGAACCGGTGGGAAATGGTTCTGGCGGGGCAACTTCAATGACTTTGGAGGAAAATTTTTGTTTTCCGGCCGTGCCATGGATTTGCACGAAATGGGACTTTCCGAGAGTCGCTGCGACGTCGAATCGATGGTTGCGCAGGTCTTCGATTTCGGGGGTACCCTCTTTCAGAGCTGCTGCCGAGCTGCCGTTGGCAACATGACAGATCGCCGGTGCCGATGTGGTGAATCGCACCCTGATATGCCAACCGGCGCCATCTTCGGCAAGCACCGCGTCGGTGCTGAGGTGTCCGATCGCAGGTGCTTGCGGAGACTCCTCGGCGCAAACTGTCCCGACCGGACCAGCGACTCCAGTCAGTGAAAGTAACAAGACAACGGTGACGAAGCCGGAATCGGCCAGACAAAATTTCATGTCAATTGAGCAAAAGTATGGATGCGGTTGAGCACGCGCGAGAGATCAAATCGATCAGCCCGGAATGCTGCGAGTTGGAAGCACGTACTGGTCTTTGATTCGGTGGAATCAACCATCATAACCCAACGCGTGAGCGAAGTGGCGTGCAATTCTCGCTCACCGAGCTGTCGATTGAGTGCGCCGAGACGCGTAACGGCCTGTTGATTTAGCCTGAGATGCGAACGCTATTGTTTAACCGTCAGCCGTCGGCGCACGCTGAGGACGATACGCACGCCTTCGGTAACGGAAACGACTAACTCAACAGGCCGGTAAGCGGCCCGGCAGGCGACGTTGCCCGGTGCCTTACGGCACGCGGCTCACCAAACGGAACCCGCCGTCTCTTAGAATCAATACTCGCCCACAACCTCGCTTCCTTGAGTGGTACTGAGTGCTCGGTAGGTGTTCAGGTTGATCGGAGTCGGTAATGAATCGGACTGAACCGTCACATAGCCCAACTTGAATACCGCCGGTGTGGCGACTCCGGGCCGCGAACATCGTGGGATCCGTCGTGGTCGTCGTTCTCACGCTGGCGTGGTAAGTTGAAAGTCTAACCGTAACCGCTGGCTAATGCACCAGAGCACTCCCTCCCGCACTTCAAAAATCGGATTCCACCATGAGAAATTCTCTGCTCACCCTCCCGCTCATTCTCTTGACCACAATCGCCCACGCTGCCGAACCGATCTCGCTGCGGGTACTCAGCTACAACATCCATCATGGCGAGGGCATCGACGGCAAGCTCGACCTGTCGAGGATTGCCCATGTGATTCGCTCCGTCCAACCTGATTTGGTGGCGTTGCAGGAAGTCGATCAGAAGGTGAAGCGATCCCTCGGCGTCGACCAACCTGCGGAACTGGCACGATTGACCGAAATGAATGTTGCTTTTGGGGGGAACATCGAACTGCAAGGTGGTCACTACGGAAACGCGATTCTCTCCAGGTTCCCGATCGTCCAGCACAAAAATCAATCCTTGCCGAACGTCGACGATGGTGAACAGCGGGGCGTGTTGGTGGCGAAGATATCCGTACCCAAACTCGCGTCCCCGCTGCACCTGCTAGCGACCCACTTGGATCATCGCCGCAATGACGAAGAACGCGTGCAATCGGCCAAGGCCATCAACGATTCGATCGAACACAATTCACGCCCGGCGTTACTGATGGGCGACCTCAACGATGTCATTGGCAGTGAAACGCTCACTCGCTTGGAAACAGTCTGGAAACGGACAAACGGGGAAGCGATGCCGACGATTCCGGTGGGGAAACCGAGTCGGCAAATCGATTTTATCCTGTTCCATCCCGCCGATCGGTGGCGGGTGATTCAAACGCGAGTGCTCGACGAAGCCGTCGCGTCGGATCACCGAGCCATTCTCAGCTTGCTCGAACTCCGCGCCGAATGAATGCCGCAAACTTTTGCAGCGTTGCCCGTCACGACTCAAGCCCTGATATTCAAAAAAGCGAGCGTGTTGCCCCAGGCAATCTTCTCGTAGTCAGCTTTCGGCAGAGATTCAAGGTTGGCAAGTTTTACGAGCGACGGACCAACATAGTCGAACGGCATGTGCGAACCAAACGCGATCGATTCGACACCCAGAGTCGCAATCAGCTTCGGTACCGACTTGAATAGCAAAACGTCGGACCGCGCAAAATCGATCAGGCAGCGCCCCTTCAACCCGGCCGCCGCCAGTCGGTCGCCATTGAGCCCCCGCCAGTTGCTCAACAGAAACTTTATCCGTGGATGCTCTTTGGCGACGGTCGTCAGTTCCGTGACACTCAAGTCGTTGGCGATATCCCAATGATGACGTTGCCGGCGGTCTTCAAATCGCTGAGTCAAAACGAGCGGCAGTTCGTATTCTGCAATCTGATTCAGGGCCGCCTGCCCAAACTCATCCGTCAGGCTGTAGCCATGATGTTCCGGGACCAGCGTCACCGCCTTCATCTTCCAGCGCGTGACGCATTCCTCCAGATCGTGACGCCAGTCGGCGTACTTTGGATTTACCGTTGCCACGGGAACGAAACGCGTGGCATGCCGTTGAATCTGTTCCATTAGCTCTTCGTTGCCGCGATGAGCGTCGCGATAGAAGACCGCGTGCAGTGACGAAACCACCGCACGATCAATACCGTTGGCGTCCATCAGTTCAACCATTTGTTGAGCATTCCGGGCAACGAGTTTGCGAAACGGGTAGTGGCCGATGTAGGCGTTGACATCAATAATCATGCTGACCTCCGATCCAGAATCCGCTGCAGATTGCGCCAGAAGATGGCTTCTCGTTGAGTCGGGGTGAGATCGGCGGACAGGATTTTTCCGACGCCGCCTTCCATGGTCGAATCCGTCCCAAACAGAATTCGTTCATGCCCCAGTTCGCGAACACACATGCCAATGGTATCGCTTTCGAGCACGCTGCCGCTCGTATCCAAATAGACGTTCGAGCAACTGCGGAGCATCTTAATCGCCCATTCCCAGTCACCTCCGCCATTGACATGAGCCATGATGAGCAGCAGTTCGGGATAGCGTCCCGAGAGCAGGCAGAAGTCCAGCGAATCCGAGATGTTCGGCTGCGACGCTTTCGTCTTCGCGTCGGTCAGGTGTCCGGAGTGGCCGATGATGGGAATCTTATGATCGATGCATCGTTCGGCAATCGGAAACACAATCGGCTCGGAATACTTGAACTGATTGTAAAGCTTCACGCCGATCATTCCGGCGTCCACGCAGCGGTCAATTTCGTCCAGCGCTGCCGGTCCGTTGCCCGGCTGAACAAAACAGAACCCCGCGATCCGGTCGGGATAGCGTTTTGCGGCGGCCAGGACTGAATCATTGGCGTCACGCACCCGTGCGGGGTCCGCCAAGGCACCGCCCGTGATCGGGCGTGAGCAACACAGCTTGTCGATGCCCAGCGACTGGGCCGTTTCAACCAGAGCTTCCGCGCCGCTCCAGTCGGCGTCCGGCCGATGCAGCGATTCCCAGACGTGAGTATGAACATCGAACTTGCGCATTTTTCGCCAATTCTTCGGCAGGCCGACTGCGCTGTTCGATAGCGAATTTTCACGCGGCGATTTGTCGTCGCCATGAAGCGTTTGGGACGAGAGCGTCAGTCCACCGGCACCGAGGACGCCTCCCATCGACTTCAGGATGTCTCTGCGATTGGATTTCATAAACGTGGGTTCCTATCGGATTTATTTCTGCGGTTCGAACGCACCGGCATCTGTGCCGTCTGCCCCTGAAAGAACGGATGATCGTCGTCGTCGTTTCGGTCATCATGAAAGTATACCAGGTTGTTTTTGTAAACGTTGCCCGTCACGGCAACACTCGACAAGACGCTGATTGACGGAGCAAAACCATCGATACATTGTTGATTTTCGATTGACTGAGTGGAAAATCCGAAGATGATAACTCATGAAATTTCGTTTCAAGACGGCGAAGTGAAGCAATTGCCTGCTTCCGATTCGCCACGAGAAATGGCGTTTGACGGTCCTTGGAAAGTCCGCTTCCCACACGGCAAGCTTTCTCCACACGGCAAGAATGTCCCTTTGCAACAAATGTTCGACTCGCTTCGCCGCTGGACGGAAGCGACTCGGTTATTCACCTACTATTGAGACCACAATGAGACCAATCGTTTTCCTGATTCTGACGCTTTCGCTACCAACGATTGTCATTGCCCAGACCGTCATTGCCCAGAACAAAGACCCTTTGCAGTTGACTCTACCACCGGTGATCTATGCGGTTCCGGACGTGGAGATCAGCCTGTACTTCGACAATATTGTGCTGACGTCAACGCCACAGTCACTTAACTTTTCCGTCGATTGTGGCATCGGCAAAACGGAATCACGACGCTGGGTGGTGACGCCCAAAGCGACCGACGTTGGTACGCAGCCATTGACGGTTCGCGTCGAATCGTCCGACGGATCACTGCTAGCAACCGCGACCACAAAACTACAAGTCACCTCCGCTGAGGCAGGGAACGGAGAGTCGGTTCGGCTGCTGATCGTGGGAGACAGCCTAACCAATGCCAGCCTGTATCCCAACGAGCTATCGCGATTGTTCCAGTCGCCGGGCAATCCCAAGCTGACGATGCTAGGCACCCACCGACCGCCCTCCGCCGCCGAGGGTGTGCCTCACGAAGGGTATGGGGGCTGGACATGGTCTCGCTTTGTCAATCACTACGAACCACATCCTGATCCCAACGAACGCAAATTCAGCAGTCCGTTCGTATTTCTTGATTCCAACGAGCAACCAAAACTCGATGTCGCTCGGTACATCGACGAACATTGCGACGGGCAGGCTCCCGACTATGTCGTCTTTCTATTGGGGATCAATGATTGTTTTCGGGTGTCACCGGATGACCCACAGGCGATCGATGCAACAATCGACGGAATGTTCAAGCATGCCGAAACTCTGCTCGCCGATTTTCAAAAGGCGGCTCCACAGGCTCATTTAGGAATCTGTATCACGCCAGCGGCGAACGCGCGGCAGGAAGCGTTTCAAGCCAGCTACCAGGGCAAGTATACGCAGTGGGGGTGGAAGCGGATCCAACATCGGCTCGTGCAACGACAGTTGGAACACTTTGCCGAGGACAACCAGCGAAATCTTTCACTCATTGCCACGGAAGTCAACATCGATCCCGTTGGCGGTTATCCAGTCAACAATGCAGTGCATCCCAACCAACACGGGTACCAGCAGATTGCCACCAGCATCTACGCCTGGTTGAAATCTCAGTTGTAGTTGTTCGTGCCGTTTCCAGATGCACCTGACCTTTTAGAGACGTCTGTGTCATTGACCGAAGCGATTTAGATGGGGTGTACTTAATCGGGCGGTCGTGTCATTGCGGTGAACGACCTCTTCCTCCCCTGTTTGCGTCAGCTTTGAACCAAGGGAAGTCATGGGCAGTTGAAAGGGTCCCAACATCGATTAACTCCGATTTGCTATCAATGCGGAACTCCATCGTGACCGAAATAGCGACCATGCCGTCGTCACGTATCCGCCATGTGCCGATACTCACACTGGCATCCATTTCTTTTACCGCTCGACCGTCTCGGTACAAGCTCAACTCGTTGTATTGATGAGGCCATCGCCAGGTGCCCACCCGAGAACGAGGGGGGCGGTCCAGACGGCTCTCTGCATCGTCGTCGGGAAACGAAACTGAGCCCGCCTTTTGCCAAACGCCTTCACGATCTGTTGAGGCCTTCTCAATATCCACCAAGTTGGAATTACTATCAATTCGATAGGTTTTAGGGATCAATAAAATGGCGAGAATTCCGTCATCACGTACGTGCCATGTGCCCCTGCTCTTTTTGCTATCCGTAATTCGTGCGGCCCGTCCGTCTCGGCGCAAAACTAAACTGTGGCGTTCGCCTGTATTTGACCAATACCACCGCCATGTTCCCACAAGAAAATCGGGACGACTTCCTGAGCGGTCGTCTGCCATGTTAGCTTGAACCGATGTTGGCAGTGGAGTCTCTGTCCTGTCTCGTTCAACGCAACCGACGGTTGCGGCCACACCGACGGAAATCAATGCAATGATCCAACGACGGACGGAAAAGGCACCTGCGGCATTTGATTGGGGCGCAGCATCTGATCGGGATCTGAGTTTTATCAACGCGGGTTCCTGTCGAGTTCATTTCTGCAGTTCAATGGCCCCGATGTCCAGTCGGTCGACTCAAAGATTGTCGAAGTAGTCCACGAACGGCAACTTGGTGTGCATGGTAATCGCCGTGCCTCGGTTGAGGGCTGGACTGTCTGGTCTGAATTGGCTTGGGACCGATGCAGGAGCGTTCGCAGCGGGATCCGTCACGAAGCGAGGATTGGCAAACAGGCTGTGATAGTCTGGCATACCCTTCGTCGCCGACCAGGCACCTAGCCTATGATAGCAGTGCGTTTTTAGTCCTGGTTCGCCTGTAGCAGCGTCCGCATCGCATCGGTTAACACCTGCTCCACTTCCGGTGCCACTCGGGAAACGATTCCAGTTTCATAGCCTCCCTGCGTGTACGCGATGCTGGTGCCGATATAGCCTGGGCCGTAATCGCCATAGGCCGCCATGGCGACAAAGAGATCGGGCCGCATCTTCTGAGCAGCCAGTTGATATTCAACAAACAGTTCGCCAGGCATGTGCAGAATCCTCGCGGTGCCTAGCCTCAGGCAGCCGATCGAGATGCGATGCCCACCCCGCGTGCGGCGCAGGAAGGTGAGATCCCGAGCGGCACGCAAGCGATCGGTCACTTTTAGTTTAGAATCAACCAGCTTCGCCACTAATTCCTCGTCGCGCAGTGTCTCTCGTACCGGCAGGCCAACGGGCTCGATTTGCCAGCCGACATCGCGGGCCGTGATCGGTTGTTTCTTTTGTGACTGCCAAGCCCGTTTCATCCCGTCAGCCAGACGCTGGGCCAGCACGGGTCGTGTATCCTTCGAACCATCGTTGTACTTGCCCGCGGCAACATTCCCGCCCGCACCGTCGAAGTGAACGTGCGGAACACCAGGCATCGCCTTTTCCCGAGTTTCACGCGCCATGCCGACGAAATCCCAGTTCACCGAACCCTGGCCGTAATAGCTTTGCGGGTGGGTGGCATAGTAGGTCAGCACCGCACAGGGTTGGTCGTTGTTCCAGAACGTAATTAGCTTGACGAGCGGGTCAATCGTACCTTCGGGAGCTTCTCGTGCTGCCGGGTTTCTGCCGCCGCTGCTCTGGCGTTGCAGAATCACACGACCGGTTGGCCCCAAAATGCGACGGTTCGATGCCACTTTTTCAACCCGGCCGCTGCCCAGTCCAATGTGCGTCACTGGCTGGGCCGTATCAAGTGCCGTCTTCGCCGCCGCCGCCACGCGCTGCATCACAACGGCATCGAAGTCGGGGTTGGAGTAACGTCCTCCCAAACCGTGTTCAGCCAGCAACCGTTCGGTGGCAAAATCGCTGCCGGGCGCATCGTGCTGATGCAAGGTATGCAGTGTCACTCGTTCGGTTGTCGTTCCGACCGCTTCAGCCAAGGCTTCCCGAAATCGATCGTGACTTTCGTTGGCAATCCCCACCCAATCAAATGCGCACAGCACGATCGGCTGGTCGGCTCCCAGCAGAACGATTCCACGAGCGGTCAGCGGTGTCACAATTTCCATCGCTGGCTTCACGCCGCCATTGCACAGTGGTGAACCGAGTGGAGGCGTCACGTCCGCTTGAAACGCAGCGACTTTCAATGTCTTCGCTGCGTCCGCCCAGGTAACATTCGAGGAGGCCAGCGTGATGGCAACAACCAGCCACAGGCAGCGAATCATCGGTTGTCGAAATCGATCATCGTATCGAAACTGATGGTGGGCGTGTTTCAGTCGTGTCATCGGTTCGCCTCCGCTTGGGCAGGTGGAAATGTTCAACAAAGAGGTAACAACTTTGTGTTTTTCGATGTACCGCCCGACGGCGATAATGCTGGTCGGTTCGAGTTCATCGCACTCGATCTTACCAAATTGTCCCATCAGGTGCTTCGACCTCGGCGAATCAAAATGGCTCATCCGACGGAAGCGTACTTCGGTCGCAAAAGGTACGACAGTCTCAGACGCCAGGTGTTTTGAGTGCTTGCCTCAGAGTGGTGGATTTTGGAGGATCGCGGTAGGGACGGCTGTTGCCAGCCGCCCCCCGCACAGATCCGTACGTGAGCCTTG
>JBDNIG010000365.1:0-7104 GCA_041688415.1 Rhodopirellula sp. | reverse complement strand
TTCGAACCTGACCGAATGATGATTGCCGGCCAATACAGCTTGGGGTGTCGTGACGGAGTACGACCGATCACAATCGGAACCGGGGTCTTTTCCATACGCAACCAGACAGTGCAACCAGACGATCGGTTGGCCGTGCGTCTCATGTTCCTCGGCCATCAGGCCATTGAATTGCAACATGAGGTGATTGACGACGTCCAACGAGCAGGGTCGGCACGCGGGATCACACCCGATCGAATTCGGTTTGAGTTTGTTCCTCAAACGGACTCGGGCGACACCACCGAGATCAACAAGTCCTCGCTGCTTCAGCAGATCGGCACGGATGGCGTTCATGCTCGAGTGCGAATTCGGCTTACCAGCCCGTTGTTTCTCAAGCAACGAGCCGATAAACAGAAGTCCGACAAACGGTACGATTCACGTCGCAGCTACAGCAATGGATCCGGCGCCCACCCGAGTTTCTCCGTCTTGTGGCGAGAGGCGGTGCGGTTGGTGCGACGAGTCTTGGATGAATACGGCGACGAGGCGAGCGATTTTGTGTCGATCAATTACTCCGCAATCGTTGCTGCTGGAGATTCGATCCAGCCTGGTGACGTTCGCTTTACGTCGTTTCAGCGAGAGCGAGGAAGTTCACGGCAATCTCGACGCTGGCGGATGCGAGGTTGGTTTGGCGACGCGATGTTTGAGAACGTGCCGCAGTGGATGCTGCCCTGGCTCGAACTCGCCGGGCGTCTTGGCGTCGGCGATAGCCGCAACTGTGGTGCGGGGCAGTGGGACGTCCACGTTCAATGAACTCGCAGATGGGTGATGACCGCCGGAACAAACGTGGCGTAAGCTTCCAGCTTGCGAGTCAGAGAACGCAAGCTGGAAGCTTACGCCACGTAATGCTCCGGCGCGTGCGGCGTTTGCAATAGCGATCTCAATTCATGACGGCAACAGAGCCGAGGCCACTAAACAACTCTCGCAACCTGCGTCTAAGAAAACCTGCACGTCGTCGGCATCTCGGCAGCCGCCGCCGGAGATCCACTTCCAATCAGGTAAGCGGTGATGCATTGCCTGGCACAGAGCGGCTGTTCGCGGACCGACTCCCGTGCCGACTGCTGCGACGTCGAGCACCAGGCCGCTCCGCAATCCCGCCCGTGCGGCGGTTGATATCCAGTGTTCCATGCCGGAATCGGGGCCGATGAATTGACCGTCGCGAAAATCCATGCCCAAAACCAGTGACGCGGGGGCGATGGTGTGGGCGACATGATCAATCAGCTCGATCGAAGTCGCGGACTCGCTCGCGATGATCCATTGGACGTTTCGATGGGAGGCGCCGACTTCCCGTATCCACTGCGTTTGTGATGCGACATCGGACAAGCAGATCCCCGCATCAATCAGCCATCGATCGGTCGCGTCGCCGTGTGCCATCAACGATTCGATGGCGGTGCGTTGCTGGGCATCGTGCTGCAACGCATCAAGATCGGCGATGTAGAAATGCCGGAGCTGGAATTGTTCGCGGTACCAGTCCGCCAGTGCGAGCGGATCTCCGTCGGCCACTCGCCCGGATCGCCACAGCCGACGGACTGCCGCGTATTGCGCGCGGTTTCCCGCGATGCCGTGGACGGCCACACCGCCTTGAAGGTCGATCACGCCGATCAGATGTTCGGCGACGTGCGACCAAGCCCGCCGATCGTCCAATGCGTCCTACTCCGGCAAACTGAAGAGCGACTCGACTTTGACGATCGCGTAGTCATCGGGAAACGTATGAATCGCTTGGACGAGCATCGAGTTCAGACGCGTCTCGATGTTGACGTAACTAATGGCGCCGAGTGCCATCCGTCCGCTCGAACCGAAGCGATGCAGCAATCCTTCGGTTGGTCCTTTGCCGAGCTGCTGGCCGACCATCCAAAACATTTCCGCGCCGACGGTTTCCAGTTGGAAGTGGGTGCGGTATTCCAAACCGCTTTGACACGTGGCCTCTTCGGTGCGGCTGCCCTTGAGCGATTGGTGGATCAAGCAGCGGCGAGTCGGCAGCGGCTGTTGAGCGCTCGTCGCCACTTCGCAAAGCGTCGACTTGCCGCCGTTGAACGTGATGACATGCCCGCAATTGGTAATGTCAATTTTGGCGTGGTAGTGACCGCGTTGGATCATTCGTGACTGATGCACAATGATCAACTCGGGATGAATCGGTCGACTGAACAAGTGAAAGGCAAGTTCAGCGACTTTGGGGCGAACCGAAATCACGTCGATGAGTCCAAGAAGGAGGCAAAGCAACTAGAAAAGTAATAACCGCGAGCGTGGCTGGGGTCTTCGTTTTGGAAAAGGAAACCGATGGCCTTCGCGGATCCTGATTATACGCCGACCGGACTCCAATTCTAAAGAGCGTTTACGTGTTGACTCGCTAAGAATATGCTTTCCGTTATTCTGCCTCGAATCTCTCTTGACATTTTCAATTCTGTTTGCTGGAAATTTTCCATGTTGTTGGTCATCGATAACTACGATTCGTTCACCTACAACCTTGTCCAGCGGCTCGGCGAAATCGATCCTGAGATCGACGTGCGGGTGATTCGCAACGACGATTTCACGATGGCGCAGATTGAAGGCATGGCGCCGACGCGGCTGCTGATTTCACCCGGGCCGTGCACGCCCAGCGAAGCGGGGGTGAGCGTGGAGTGCGTTCGCCATTTTATGGGGGAAATTCCGATCCTCGGCGTTTGCTTGGGACACCAGTGCATTGGGCAGGCGTTGGGGGCGACGATCGTGCGGGCGCCACAGTTAATGCATGGCAAGACCGACAATATTGTCCATGACGACCGGGGCTTGTTCGCCGGGTTGAGCAATCCCTTCGTGGCGACGCGTTATCACCCGCTCGTGATCGATCCGCCGACGCTGCCCGACGAACTCGTCGTCAGTGCGTGGACTGATACGGGCGGGCAGCGGCAGATCATGGGCGTTCGCCATCGTGAACTCGCCCTCGAAGGCTGGCAGTTTCATCCGGAGAGCTTTTTAACCGCTCCCGGCATCGAACTACTGACCCGATTTCTGACAATGTAGCCGGACCGCTCCGCCGCTCCGAGCTGGGTCTATTGTAGCCGGACCGTTCCGCCGGTCCGAGCTGGGCTGGCGGCGAACGGTTTGCCCATCAAATCACTCCCGACCGGCGGAGCGGTCGGTCGACAATGCACAAAAAAGCCACCGATCCAAGTATCGGTGGCTTTTTTTAAGAGCGGCTGATCGGATTCGAACCGACGACAATCACGTTGGCAACGTGATGCTCTGCCAACTGAGCTACAGCCGCGTGGCAGGACAGGAGTTGGGGACGCACAGGTTCGTGTTGCCACTTTCCTGCGGTGAGTTGCCGTTGCCAGCGACTCATCTCCTGTCGTGATGGCCTAAAGTATAAGAGCCTGCGGCCGGGTGACAAGACCGTCTAGCAATCTTTTTTAAGTCGAGTGGGCTTTTTTAAGTCGAGTGGGCTTTTTTTGAGGGAGACGAAAATCAGTCGCGAAGTTTTATTCGGTCGTCTTGCCTTGGCGACTGACTGGGCATTACACTTGCGGGATTCCCTCGGTCAGGGTGCCCCCATCGGCACCACCGTAAAATCACAAACAGTTCCCGTCCCGCGGCGGCCCTTCCCTCTCGGGACGCCCTCCTCTGGCATAAGTAAGAATCCAGGATGTCCACATCCGTCGACACTGATCCCACCGCGACCGACGAGTCGCTCGACAAGGCTCCGCTGCAACTGGAAGTCACCGTGGAAAAACCACAGTCGTGTCTCCGCGAAGTGGTTGTTTCCATTCCCCGTAGCGAAGTTGATCGCTACCTCAAAGAGGCCTACGACGAACTCGTCCCCGACGCTCAAGTGCCAGGGTTCCGCGCCGGTCGGGCACCGCGAAAATTGGTTGAGAAGCAGTTCAAGGATCGCATCCAGGATCGCGTCAAAGGCTCGTTGCTGATGGACAGCCTCAGCCAAGTCACCGAGCAAGCGGAATTTTCCGCGATCGGGGAACCCGATTTCGAATATGAATCGATTGAATTGCCCGACGAGGGGCCGTTCAAATTTCAATTCAGCATCGAGGTACGCCCCGAGTTCGAAACACCGAACTGGAAGGACCTGTCGCTGACCAAGCCGGTCGAAGAAATTACCGAGAAGGATATCGACGAATCACTCAAGCGAGTATTGGCCCGCTACGCCACGCTCGAGGCCAGCGAAGAGCCAGCCGGCCCCGGCGACAAGCTGCTGATCACGGCGGTTTATCGCGATGGCGATCAAGTTCTATCTGAAATGGACGAAGAACGCGTTTCGCTGGCAAACCGATTGAGCCTCTCCGATGCCGTTTGCGAAACCTTCGGCGAGATGATGACGGGGGCGAAGGAAGGCGATGTGATCACCGGCAAAGCCAAACTGAGCGAAGGTCATGGTGACGAATCGATGCAAAACAAGGAAATCGATGTCGATTTTACCGTCGTCGAAGTCTTGAAGCTCGAACTGCCGCAACTCACCGCTGACTTCTTGGACGAATTGGGCGAGTTTGAATCCGAGGCTGAACTTCGCGACTTCGTCCGTAACTCGCTCGAACGGCAAGCCAACTTCCGCACCGAGCAAGCCATGCGAAGCTCGATCGTCGAGCAACTGCTCGCGGATGCTGATTTCGAATTGCCTCCGGCACTGGTCCGCCGCCAGACCAAACGAGAACTCGAACGCAAGGTGCTCGAATTTCGCCGCAGCGGTTTCGATGAAGACATGATCCGCCGCTTCGTCAACGCCAGTCGCCAAAACCTGCAGGCGGGCACCGAAGCGTCACTGCGTGAACACTTCATCCTCGAACAAATCGCCGAGACGGAGAGCATCGACGCCCTGCCCGAAGAATTCGAAGCTGAGATCCAACTGATCGCCGAACAAAGCGATTCGTCGCCACGCAAGGTCCGCGCCCGCTTCGAAAAATCGGGCCAAATGGATGCGCTGAGAAACCAAATCGTCGAACGCAAAGTCATCGAAACGATCTCGGCCGCCGCGAACGTGACCGAGGAAACCGTCAGCCAAGAGTCGGAGTCGCAAGACGAAGAGTTCGCGGTGTACCACGATGTCGTTCCCGTCCGCGACGTCGACGCAATCCCCGAAGCCAAGTACGATGACAACACCCCCAAGGGTGCCGAGACGGAAATGGAAGACTCGAAAGACTAAGCACGGATCCGGTAGCCCGTAGCGGAAGTCGCGCGTGACTTTCGACGAGCATCCAGAATACGCGGAATTCTTGGCGAATTTTGCTACCACAAAAAACGCGGCGAGTTTCCTCGCCGCGTTTTTTTGTGGCTCTGCAGTTTGATTCGAAAGTGGCGTTATGTCGTGTACAGCGAATTGAACCGCACGTAGTCTTCGGTCAAATCGCTCGACCAGAATTTCGATGCACCGGAGCCTTCCCCGACCGTCAACCGCAGTTTCACTTCGGAGGCCCGTTTCATCCGCCCGCTCAGGTCGGCGGCGTCGAAGGCCAGTGGCTGCCCATCGCGGAACACGCAGTGCCCGTCGATCCACAGTGAGGTTTTTTCCACGTTGATCGGAGGTCCCGCGTAACCCGCCGCTGAGACGATCCGTCCCCAATTCGGATCGCCTCCTTGAATCGCGGTCTTGACCAGCGGGCTGGCGGCGACGCACCGCGCGATCGTCAGTGCATCGGCATCGCTGGCCGCTCCCTCGACGGCAACTTCAAAGAAGCGAACGGCACCCTCGCCATCGGCGACCAAGAGTTTCGCTAATTTCAAACACGCGTCCGTTGCCGCCTCAACGAACGTCGAGGCATCGTCGTCGGAGGTGACCCAGTCGCCTTCGCCGCTGCTCAGTAACACGACCGTGTCATTGGTGCTCGTATGGCCGTCCACACTGACGCGGTTGAACGTCCGTTCGACGATTCGCCGCAGCGATGACTGAGCCACGGCGCCGCTCATTGGATAATCGGTGGCAATCACACCCAGCATCGTGGCCATGTTGGGCGCGATCATGCCGGCGCCCTTGCACATCGCCGCGATGCGATAGGTTTTTCCACCCGCCTGGAATGTCGACGAAGCCGTTTTGCGGAAGCTGTCCGTGGTGCAGATCGCATCGGCCGCCGCTAGGAAATCGCGTTCGCTACCCCCGAGGGATTTGCTGGCCAGTTCAATGCCTCGCTGGACCTTGTCCATCGGCAATCGCTGACCAATGACACCGGTGCTCATCACGAGCACATCCTCAGCGTCACAGCCAATCAGTTCGGCAACCTGACCGCACATGGCGACGGCGTCTTGCACACCGTCTTGACCAGTACACGCATTGGCATTCCCGCTATTGGTGATCACCGCGCGGCAGGTCACACGCGGGGTCCGTTCGCGACACAGCAATACCGGGGCCGCAAATACTTGATTGGTGGTCGTGACGGCCGCCGCCACGCAGGGGCGGTCCGCCACAATCAGCGACACGTCCGGTTTGCCGCTGGCTTTGATACCGCCGGTGGCACCGGCAAAGCGGAAGCCGTTGGGCAGTTCGTGGGAGCGTTCCGGTATTGATTTTTCCGCGGCACTCATGCGATGGGGTCCAGAGAGTGGGAGAGGGGGAGAGGGGGAGAGGGGGAGAGGGAGACCTGGTAAAAAAGTTGGTTCTTGCCGTCGCTTCTCCCCGAGCTAGGATTGCAAATTGCAAAATGAACATTGGAAATTGAAAATTGGTTCATCGCCGTTTTCCTGACTAATTTGCAATTATGAACTCAGACGAGAACTCGCCCTGCAACGCAAACAGCCCAAGCCACCGAGTTGAATTGATTTTCATCAAACCAGGGGGAGGGAGTTAGTGGTATTGTAGGATCTTGCGTCGTTGGGAGTCGAGACGCGGTCGGCGCCGTTTTCTTTTGTCAGTTCATGCCGCTCGTCCGCCGTGTTATCTTGTTCAGATTAACTATGATGTTTGCTTTGACTCTTTTTACCTTGGAGGTGCGTTGTGATTCGGTTTGTCTCTTTTGTCGTTCTTGGTTGTTTGGCGGCAGTGTCTGCCTCGGCCCAGCCGCTGAGTAATTCCAAGCACGTTTACTCCACCGACCCGTTCTATCCGATCGAGGGTTGGCTCCCTACTCCTGGGGTGTATCTAACTGCTTCGTG
>JBDNIG010000364.1:0-8634 GCA_041688415.1 Rhodopirellula sp. | reverse complement strand
GCTGTACGGAAAAGTGGGTGGCTCCAGATTTCCGGCCCCAGATTTCCCATGACCAATCACCCCCAATATCAAGTTTGACAATCGGTAGCACCGCAGCAGGCAACGCTCGACGTGATTGTTCAGAATGGCATGTCAGCGTCACTATCTGCTAACGAATGATTGCTCTCCAATAGTCCAGCACTCTTCGCGGCAGGTACTTTAAGTTTAGGAGCGGACGACTCTGGGTTCAGCTGCGATGGCCACGTTCCGTCTGTCTTGACACATCCGAGCGTCTGTAACAGCGGAACTACGCGAGAAGCAATACGCGACGGAACCAAATCGCAAAGTGCCCTTTGGGTGACGATGTTCCATCGATCGGATTTAGGTATGGAAAGTCTATTGAATAAGTCGGCCGCAACCTGACCGCGCGGGCCAGTCGTCCATATCTCCGCCACGCACGTTTCGAAACTTCGCCCCGAATCCCTTAGGTAAGCCTTTAAAGCTGGAACTGTCTCGGTGAAGAATTTACTGACATCGACTTCAGCGAGTGAATGACCGCCGTGATGGGCTTTGCACTCTATGATTCGTAGTTCATCCCCTTGAAACCCAAAAACGTCGACGTCTCGCTGCGTATTCTTCCACGGCACATTAAGCCCTAGTTCGACCGTCTCGTACCCTAGCGAGCGCACGATAAAGCCGGTTGTCGCTTCCATCGCCAATGACCGCAAATCCACCACAACTGGGTTGGTTTTCAGCTCCTCAATAGTGTCCGCAAAAGTGTTGAAGCGAGATGCCATTACTTCGTCAGTGGCCCCTCCAATGCTGACGGCTTGTATGAGCTCTTCGACCGCGATCATTGAGGTCAAAGCTTCTTCTCCAAACTCCTGACGCAGAGACATGACTATCAACCCGTTGCGTCGTGCTTCGATAAATGCCTCTCTCGTAAAGTCAAGTCCAGCAATTACAGCAAGAACGGATTGTTTTGATTTCCCGCGATGGGTTGCGCGTTTGATTCTTTGTAGGAGGCTGTCGAGATGGTTTTCGCGAATCGTGTCCCACTGCACGTCAATAAGGATCGGGCAGCCAATAGGTTTTTTCGATTCGCTAAATCGCGTTACCGGTGCCAAATACGAAAACGAAAAGCCCGAGAAGATCTGCTTGTTAAATACGACGTAGGATTGCTGGTGATCGGGGTATTCACCCAAATTCCATGAGGCGATTGCTTGGCGACGGAGACGCTCAAGGATGATTCGGGTGACAACAACTTGCTTGCGCAGCTCCTCTGTCGTCCAAGCAGCCAACTCGTCAGCTTCAAGCGAAAAACCTTTTTGAACCAAGGATTCGAGTACTGTGCCTGCCTGCACCGTCTCAATCCCGATCTCTCGCAACGCTAGGACTTCGCGATCGTAAGTGCGTTTCTCGACCTTGCTGGAGTCACCAACAGCAAGCAACTTCATCGCTTCAACTTTGTGAATGACAGGACGATCTGCAAATGCCTCGAGCAACCGTGCGATTCCCGGTCGATTCTCCTTTAGCTTCGCAGCAAGCTCTTGCGAGAACCTGGGCGTCCCAATGTGCTCTGGAAGCGAGAAAAGTCGTCCTCCCTGCGATAACTTTAGATCGATGGTCCGCCAGAGCGTTTTGTCGCCCGCGGCCCGACTGATAATTTGTCGCGCGTTGTGGTCTGTCTTGCCCGTGGCCGTTAAGCGTTTGACAATTTCCGAAGAGGTTAAAACGATGTTGCCATTGAAGAGGTTTGCGAATTGGTCAGATTTGGTCACGGTCAAGAACTCCCTAAGTTCGCGTTTGTCACGCTGGGCTTACTTTAATCTACCTTACAGGTAGTGTCCCCGCCACAATGCATCGATAAGTCGTTGCATGCAAACGACTTACGGATGCCGCTCCGAAGCTGATTGTCACAAACTTGCGTCACAAGTCGATATTGACCGGCAAAACTGATGGTGAAAAAAAAGGAACGCGGAATCTTTCTTGTTGCTTCAGCGCGTCAGTCGAGCGATCCGATGGCCGACGCCGGTCCAACTCGGGGGAAGACGCCAGTCCACCCCGTTAATTACACGGGATGCACTTACGTCGCAACCAAACTCGCTTCGCTCTCTTCACCGATGCGAGCCCATGTTGGCTGAAATGTGCCGCGGTCGATTAGCTCGCTCCTGGGGCGCTTTTGGATCGCGTCCGCTTAACCATCTCGACGAGTGCGGCACGGCACTCATCAGCACGACGCGCCTCGTTCGGGAAGCCGATGCGCACCGAGTGGACGCGTTCGGACGTCTTCAGACGCAGGTGAAAGCCGAGGCGGTCCACCGCCGTCATTTTTGCTTCGGAGGCGGCGATGCCTTTTTCGTGCAAAACGATATCGATCAATGCCTGCGAGTAATCACTGTTCATGTGCTGCAGGATACCCAGGACCGCCTCGGCCAACGGATCGGGTTTCGCCTGTGCGAATTCCGAAATGTCGACCCAGCCCATCACACCGAAGCCGCCGACGAAATAGAGATCGACGGGATGAAGACGCCAAAACGAGAAGTCCGCGAAATCGACGTAGTAACTGGCGTTTTCGTGACGTGCGAGGTACGCCGCACGCGCCGCCGCCAGATCGTCCTCCGGCACAGGCTCGGCGTTGCCCATCAAAGTCATTCGGCCGGCGCCCAACGGATCGCTCTGGGCTTCAGCAGTGGTGACGAACAAGGACGCGTGGGGATCAGCCTTCAGATTCTGCGTATGCATCGCCATCGAGCTGATCAGGAACAGCGGTCGTCCAACGTCGTCCAGGGCGTAGGGCATGGTCGAGCCGAATGGGAACCCCCGACACTTTTCGAATGGGTGGAGATCACACCGACTTGATTCAGTGAGAGCATCGTGCGAGCCCGCTCGGCATGGGAAGTCTCGGGAGCCGGGTTGGGCTCGTCAGTCTTCGTCGTGTAAGCGTGCTGTCGCTGTTTGGTCATCGGGTTGGGTTCTCCGCTCGTTTTCGTCACACAGGACCGGACCAAAGAAAGCGTTCGGTGTGAATGCTGCCACCGCGGATGCCCGCCCGAGAACTGCCGATAGTATCGGGGGTTAGATTCTTGGAGTCAAGAAAGAAGTGACTTGAGCCAATGCAGCGACCATCGAGGTAGTCTACGGTCACACAAACACCGTTGGAAATCAACGAGAGAACGAAAGGAGCCGCGTCAATTGCTGCCCCGGAAACGTCAGATGTGTCCGAGATCGAGTAATAGTCCGAAAGTTGGCGAAATAGATTTTCAAATGGATCGTTCTCTCTTGCTCGTTTTTCCGTCGCAATCGTCGCATGATCTGTTCGGTCAGGCCCAGTAACCACGCTCGCGTCAGCTCTCTATCAGCGATGTCCGTCGAGAACGTCGTTGTGTGAGAGATCAACTTCGCTTCGCGATCTGGCACAACCGCACGATCATCGATCCCACTGGCTCAATTGCCCACGAACCAGCAATTTAGTGAGTTGATGAAAGTCGAATCCAATGACGGCAAAATCGCAGCCACCGAGAAACTCTTGGTGGCAGAGTTGAAGCCTGACGAACCAAAGGTTTTCAAGTTTGACCTGCCCACCGGCGTCCAATGTGCCGAGGGTAAGCTAGGCAAAAAGCCCGTAATCCGCGTACTAAAAGTCGAGTGGAAGTGCTGGGACTCGAACCCAGGGCCATTCGATTAAAAGTCGAATGCTCTAACCAACTGAGCTACACTTCCAGTTCGATCGCCGAGAAACAAAAACGGCACCGTTCCATTGACGGTGCCGAATTGGAATCAGCGATCATGCAAATTGACTTGCAGCGGAGCGGACAGGATTCGAACCTGCGGACCAGCGTGAACCGGTCACCGATTTAGCAAACCGGCGCTTTCGACCACTCAGCCACCGCTCCAGGTGGTCTCGTTCGTCAGTGCGGAATTGTGCTCGATTGCCGCGACCTTGGCAACCCATGTTGCGCCCTTGTTTTGGAGGTCTTTGCACCTTTTTGGGTTGGCACGCTACACTGCTATCTTGTGGGGAGTGAATTCCTCCGCTCCCGACCGGTTTTTCCCTGATATTTTTCCCGATTCGCCCCGCACCTCTCGCCGTCCGCTACCGATGTCTAAACCAACCTGGGATCTCGACCCGAAATTCGATTTTTGCGACGAACACCGGGTCCGTCCCGACAAAGACGTTTCGCTGAAGAAAATCCCCGCCGAAATGGACGGTCCGTTTCGCGGCAAGAAGCACGGGCGCGCCTTTACAGCCAAAGTGATCAACGACGTCCAATCGCTGCAGTACCGCACGTTCGTGGAAGGAAAGCAGTCGCTACTGATCGTGCTGCAGGCTCTCGATGCGGGCGGGAAAGATGGATTGATTCGCAAAGTGCTGGGGCAGATGAACCCGCAGGGCTGCCGGACGCACCCATTCAAAGTCCCCACGAGCGAAGAACTCGCCCACGATTTCTTGTGGAGAATTCACGCCGCGACACCCGAGGCAGGTAAGGTGTCCATCTTCAACCGCTCGCACTACGAAGACGTTCTCGTGGTGCGGGTCGAGGATCTTGTTCCCAAGTCGGTCTGGAAGGATCGCTACCAACGGATCAACGATTTCGAAGATCTGCTCAGCCAACGAGGCACCCGAATCCTCAAGTTTTATCTGCACGTCAGCCCCGCCGAACAGCTCGAACGGTTCAAAAAACGCCTCGACAAGCCGTCCAAACACTGGAAGCTCAACGCTGGCGATTACGCGACGCGGGATAAGTGGGGCGACTTTCGCGACGCCTACGAAGACGTGTTCAAGAAATGCAATTCAAAACATGCCCCCTGGTATATCATCCCCGCTGATAAAAAATGGTACCGCGACGCCAGTGTCGCGGCGATCGTGCGCAAGACTTTCCAGGACATGGATCCCCAATTACCCGCCGTGGATGTCGATCTCGAAAAAATCCGTAAACTCTACGATCAAGAAGCCGCCCGCCTGGGAGCTAGCTCCTAGCTACTAGCTACTAGCCCACACCCCCCCTTTTTTTCTCCCCCTCTCCCCCTCTTTCACGTAATGTCAATTCAGCGAAATCCAACTCGCCCGGTCACCATCGGTTCGATCACCATCGGCAACGGCCATCCGATCGCGGTGCAGAGCATGACGGCGACCAAAACGCAGGACGTGGCGGCGACCGTTGCGCAGGCGGAGGCTTTGCGGTTGCGCGGCGCGGGCGTCGTGCGGATCGCGGTCGATAGCAAACAGGACGCGGCGGCACTCGCGGAAATTCGCTTGCAAACGGAGGCGAACCTGGCCGTTGATTTGCAAGAGAACTTTCGCCTCGCCGAACTCGTGGCCCCGCACGTCGATAAAATTCGTTACAACCCCGGCCATCTCTATCACCATGGCCGCGACATGACATGGCAGGACAAGGATCGTTATCTGATTGATTTGGCGGGCGAGCATGGCTGCGCCGTGCGGATTGGTGTGAACTGTGGCAGCGTCGACCCCGCGAAGAAGGAAAAATTCGCGGCCGATGATTCGATCACCCCGATGCTCGAGTCCGCCATCGAGCACTGTGAGCTGGTCGACTCCCTCGGCTTCCATCACTTTGTCGTGTCGCTCAAAGACAGCAATCCATCCAAGGTCGTCGAGGTCAACCGGCGGTTTGCTGAACTGCGGCCCGACGTGCCGCTGCATCTTGGAGTCACCGAGGCGGGGATGCCGCCCGAGGGGATCATCAAGACGCGGATTGCGTTTGAACAGCTCATTGGCAAGGGGATCGGTGACACCGTGCGGGTCTCACTGACGCTGCCAAACCCACGAAAACCGGAGGAGATCGACGCGGGACGGGAAATCATCAGCGACATCCAAGCCGGCCGCGTTCGCAGCGTCGTGCGGTTTGACGACACCAAGCTGAACATTATCAGTTGCCCGAGTTGTTCCCGGGTCGAGAACGAGGCCTTCGTCGATCTCGCCGCCAGCGTGAAGGAAATGACCAAGTACGCTCAAGACTACGCGATCACGATCGCCGTGATGGGATGCCGGGTCAACGGCCCCGGGGAAACCGACGATGCCGATCTCGGGCTGTGGTGCGGCCCCGCCAAAGTCAACTTGAAGAAAGGCGAGCAGGCCCTCGGCGCGTACGGTTACGACGAGATCCTGCCCAAACTCAAAGCGGAACTGGACGCGTTGATCGCCGAAAAAACCGGATCGGCGACCAACGTTTGAGTCGACGCCGAGTCCTGTTGATGGCCACGTCGATGCGGGGTGGCGGCAGCGAGCGCCAGGTCGCGTTGTTGGCAAAACACTTGCCACGCGATCAATTCGATGTGCATCTGTACCTGACTCATCGCGTGGGGGAATTGCTCGCGGAGTTGCCATCCGACGTGACGCTCCACAGCCCCGCGGAGGTACCGGCGAGCGGCACACGGAATTTAGTTGACCGAATTCCCGGCACAATTCTAAGGCGGCAAGCCGTGGAGTTTGCTGACATCGTGCGTTGTCAGCGGATCGACGTGGTCTACGACCGCGCCTTTCACAACACGCTAATCGCGGGCCATCCCGCCATCCAACATCAACGTGTCCGCCGTGTTTCGACCATCGTCAGCCCGCCGCACGATGCCTTGCCGATGGTGGAAAAACGTTTCATCAATGTGAAACGTCGGCGCTTAGCGAACGCGTATCGCCGCAGCGACAGCGTCATCGCCGTCAGCCAAGCGGTCGCTGACTCGGCGGCCGAATACTATGGTCTGCGGCGCGAGAGTATCACCGTGATCCGCAATCCCGTCGACGTCGAATGGGTGCGTGACACTGCGGGTTGGACCGACCCGCCCACCCACAGACCAGACACTGATCCCCTGCATCTCGTCTGCGTAGGCCGGATGACCCCGGAAAAGGGGCAGTCAGACTTAATTACTGCCATGTCGGCGATGCGTGGCTGCTGGCGGGAATCACTGCCTCGACTTTCGCTACGTTTGATCGGCGATGGGTCCGATCGCTCGCCGTTGGAGCAGAAATGGGCCACGATTGGTGCCGATTGCCGCGAAGACGGGCACACGATTGAATTCGCCGGTGAGATCACGCCCGCGTTGCCTGAAATCGCAAGGGCCGACGGGTTGATACTTCCCTCCCGGTTTGAAGGCATGCCCAATGTGGTGCTCGAAGCCTTTGCCCTGCAAGTTCCCGTGGTGGCGACGGCCAGCGGTGGCACGACTGAATTGCTGCTCAATTTGGGAAATCCGACGTGCTTTTGGGCGAAACCTGGTGATCCAGCTTCCTTGGCAATCGCACTGCGAAATTTGGCGGCCACCCCGCAGCAACGGGCGAAACACGTGCGTGAGGCGGCACAACTGATTCAATCGCAACATCGGATCGACACCGCAATTGACAGAATTTCTGAGCGATTGCTGGGATAATCCAGACAACCGCTATACTCACGGGTGCGTATCAATCATCGTGGCCTGGAGGTGCGAAAATGGCGAATTTTGTTGACACACCTTTTTTTTGCCAACTATAATTTCGCTGTTCACCTTGCTGCCACACTCTTTTCTCTCATTTCTCCTGGAATCACTTTCCCATGAATTTACTCGGGAAATCCTTCTCGGTTTTGATCCTATTGCTCAGTCTGGTGTTCATGGTTTTGGCCCTCGCTGTCAATGCATCGCACCGCAATTGGCGTGACGTCGTGATGTCCGACAATGGCTTGAAGGCTCAAATCGAAACCTACGAACGCACCAACAGCCAACTTCGTGAGGCGCGGGCTCGCACCCAATCGGACCTGGATCGCGAGCGGGTTGCCCGGCGTACCGCCCTGGCTGCTTTGCAGACCCAAAAGGATGCTCTGTCGACGCAGTTGAGTTCGAGCGAATCGTCGTTGCAGCAAGAGCAGGCCAAGAACACGGAACTGTCTCAGCTCGACCGTAGCCGGGCCGAGGAGCTTGAAAAACTCACCGCCGAAACAACGACGCTGCGTGCGCAGATCCGCAAAGAGCAACAGGATCGCGACAATCTGTTTGCCGAAACGCTGAAACTGACCGACGAAATGAACAGCCTGCGGGGCATCGTGCAGTTGCAGCAGGATCGCAATGATCAATTGCTGGCCCAGGTCACTCGGTACAAAGAAGTCGTTGATGCGGCTGGATTGAACATGAACGATCCGCTCGACGGATCACCTCCGGATCGAAACGGCAACGTGCTCGTCATCGATCGACCTCGCAAACTCGTGGAGGTCTCCATTGGTTACGATGACGGGTTACGCGACGGTCATCTGCTCGAAGTAACCCGGGGCGGACGTTACGTCAGTCGGCTGCGAGTCCGCAAGACCGAGCCGGACCGCGCCGTCGCGGAAATTCTTAATGACTACAGTGAAGGTGCCATTCAGGAGGGCGATCGTGTCGACACTACCATCGAATAATCCCGGCGGCCGACCGGTGAAACGACCACCGAGCGTGTACACCGTCATGCTGTTGCTAGCGATGGTGTTCATGCTAATCGCCGTGATCGCCATGTACGTGGAACTGGGCCGTTGGTATCCCAATTACTACAAAACCAACAACGCCACACCCGCGACCAGCATGGTCCAGCCCGTGACGAGCTACCATCTCGCGTAGCGGAACGGACCCGGCGTTACGAGTGTCGCCAGACGATGGTTGGAGCCATCAGAAGTCCCCAGACGGTGGAATCCACGT
>JBDNIG010000363.1:0-3072 GCA_041688415.1 Rhodopirellula sp. | reverse complement strand
TCCGTGAACCGAGTAGCGCTGGCAACCGGGAACACATGTCGTCCAGTGACAGTACAGCGTGGTGGATTTTTTAAGGTGACCACTCCTGCGTCCAATGATTTTGTCCATGGCTTGCGAATCGCCTATGCTGGCGAGCGTCGGGAGACACGGACGTGGGCACTGCCGAGAAGCGAAACCGCGAAAAAACATCTCGGTCGATACCACGCCAATGGTGCGATCAACCCTAGTAGAATTATATCCGTCGACGATCCCGTTTTCGCCCATTGGACGCAGGAGCCAAACCTTCGAAAATCCAACATTCTGGACCACATCATAGAAATCGCGGAAGATTTCTTCTGCGGAAGCGTGCGCCGCCAGTTTTCGATTACGTTTCGTTCAGAACGGCAAAGCAGCGTGCCCCAACTACTTTGCGAATCGGAAGCGGACGCCGGAGATCTTTTCCAGGTCGGATTGCTCGATCATGAATCCGTAAGGAATTATTAGCACGTCAGTATAGTAGTATAAGCGTCGATAGGGGCCACCCCTATACGCGAACCGGGGCGCGATGATCAATCCGGTTTTCTGCGTGTTGTAGGCATCAGTAGCTATGGACAAGAATTCAGGATAATAGCGAGTCGCATCAGGATGAGCGAGGTAGCTCAATGGAATAATTTCTTCGCGAACAACGCCGCTTTGATCATCCAAAGCATAAACATGAAGTTCAATAGAACTGATGCGTTGTTCGATCTCCGCGAGTGCCTTGCTATAGAACAATCGTGATAGCAAATAAATGCGAAATCGCTCGTTTGATCCATATTGGTCACGTCCGATGCTGAGACTGATCGGCGATAAGTCGCTATCATTCTCGGCATACGGAGTGCGACCTTGGATCTGCTTTTGTAAAATGACGGGATACCCAGTCGCAAGAGGATTCTTCGTTTGTTCGCCCATGCGAACGCATGACCCTGGTTGCCCTTCGGATACGGCCCGGAAGACCTTATCCAGTTGCGGGACAACTTGCTCGTAAAACGCCTTCATGTCGAAATATACTTCGATATTCCATGTGCATTTGATGCGGCCATCTTCTTGGATCTCGACGATCGGACGCACCTGCTCGCTGGGCTTTCCGTCTTCGCCGACGAGTCTTGCGACCAATAACTTTTCCAACAGACCGTCGAAATGTTTTTCTAGTAACTGTTTACCATTTTCAGCGTTTTCTATCTTCGTCAGAACTTCCGCAGCGGCGTCTTTGCCAGCCACGGAGCCTTGAATGACACGAATCGCTTTGAGACGTTCCTGTACTTCACCGCGTTGCACCTGGGCTTTGATCGTGACCTCGTACAGTCCGTCTGGACGTTTCGTTGGGCCGTCGGTTGCGTCGTACTCTTTGACGAATCCGTCACTGACTGCGAGAATTTTGTCACGGATGATTTGGTCGTTCTCGATTAGAGTTTCACTATCCAAGTACGCCCCGATCGCTTGCTGCATGGCGTTGATCAAGGCATCTTTTTTGGCGTCACTTTCCGTAATGCCGACGCCACGCGAAGTCACGGTCAGAATGTCATCCTGTGCTGTGGCTCGCACTCCCGTGGTCAGCACGCACAGTAATGCAAATAGACATACGGATTTTCGGTTGATCATGAATTTTCGATGGATAGTCATTTGCTAGAAAGCGCCGCCGGGTTGAACGGTCGCTTTGGCTCCTCCGTGAATTTTGGTGCCGAGCGGCACAATGAGTGGTTCTGAGAACGTGCCGCCTGGTTCGAACAACACCGGTTGGTTTTCGTGTGAGGTGAGTTTGCTTGCCGTTGACCGACCGTCCAAGCCGATGGCTGCCTCAATCTCGCTGACTTGGCTTAGTGAGGACTCGACTGAGTTGACCGAGTTGTTGTCAGTTAATCCTTGGATACTGGCGACACTGGCGATCGTGACGTTCAAGTCAACTGGTGTTAGCTTCGCAGAAAAACCACCACCGGGCTCGGGAAGTTCGCGTTGATGGTCGGCAGCGATGGTGCCGCTGGTTGTCGAAGATTCGCTCATCCATGACCGAACTGGTTTTGGCTGCCACCGAACCGTTGGGGCGGGCGTGCGTTTGGACGCCAGATCTGCCACGCCAGCGGCAGTTACAGCTTGGTGCGACTTCGTCGCGATCGCGTTTCTCGCATTCGTGTTGGATCGGCGCGGTCGTGTGACTGGCTCGACTCTCGTTGAAGGAGTACGCAAGTTGGAGGTTGTATTTCGGCCGTCACTCGAGGTGGAATTAGGATCGTTTGGTGAACCCTGCAAACGTTCAACAATATGTGACTGAACGATTTCGAGTTGTGGGATACGCGCCACCAAGAATCCTTGCGGACCAGCATACGATTCGATCATTGCAAGACCCACGAGGTACAGAGAGATGATGAAGGTCCCATACGAAAGCTTTGCCATCCGGCTACGAGGACGACGCCGAAGAGCACGTATTTTGCAAAAAGCGAACTCGTAAAAACGTGTTAACACAAAGCCTGCGAAGGCAACGGTTCCAACTGCGAGTGTGGCGATTGCACATTTAAATAGATTGTCGCCACCGATAGCCGGCTTGAGCACGCTGATCACGGCTGCAATCGCTATGGCAAGCGGTGTCCAGAACCAGACCGGCCACCGAGTGGCTCGAAAATAACGGTTGGTGTAGGCGATCAGTCCCAACCGTGAACGTGTCGTCGGCGTGAAATTTGTGGTGCGCGGCTCCGTCGCAATGAGCGGCGGTTCAGGTGGCGAAATTTTGTCTGGCGGCGTTGCGTTTGGTTGCGTTGACGGTGAAATCGGCGGAGGCGTCAGACGAAAAGACAATTGACACCTTGGGCATTTGACGCCCGAAGCCTGGCCGCGCACCTTCAGCCCAGTCTTACACTGCGGACACTGTATTTTCCGTTGATCCTGCATTCCTACGCCGATTCGTTCTCTCGTTTAAGTCGTGTTCGCAATGTTGGTGTGCAATTCATAACCCGACGCGTCAGCGAGGATCACATCGAATCCCTCGCTGACGCATCGGGTTGCTAAAACAACCGTGGCTAGCGCCAAAACGGCTCAATTTCTTGCTCCTTACACCAAAGG
>JBDNIG010000362.1:0-8477 GCA_041688415.1 Rhodopirellula sp. | reverse complement strand
TCCTGCAGGTTGACTTGCCAAACAATCTCGCCAGCGGTGTCGACGCAGGCCAAATCACCGCTGCGAAAGTAGGCCACGATATGCTTGCCATCGGTGATCGCCGAAGGGTTGCTGCCACTGCCCTTGCGATGTTTGTTGCCACGATCCTCGCCGAGTTCTACCTGCCAGCGAATTTTTGGCTGGACAAGTTCTGGATGGATATCGATGGCGAATAGAGTGTTCCTCCCCTCCACGCCGCTAGTCAAATACGCCGTTTGCCCGGCGACGACGGGCGTACTGCCGCCATCGCCTGGGATTTCGACCCGCTTCGCCGCAGCCTCATCCCACCGCACCGGCAGATTGGACTGCTCAGTGACGCCCCGCTGTGACGGACCACGCCACTGGGGCCACGTCGCCGCTTTCACTGCGGAGTTGGCGTCGTCGGCTGCACGGGAGGGGGCGGACGTCATTGCACACAGAAATAAACCCGCAACCACGGCTGGAACCGATACCTTGAACATTCTCGTTCCTTTGGGAGGGAGACGTATTTGTGACAGTCGAGTGATCCATTGTGAAGCAAACGGCGGGCCATCGCTAGTAGCAGGTTCTCATCGCCAGTAGCCGCTCCAGCAATGGGCGGCGGGCACTTGGTAGGTTCGGCCACTCGGCAGGTTCGGTTCAGCGCGGTAAGATCCCAGCATGATTCACCAAACAATGATTCACGCGGCACGCACCGTTTCTCCGCCCGTCCCTCATTGCGCCGGATCGGCGACATTGATCGCGGGTTTGCCCGATCGTAACCCGACGCTGTTCCGCCGCATCGGTCTGCCGCTGGGAGATCCCTCGGCGAGCATCGGTCTCCCCTCGGGTAACAGAATACGCATCGTGCGTGACTTGGAAATGGACCGCGTCCGAGCCGTCGGAGCCGATTCCGGTGACGATAGCATCGCGATCGAACTCGGGACCGTCTTTTGTCCCGCCGATTTCCCAGCCGTGAAAGGGAAACTCAGCGGTGATCGCGAAACAGCGACGGCTCAGGCGGTCACCGCCTGTTTGCTCGAAGAGGGTGTCACCCGCGTCCGTTGCGACCGCACCTTGCCATTGATTTATGCTTATCACGTCGCCGCGGCGGGAATCGAAGTTGATTACGACGATGAACTCGGCGTGGTCGATCGCCGCGTGAAAACGGAATCGGAGATTGCGTCGCTGCGTCAGGCACAGCACGTGACCGAGCAGATCATGTTGCAGATTTGCCGCCGGATCGCGACCGCGTCGGTCGACGACGATGGGCACTTGATCGACGAGGCGTACCTGCTGACGAGTGAGCGAATTCGGGCGTTCGCGTCGCGACTGTTCATGGACCGAGGGTTCACGATGAGCCATGGTGCGATTGTCGCATCGGCCCCCTATTCCGCCGATTGCCACCATGCGGGCACGGGACCGTTGGCGACCAGTGTGCCGATCATCGTCGATCTGTTCCCACGCGACGAGTCGACGCGGTACAACGGCGACTGCACCCGGACGGTTGTACACGGCACCGTGAGTGACGAAGTCGCCCGCATGCACGCCGCCGTGGTGGCATCCAAAGCGGCGGGCGAGGCGGAGCTGGTTCCTGGCGGAACCGGAGACGCCGTCCATCGCGCGGTGATTCGCTCGCTCGAAGCAGCGGGCTACAAGTCGCATCGCGGCGAGCTCACCGACGAGCCCTCGATCCAACATGGCACCGGGCACGGCATCGGGCTGGACGTGCACGAACCGATTCTGCTCGATGACGGCGGCGGTGAACTGCTCGCGGGTGAAGTTTTCACGGTCGAACCGGGACTCTATGGGCGGCGAACGGGCGGCGTCCGCCTGGAGGACATGGTCGCCATTACCGAGAATGGTCCCGATAATTTCAACGATCTGCCGTTCGATTTGGACTGGACCTAGATTTCTTTTGACTCGCCGATCCAACGCACCAGCGTTCGGACCATCACGCCGGTGGCACCGGCGTCATGGCTCGGTTTGGCGGAATCGGCGAACGCGGGTCCGGCGATGTCGATGTGCAGCCATGGCGTGTCTTTGACGAACGGCTCGAGGAACTTCGCGGCGGTGATCGCGCCGCCCCAACGTCCCACGCCGACATTCTTGATATCGGCGATTTTGCTTTTGACTTTTTCGTCGTAGAGCGGGAACATCGGCAGTTGCCAAGCGGGCTCATTTTCTCGGTCAGCCGCGGTCTTGACTTGGTCGCAGAGAGCTTGGTTGTTCGTCATCAGCCCAGCGACTTCATTGCCCAACGCCACCATGCAAGCACCCGTCAGGGTGGCCAAGTCGACGATGGCGGCGGGTGCCTGCTCAACGGCGACATCGAGTGTATCGGCGAGCACGACTCGGCCCTCGGCGTCGGTATTGCGGATCTCGATCGTTTTTCCAGACCGTGTTTCAATCACGTCGCCGAGCTTATAGGCGTCGCCGCTGATCATGTTTTCGGCCAATCCACACAGTCCGATCACGTTGCGACGGATGCCGAGTCGGGCGATTCCTCGCATCACGCCCACGACGGTCGCAGCCCCCGCCATGTCGCATTTCATGTCGACCATCGAATCGCTGGGTTTAATCGACAGGCCGCCCGAATCGAACGTGACGCCTTTGCCGACGATCGCCAGCGGTGCTTCACTACCGCCGCCATTGTGTTTCAGAATCACCAATCGAGGCGGGCTCACCGATGCCCGGCCCACCGCCAGAATCGCCCGGCAGCCCTCGGCCTCGAGCCGTTTTTCATCCCAGATTTCGCACTCCAACCCTTCGGCGGCCGCCATCGCGGCAGCCCGATCGGCGAACTCGGTCGGGTTCATGATTGTCGGCGGTTCGTTGACCAAACGCCGCGTGTGATTGATCGACGACCCGACCTGTTGGCCGACTTCGGCGGCCTCGGCGGAGATTCCCACGAAGCTGATCGCCTGAGGGACGTGCGTGGTGGGTTGGCTTTGGTAGATGTGCTGGCCCTCGCAGGCGGTCACCGCGCCTGCCACCAGGGCGTCATGGTTGGCCGCCACGATCGTCTCGCCGATCAAAAACGTGATCTGCGATCGAGGTTTGGCCGCGAGCCGCCGGATGACGGCGGCGGCGAGGTCGAACGTGCTGCCTCGCGTCACACCGGACGATTTGGCGGCCCCCGCGACGACGAGCAACGGGAATTGTTCGGTCGCGGTCGCGACGCACAAGATTTCACCGCATTTCCCCTCAATTTCGCCCGTTCCGATCAAGTGATCGACTGTTTCGCAAACACGATCGCCCAACGCCGTACGAACGCTCGCGTCGATATTCGCTGGAGTTGAGGAACCGTCACTGGCGGATTCGTTTTGAGTAGCGAAAATGACCAACACGCCCGAATCGTCGGGTGGTTGGCTCAGCGCGGTGATCGTGGGAGTGGGTAGTGGGTGGGGGGCGACCATCGGTAATTTCTTTTCGGGTGGGAGAAGCTGCGTAGCACAGGCTTCCAGCCTGTGATCGGACGTAGTACAGGCTTCCAGCCTGTGATTAATCGTGGCACAGGCTTCCAGCCTGTCAGATCTGCGGGGGGGAGCAGATTTGCGGGGACAGGCTGGGAGCCCCGTCCTACGCTTTCGTAGCGAACTCTTTCGCGTAAGCGCGGAGCGGTTTGGGCAGCGGGAACTTGACGTCCTCCTTGCGAATTTCGCGTTGCTCGAGCGTCGCGTCGAAGGTGGCCACCAGCCAATCGATCGTCGCCTGGACGACTGATTCGGGAGCGCTCGCACCGGCGCTAATCAAAACCGTATCGGCGGCTGTAAATTGCTCTTGGCACAAATCCTGGGGGCCATCGACCAGGTAAGCACGCTGGCCTTTCTCGGCCGCGAGTTCTCGCAGCCGTTGGCTGTTGCTGCTGTTCTGGCTGCCCAGCACGACGACCACGTCCGCCTCGTCACTGAGCTGCCGAACCGCTTCCTGGCGATTTTGGGTGGCGTAGCAAATGTCGTCTTTGGGCGGACTGTGAATCTCAGGAAACCGCTCGCGCAGTCTGCGGATCACGCGATTGGCATCATCCACGCTCAAAGTCGTTTGCGTCAGGTAGGCGAGCTCCGTACCAGCGGGGAACTCGAGTGCGTCGACGCCGGCTTCGTCCTCAACCAACACGATCGCTTCGGGAGCCTCGCCCATCGTGCCGAGGACTTCGTCATGACCTTCATGGCCGATCAAAATGATGGTGTATCCCGCCTTGGCGTATTTGATCGCCTCCAAATGCACCTTCGTCACCAACGGGCACGTTGCATCGATGGCGAACAATTCGCGGTCGCGGGCCTGCTTGCGAATCTCCGGCGACACGCCGTGGGCGGAGAACAGCATCACGCTGCGGCGCGGCACCTCGTCGATGGAATTAACAAATACGGCGCCCTTGCCCTCAAACTCACCCACAACATGTTGATTGTGGACAATTTCGTGGTACACGTAGATCGGCGGCCCAAATTTTTTCAGCGTTAAATCGAGCGAATCGATCGCCATGTGTACCCCCGCACAGAATCCACGGGGCGCGGCTAACAGGATCTTCATGGTGAGTAGCAAACCACAGTGCAAATGGGAACAAAACAAGCTCACGAGCGAAAAAACCCCTCGCAGAGGAATGTCATTCGTCGCCAACCCGCTAGAATAACCGCAGACCTACCAACAAGTCCAACACCCCACCCAAACTCCCCGTTCCCTGGACCGTTGAAAATGTTGCGGACTGATCAGTGCTCACTGCGATAGCGAATGTTGGCGGACACACGAATCTCATTGAAAAAAGCAAAATTCCAAGCGATCTAACGACAATTTGCATTTTTCAGTTTTCAATTTAACTTTTTCATTTCCCAAAACTCCACCTCACATTCGCCCCCATGCGGCACATGTCCAGCTTGCCCAGTCGTCCACCATGTAACCATTTCTGACCTCCCCTTCGCTCCCCCTCCCACTCTCCCACTCTCCCACTCTCCCGTGAGCCCGAACGCCATCTCCACGCCGAATTCCGCACTTGCTGTCTCGCGAGAGTTGTGCCGCGAGATCGCGTGCTCGCACTACGAAAATTTCGTTGTCGCGAGCGTTCTATTGCCACGTCAGATGCGCCAGCCGTTCTACGACGTGTACGCATTCTGTCGGGCGGCCGATGACGCGGCCGACGAATCGGCTTCAACCGCGGCGGCCTACGCGTTACTGGAGAATTTTCGTAGCTCGGTCACGAGTATTTACGGCGGCGGTGCGGTTTCCGGGCAGTTCGTCGCGTTGGCCGATACGGTGCGGCGGTTTCGCCTGCCACGACAACCATTCGATGATCTCCTCGATGCATTCGTCCAAGATCAGACTGTGCATCGCTACCACGACGAGCCATCGCTGTTGGACTACTGCCGTCGCTCGGCCAACCCGGTCGGATGAATCGTGCTCGCGATGGCGGGTTGCGACACGGCTGAGCACGTCCGTCTCAGCGATGAGATTTGCACGGCCCTGCAGCTAGCGAACTTCTGGCAAGACGTCACCCGCGACTATTCAATCGGGCGAATTTACTTACCCGCGACGGTCATGCAGCGACATGGTTTTGATGAGTCACTCATCGCCGACACCATCGACCGGGGGCGGCCCACGCCCTCGTGCGTTCGGGATGCGATCGCCGAGCAAAGCGATCGCACCCGTGCGAGCTTTGATCGCGGTCGTGCGCTGGTCGCGATCGTGCCGCGTTGGTTGGCGGCCGACATCGAGCTATTCACGCTCGGCGGGGTGGCCACGCTCGACGCGATCGCGAAGTCGAAATACGACGTGCTGCGGCACCGACCGCGGGTGAGTAAACGTGTGCAAGGTTGGTTGATCGCGCGCACGTTCATCCGGGGCCTCACCACACGGTGGGTTCGCAGTGCTGAGCGAGACGGTGCGGTGGTCGCCGGTGGAGGTCCATCATGAAATCCAGCGACTGCACCAAGGTCGCCGCGAGCTATGCGGCGGTGCGGCGAATTTCACGTCGCAGCGGCAGTAGTTTCTATCGTTCATTTTGGCTGTTACCGCGCGAGCGACGCGATGCGATATCGGCATTGTACGCCTTCGCCCGCGTCACCGATGACCTGGGCGACTCAAACGAACCGGTCTTGCTGCGGCGACGGGCGCTGAATTGGTGGCGTCAAACTACGGCCATGAACTTGATTGGCGACGCGACGCCCGCGATCCGACTGGCGACTGGGCTCGACGGTTTCGCACCGACGATGGCCACCGAGCTTCGTGACCGGGCGGGCGAGATCATGCCGTCGCTGCGACATGCGTCGGATCGTTTTTTGATCCCTTCACGATACCTGCTGGAGATTGTTGATGGGGTGCTCGCCGACCAGCAAAAGAGCCGCTTCGATACCTTTGAGCAACTCGAACATTACTGTTACCTTGTGGCCTCGGCGGTCGGCATCGCCTGTTTGCACATCTGGGGCTTTCGGTCGCCGCTACCGATGCAAGCGGCCATCGACTGCGGGATGGCGTTTCAGCTCACCAATATCCTCCGCGATGTCGCCGAAGACGCGGCGCGCGGTCGCATTTATCTGCCGCGACAGCACTTCGAACAGCACGGTCTCGACGAAGACGATCTGCTGTATCCACGTCGTGATGCTCGGCTGCGGTGTCTGATCTTGGATGAAACGCGACGCGCTTCGGAACTATTCGATTCCGGATGGCGGGTCTGGGATTCACTCGACGACCCAGGACGTCCGATGTTTAGCATGATGTGGCGGACCTACCGAGCGTTGCTGCAACGGATCGCGGAAGATCCTGACGCGATCCTCAGCCGCCGCGTTTCGCTCGGGATGAGGACGCGGTTGGGGATCGTGTCGACGCACTTCGTCGGGCCACTCTATCGCAGGTTGCCCATCCCGCCACAGGAGATCGGGTGTGATACCCGCACACCGCCGACGGCGCCCACCGAGGCGCATTCGTGAGCGAAGCGGCAGCGAGTTCTCGGCCACGCCGGCCACGCGTCGTCATTGTTGGCGGTGGGATCGGAGGATTGTCGACCGCGATGGCGTTGTCGAGCCTCCTCGCTGCGGACGAGAGTGCGCGCCGCTGGGAGGTCCTGCTGATCGAGTCGCGTTCGATGGCGGGTGGGCGTGCCGGTTCGTTTGCCGACCCACACTCCGGCGAAATACTGGATTACTGCCAGCACGTTGCGATGGGGTGTTGTACGAATCTGCTCAGCCTGCTGCGTGAAGCGGAATTGATCGAGCACTTCACGCGTTACGACGAACTCCAGTTCTATCATCCCGCCACGGGAATGTCACCGTTTCGCGTGAGCCGTTCGCTGCCGGCACCGTTGCATCTCCATTCCGCACTGGCGGGACTGCACCACCTCTCGGGCAGACAACAGCATCAGATTCGTACCGGCGTGTGGAAACTGATGCGCACCGCCGAATCGGCGCTAATGCAAATGGATGCCGCGGCTTGGCTGGCCCAAAACGGACAAGATGCGGAGGTGCGAACCCGATTCTGGGACGTGGTCTTGGTCAGCGCACTGGGTGACGTTCCCGAGCGAGTCTCGATGAGGGCGGCGCGTAAGGTCATTATTGATGGTTTCGCAGCCGCTCGCGGCGCCAGCGACGTGTGGGTTCCCAACCGCACATTGTCGGAGATTTTCGGAGCTACGATGGTGCGGCGACTGGTTGCTCGTGGTGTCTCGGTGCGAACCGGGACGACGGTCCGTGAAATTTCCAGGCCCGGTGGTGGCGAGCGAGCGAGAGTATCGGTCAACGGTGGCGACACGATCGCTGCCGATCACGTCGTGCTGGCAACGAACTGGCGATCAGCGTCACGTTTGCTGCAGTCCCTCGACATCGAGTCACAGCCAAACGCGATCACGTCGTGGCGTGATGATTTGCAAAAGACATTGGCGTCGATCGAGCCGTCCCCGATCACCGGGCTGCATCTGTGGCTCGACCGCGCACTGACGCGGCATCCGCATGTGGTGATGGTCGGCACGACGGCCCAGTGGCTATTCCGTGATCCCGTGAAGGCGACCGCAGATAAAACTGCCGGTCATTATCATCAAGTCGTGATCAGCGGACGTCACGCACTGAGCGACGCTCCCAAAGAGGTCTTGATCGAGCGGGTAATCGGCGAACTGCGTGCGGCCTTTCCCGCCGCTGAGGACGCACGTCTGCTGCGCAGCCGGATCGTGACCGATCCCGCCGCCGTGTACAGACTCAGCCCCGAACTGGATTCCCGTCGTCCACTGTCGACCACCCCGCTGGGCTGGCTGCATCTGGCGGGTGATTACGTGCAAACGGGTTGGCCGGCGACGATGGAGGGAGCAGCCATCAGCGGCCGCATGGCGGCCGAATCAGTTTTACGGCAAACCGCTGGTGACCGATCATCGTCGCCACCTTTCGTACTGCCCGGGCTGGCGCGAGGTTGGTTAGCCAAACGATTGATTCACGCGAACTGGTAGACGGGTCCCAGTGCCTGTCAGTTACCCACACCTATCCCGAATGGGATGACAGCCATTA
>JBDNIG010000361.1:0-2608 GCA_041688415.1 Rhodopirellula sp. | reverse complement strand
GAGGGAGGGGGCCTACACCGCGTCGGTGGCCAATGTGGTTTGCCTTACACAACGCTCAGCCCAGGCCCCCTCCCGAACGGCGGCTAAAGGCCGCGTTCGACCTCCCCCGCAGCAAGGCTGCGGGGGAGGTAAGTTACTGCGATGTCTTCACTTAAAAGCCGCACGACCTCTTCGTCCGGAGAGGTAAGAATCGACATTACTAACGGAACAAAACGGCGACACAGGTAAATTGCTCAATCTCGATCTACTTACGCGCCCCAGATCTGCGTCGCGATCATCCCACCGCCGCTAATCCGTTCAGCTTGTTTGCGCAGCCCACATCGCGTGAGGGCTGCCTCGGTATCGACGAGTTGGCGGTTCTCCAGTCCGGTTTGCCAACGAAAAAAGACGTGCATCGCCCACAACAACGATCGCGCCCGTCGCCGCTGCCACACCGAGTGGGGAACGACGAAATCGACGTGGTACAGTGTCCCGCCGGGACGCAGTCCCCGCAACCATCGTGGCAGACAAGCGTCTAGCTCCGCGGCCGTAAAACAATCCAAAAAGAATGGCGTGACGATCACGTCGTACGCTCCAGTGGGCGGCTCATAACCGCACGCTTCCGTTTGGATGAACTCAACGTGTTCGTACATGCCGAGCGTCTGCACTCGCGCGATCTGCCGGCGCAACATCTGCGTACTCTGGTCCACGCTGGTGATCGTGCCGAGAACCCGTTGCTCGGTCGCACGCCGCTCAGGTACGAATCGTTTGGTAACGATATATTCGAGCAGTCGCCCGTTGCCATCACCGAGAATCAGCAACCGGTTCCAGGGCGGCAGGTTGTCGATCAATGCGGTACGCGCACGCTGCAATTGACCACCGAACGCCAGCCATTCGATTCGATGGTAAACCGCAGCCAAGCGGTCATAGCCACGCGATGAACGCGATGAATGCGGAACGCTCACCGTAACCCAAGCAACAAGATCATCAGCGGCGGCATCCACACGGCAGCGTCGACCCACGCCCCACGAATATCAAATCTCGCGTGTCCGTGATGCGGCACCGCTCGCGGACGTGTTCGACGAGCACCGAGCGCTATCACACTTAACCCTGCTGCACTCATCACGATCGTCAACAGAATGGGCAACGGGATCGGCAATAGCATGAGCACCACCGGCAGCACCATCATCAAGATGACCGCCGACTGGCCGAGCGACGATCCGACGCTGCCATTGGACTTTGGATTCGCCGTCACCATCGAGGCGAATGATTGCGCCCGATCTAATTCACGTTCGAACCTCGCCACCAACATGCAGTTGCAGCCGAACAAAACCGTCAATACACAGGTGGTGATCGCGAGTGGTCCCATGTTCTGCCAGCCTTCCCCGCTGGCAAACAACTCGGTCCACACGCTCAGCGAGACGCCCAGGGCGAACAGAAAACCTACCCGGACTTCCTTGGGGATGTGCCGCCATGAAGGACGACGCCGTGCAGCGCCGGCGAACATGTGCGACCGCAGCGGTGAAAAATGGACGCTGGCGCCATAGATCAACACCGCCGAAGCGAGCAGCAAACCACCACGCAGTAGCTCATGTGGCAAGTAATGCGTCACGACAAACGCGTTGATCGCTAACACGACAATCCACAACGGCAAAAAAAATTTGCGATGGCGAAGATAGAATCCGTGTCGCAGTGTGTGTGGCACGTACAGATTCAGACTCGCCGCATCGAGCAATCGGTCGGCGACGTAGATCAACCACACCGTCGCCCCGAGCGATCTAGCCTCCGGCCACGTTGATCCGCGATGGCAAAAAGCACGCATCAACAACTGCTGCCAAACCATCGCCACCATCACCGCGTCGAGTGACAACATGCTCGGCCACGCCAACCAAGGTATTCGTTCGTGATCGTTGAGTAGGTTCATGTTGCTTTCACGCGTGCTGGTGAGCCTACTTCGTCGCCTCTTCCAGCGTCGTGAATCGCCACTGGATCTTTTGCGATGGTGCTAATTTGATTGACCCAATTCCCTCGTTGGCAAATTTGTCATCGATCGTGTAAGTCCACCCGCGTGACGCATCCGTTGCCACGCCATCAATGCTCTGCACGAATGCCGTCACGCCACTGCCCGTGATGACGATTTCAGGTTGTTCGATCTTTCGCATGACTTCCTCGACCGTCGTGCCATCCGCGACATCGAACGTTTCGGTGAATTCGGCTTGCGCCGCCTGAGCCCCGTCCTTGCTACCATCATTGTTCGGTTGGAAGATCTCCAGCGTCACGGTTCCCGTTTTGGCCGATGCCGTATCCGTGGCGGATGATTCCGGTGTCGTGGGCTGCGGCGGTGCTTCCTGCCGGCATCCACTGGCCAGGACGACCAGCACGCAGCCGGCTATGACGGCGACCGGTCCGGCGGCGCGCGTGGATCGAGACGTGTTGTTACGGTGCCAGTTCATAGCGAAAAATCCAGTGGAGAGAGTGTGAAACTAGCTGGTCCGATCGCGTCGAAATGCCAGCCCCGTCTATTATCCAGCGCGAACAACCCATCGCAATGCCCGTGATTCCGCAAACCCACGCCACTGCGTGCGCCGATTTCGTATCATTGTCGACCGACGGCTCCGCCCGTCGTGAG
>JBDNIG010000360.1:0-6687 GCA_041688415.1 Rhodopirellula sp. | reverse complement strand
ATGAGCACGGTGAATCAGTGTAAATTGACTACTTCCGCTGATTTCAACAACCTCCCTCGACCTCGCTACGCATGCAGCTTCATTGCCTCGGCACGGCCGGTTACCATCCCAATGAAACGCGGCACACATCGTGTTACTTTCTCCCCGAATCCGGATTAGTGCTCGATGCGGGCACGGGCATGTTCCGCCTGCCCTCGCTGATTCAGACCGATACGCTCGACATTCTGCTGTCCCACGCCCATCTCGATCACGTCGTTGGTCTGACCTTCCTGCTCGGGATCGTTTTTCAACGCCCCGTCGAGCGAGTCCGCGTATGGGGGGAATCCGAGAAGCTCGCGGTGGTGCAAAAGCTCCTCATCAGCGAGTACATTTTCCCGGTCCCGCTCCCCGTCACGTGGCACGCGATCGACGAGACCGACTCCACCGGCGAGCCTCCATCGCTGGACATCGCCGGTGCCCGGGTGACATGGCGTCCGCAAACGCATCCGGGTGGATCGGTTGCCTATCGCATCGACTGGCCCGGTACGATGGGGAGCGGTTCGGACACCGGTGGCGGGCGTTCACTCGTCTACGCCACCGACACCCTGGGGGCAACCGATCCCGCGATACTGCGGTGGATGCATGGTGCGGATGTGTTGTTGCACGAATGCAATTTCCATGACCATCAAAGGGATTGGGCGCTCAAAACGGGGCATTGCTATCCCGAACGCGTGGCGGAAGTCAGTGCGGCGTCCGCCGCTCGTCGAGTGTTTTTGACGCACATCAGCCCGATCGACCCGATCACACTCGAGGCGGGTGATCGACGGTTCTCGATGCCTTGCGAAATCGTGGAAGATTGCCAAGTCATCGATTTTTAGGCTGGATCATTTTTCAGGATGAACCAACGCGGCGCGAATTTCAGCGGGTCGGTTCGTCGTGATCGAATCGAAGCCAAGTTGTTGCAGCGTCCTCGCCACGGCGGGTTTGTCAACGGTCCAGGCGTGAATTCCACAGCCCATATCGTGCACGGCCTTCACCATGTTAGCGTCAATCACATCCATATTGTCTTGCGTGCCCAGTCCCGTCGCCGACGTTTTTCGCAGCGTGTCCACGATCGTGGACGTGGTCGGAGTGAGTTTTCCGGAGTCATCGTCGCGGCGATAGGAGGTCAACCAATTGGCTTGGTACTGATCCATCGTCTTGCGGGCCTGCGTGATGACGTCGGTGCTGAAACAAATCAGAATGATCTGGTCCGCACTCAGGTCACTGGCTTCGAGTTGTTTTTTCAGCAAGGGTAGAATTTCGACGCCCGATTTAATTTCGACAAAAATTTTCTTGCCGTCGGGCACGGTTTTCAAGACCTCGCTGAGCGTTGGGATTTTTTCGCCAGCGTACTTCGCATTTTTCCACGCCCCGAAATCCAATTTTCGAAGTTGTTTCAAGGTTGCTTCGGTAACGGTGTAGGACGGTTGCTTGGGTGCGGTGCGTTTGGTGGTTCTGTCGTGCAGGCAAACGATCTCATTGTCAGCCGTCAGATAGAAATCGCCCTCGATCACATCGGCACCTTGCTGCCATGCGAGTTCAAAGGCAGCTATCGTATTTTCGGGAGCATCATGCGAGGCGCCGCGGTGCGCCACGATCAGCGGCAGTGCCGAATCAAATTTTTCGACGGACGTGGCTGGTTCGGCTCCCGACAATGCAGGGCTCGAAATCGCGAGCGATAGCAGTATCGCTCCGCACGTGCGTGAGAAAACTCGATTGATCTTCGTCGAAAACAGTGGGTTCAGCCGCATTGCGGTTTCTCCGTGAAAGTTAGTAAAAAACGAGTGACTCGTGTTAGTGTTATCGCGTCGGTCACCTGTTCGGATACGCCACGACTCAGGGGGACTCATCGTGACGCGATGCATTGTATTCAAAACGGACATCGCCGTGGTCGCTGCTATGGTCGCGGCCACGAGTCGTGTATGATTCCCGCTCGAATATTTTATATTCATTCTTCCGTGCGTGATCATTCTCAGCGAAAAACCATCCGTTATGACGTCGAAACAATCTCCGCTGATCCTGCTCGCCGTGATCAGTATGGCTATCACATCGGGCGTTGGTTGCCAACGGTCATCCAAGGGGCTCCCCGATGCCGGTGGCGATCGACCTCCGCAGAAAGTGATGTTCGTTCCGTCCGCAGAACACGAGGTGACGGATTATATCGAGTTGGTGGGACGCACGGCGGCCAATGAGAGCGTGGAGATTCAATCACGCGTGTCGGGTTTTCTACAAAAGACGCATTTCATTGATGGCCAACTCGTCAAGGCGGACGAGGTGCTCTTCACGATCGATCCGGAAGAGTACGAGGCCGTGTACCTGCAGAGCGAGGCTCAGATTGAGGTTGCGATCACACGTTGGGACGTCGCCAAAAAGACCTTTGCCAGATCACAGAAACTGCTTGACAGCGACGCAATTTCGCGCGAGGAGTTTGATCAAGACCAAGCCTCGGTGGAAGAGGCGCAGGCCCGCGTGATCGTGGCCAAGGCCGATGCGGCACGCGTTAAACTGGACGTCAACTACACCCAAGTCAAATCGCCGATCGCCGGACGCGTCGATCGGGCGTTGTTGGATGACGGCAACTACGTCAACGGCGGCTTGGGTGGTGGAACCGTCCTCACCACCGTCGTGGACGATCGCCCGATCAAGGCGATTGCGAACATCGACGAGAACGTGCGACTGCAATTCATGCGGCGGCTACGCGAAATCGCAGGTGATGACTTCAAACAAGCCGACAAGATGACGGAACTCAATATTCCCTGCGACTTGCAACTCCCTGACGAAACGGGATTCCCACACAAAGGCGTGCTGGAGTACGGCGAAATCGTCGTCAACGAACAGACCGGAACGTCTCAGGTCCGGGCGCGATTCGAAAACGAGAGTGGCCTGCTGACGCCTGGGATGTTTGTGCGTTTGCGTCTCCCTGCATCCGAACCGCATCAGGCTGTCTTGGTTCCGGATGTCGCGATCGGGACCGATCAAGCAACCAAGTTCGTGTTCGTGGTCAATGACCAGGACAAAATCGAGCATCGCACGGTCACACTCGGTTCTCGCCATGGTGATCAACGCGTGATTCAGACGGGTCTGAAAGCAAATGAACGCGTCGTTGTCGGTGGCCTGCAATTGGTCCAACCGGGCATGCAGGTTGATCCGGTTGAGAGGACGGATTGATTGAAAAGATGTGAGACGTGAAATCTCACGCGATAAGTTTCCAGTGGCTCGTTGAGTCTTGTCCCGCCGTCCGTTAGCCCTGTCTCCGTTAGCCCTGTCTCCCGCTCGCATGTCCCAGTTTTTCATCAGCCGCCCCATCTTCGCGTGCGTCATCTCGGTCTTGATCGTTTTGGCGGGCGGGATTTTTGTCTGGACATTGCCGATCGCGCAGTACCCCGAGATCACGCCACCATCGGTACTCGTGACAACGAAGTACCCGGGGGCGAGTAGCGAGGTGGTTGCCGAGACCGTCGCCGCTCCCATCGAGCAGGAGGTCACCGGGGTGGAGAACATGCTGTACATGTCCAGCCAATCGACCAACGACGGCGGCTATTCGTTAACCGTGACGTTTGAGGTTGGCACGGACCTGGACATGGCTCAGGTGCTCGTGCAAAACCGGGTTAACTTGGCAACTCCGGTGCTGCCCGCCGAGGTCAAGAGCATTGGCGTGTCGGTGGTCAAAAGTTCGCCCAACGCCTTGTTGGCCGTTAACTTCTTTTCGCCCGACCAATCGCGAGATCAGTTGTACCTGAGTAACTATGCCACGATTCGCGTCAAAGATGAGTTATCTCAGATCGACGGTGTCGGCAGCATTAGCATCATCGGCCAGCGTGACTACAGCATGCGTGTGTGGCTGGACCCCAACCGGATGGCGGCGCTCCAATTGACCGCGACGGATATCATCGCGGCGCTGAAGGAACAGAACATCCAGGTCGCCGCTGGATCGCTCGGAAGGCCACCGGTACCCCGCGGCGAGGATTTTCAGTACACGCTCAAGACGCTCGGGCGTTTGTCGACACCACAAGAATTTTCCGAGGTGATTGTCAAAACGGGGGCTGACGGCCAGATCGTCCAACTCCATGATGTCGTGACGCCGCGGCGCACGTCCGAGGACGGCTTGGAGTACGGCGGCATCGCCTTTGGCTCGGGGTTCGAGGACACCATGTGCAACCTCGACGGTGTACCCTCGTCGGGACTGATGGTGTTTCAATTGCCAGGTTCGAACGCCCTGGACACCGCCGACGCGATCCGCGCAAAGATGGACGAGCTGAGATCCAGGTTCCCGTCCGGTATCGAGTATTCGATTAGTTACGACACGACGCCATTCATCGGCGAATCGATCAAAGAAGTCTTCAGCGCACTCATCGACGCAATCATCCTGGTGGCGATCGTGGTGCTTATCTTTTTGCAATCGTGGCGTGCGGCGATCATCCCACTCGTGGCCGTGCCGGTCGCGATCATTGGTACGTTTGCGGTGATGGCGGCGATCGGGTTCAGCCTGAATAACCTATCGCTATTTGGGCTCGTGTTGGCGATTGGAATTGTCGTCGATGATGCGATCGTGGTTGTCGAAGCGATCGAACACAAGCTTGAACACGGCATGACTCCCCTCGAAGCGTCCCGGGAAGCGATGCGGGAGGTGACCACGCCGATCATCGCGATCTCGCTGGTGTTGATGTGCGTGTTCATTCCCTGCCTGTTTATCTCCGGCATCACGGGCCAGTTTTTTATGCAGTTCGCCGCCACGATTGCGGTGTCAACTTTCTTCAGCGCGGTCAACTCACTGACGTTGAGCCCCGCGCTGTGTGCTCTGCTGCTGCGTCCAAAATCCGAACAGCGTGATCCGCTGTCGCGATTGATCAACCTGCTCTTTGGTTGGTTCTTCGCGTTGTTCAACCGATTCTTCGGTGCCGCGTCGGACGTCTACGCGAATATCGCGGGCTGGTTGGTGCGGCTGTCATTTCTGGTGATCGTCGTGTACGTCGGATTGTTATGGGGAACGTACAAGAGCATGACGACGGTGCCGACGGGATTCGTGCCTGAGCAAGACAAAGGGTACTTGCTCGTCGATGTCCAGCTACCTGATTCGGCGTCTCTCGAGCGGACCGAAAAGGTCGTCAAGCAGCTAAGCCAGATTCTGATTGGATCGCGCAGTGGTGATAGCGAAGCCTTGGCAGCGTCGATCGCGGGAGTTCAACCTCGCGCGCACGATGCGCAGGACGAATCGGCCGCTGCCGGGATCGCTGGCGTCGACCACACGCTCGAGATCGTCGGGCAATCCTTCGTCCAGAACGCGGTCGCATCGAACTACGCGTCCCTGTTCGTGATCCTGGATCCGTTCCACCATCGCGAGGGCGATTCGCTGCACTCGGAGCAGATTGCGGTACGGCTTCGCCAGGCGGTCGCGACGGAGATTCTCGATGCGACCGTGGCGGTATTCGGGCCGCCGCCGGTCGACGGTTTGGGCAACGGTGGCGGATTTAAAATCATGGTTCGTGACATTGGCCAACTGGGTCTGACGCAACTCGAAAAAACCACGACGGAACTAGCAAAAGCCGGCTCGGACGAGCCCGCGATCATGGGCATGCAAACTGGTTTCCGGGCCAACACGCCCCAAATGTACGTCGATGTCGACCGTGAAAAATGCAAGCAGATGAACGTGTCGCTCAACGAAGTCTTCACGGCGATGCAGACTTACCTGGGCGGCTACTACGTCAACGACTTCAATGCGTTCGGTCGGACGTGGCAAGTCAACGTGCAAGCGGACCCGCTGTTTCGCTTGACACCCGAACAAATTGGCCAGCTCTACGTGCGTAGTAATCTCGGCAAAATGGTGCCGCTCGGCGCGGTCACCACGGTACGCGACACGACGGGCCCGGCATTGGTGACGCGTTACAATGGTTTCACGGCGGCTTCGATCAATGGCATGGCGATGCCGGGTGTGAGCTCGGGTGATTCCATCAAGACGGTCGATCGAGTCGTGGCGGAGACTCTCCCGTTCGGGTTTGATACGGAGTGGACGGAGTTGACGTTTCTGCAAATTCGCGCCGGCAACACGGCGCTCGTGGTATTCGGGCTCGCCGTCGTGCTGGTGTTCTTGGTGTTGGCGGCGCAGTACGAGAGCGTGAAGCTGCCGCTCGCGGTGGTCTTGGTCGTGCCGATGTGTTTGTTGTGCGCGGTCGTGGGTGTTGCCATCGCCCACATGGACATCAATATCTTCGTGCAGATCGGCTTCGTCGTGTTGGTGGGCCTCGCTAGCAAGAACGCGATCTTGATCGTCGAGTTTGCGAAAGAGCAACAGGACGCGGGGCTGAGTAAGTTCGATGCCACGATGCAGGCGTGCCGACTACGACTGCGCCCCATTATCATGACCTCGCTGGCGTTCATTCTCGGCGTGGTGCCGTTGGTGTTGGCATCCGGTGCGGGTGCGGAGATGCGGGCCACGCTCGGTGTGGCGGTATTTTCCGGGATGCTCGGCGTGACGTTCTTCGGAATTTTCCTGACGCCGGTGTTCTATTACGTGCTGGCCTCACCGACGCCGGACGAGAAGCTCAAACGAGACGCGTGAGCGGTCGTCGGAACAATTGCTGACGGCCTCGTGCCGTGGCGTAAGCTTCCAGCTTGTGTTTTCTGAATCGCAAGCTGGAAGCTTACGCCACTTATTGTTCCGACGGTCCT
>JBDNIG010000359.1:0-25437 GCA_041688415.1 Rhodopirellula sp. | reverse complement strand
GCCCCCTCCCGAACGGCGGCGAAAGGCCGCGTTCGACCTCCCCCGCAGCAAAGCTGCGGTGGAGGTAAGTTACAGCGACGTTTTCACTTAAAAGCTGCTCGACCTCCGAAGCTGGTGGAGAGGTAAGGAAATTTGTACAAGCTACGCAGCACCCAATACAGAGGAGGCAACAGCCCAAGTGAATGCCATGGGGACGTCGATTCAATTGCTGATGAATCTGCATTCCCGAAACTCTTGGCGAGTTCCGCTACGTCAGTAATGAAACCGACGTCCGTGCGGCATTTGTCCTTCACTCAGGGATCGCCAACACGATCGGATCGTTTTCGTTGAACACCGCGTTGCCGGCTTGACCGTCGATGCGGTATTCGATCGTGAGCTTCTTGGGTTTCCCAGGGGCCGGATCGCCACCGAAGTTGGAGTTGTAGTTCGGGTTGGCGAGTCGGATGATGGGCAGATTGCCCACCTGTTTCCGCAACCGCTGCGTGACATCGACCTGTTCGTCGTCGGCACCATAGGTCGCGCGGACAATCTCAACTTTCACTTCTTCGATATCCAGCTCGGCGAGCAGTTTCGCGACTTGGGGCGATGGTTCGAGTTCGCGAGCGATCGCCATGCCCACAGCTTGGGATTCGTTCTTGAGCGATTCACGCTGACCGATCTGCACGGTGAGTTCCAACATCGTCAGACTCGGATATCGGCTGGCGGCGTCTAAAATCAACCGCTTTTCATCGTCGCGGTCGCAGAACGACATGGCTGTCGTCGCCATTTCGTCACGCTGGGCCGGCGGCATGGGGAATTGTCGCAGTAATCGCAGGTAACCACGAGCTGCACGAATTCGGTAGGGGTGATCGTGATCGGCCGCGATCTTTTCCAGGACGTTCGCGGCATCGACGGTCATCCAGCCCCCGAGTAATCGCGTCGAAGCATTCTGCAGCGCGGGTGCCCCGCCCATCGCCGCCTTCTCCATACCCTGCAGTGCTTCGCCACCACCCATTGCGGCCAAAATCTCGAGAATCTCGAGCTGGGATGTGGGATCAGCGTTCTTCATCGCCGTTTCGAGCTGGGCAACGCAGGCGGCCTTATCGGTCATCCGCACGCATGCGGCGCGGACGGCCCGCAGTGCCGCCGCGTGGACGCTGCGATCTTGATCGCTGCTGCTTGAAAATGCCTGATTGCTCAGGATCGGCAGCTCGTCGAGGGTCGCGACGTCACCGAGTGCCGTCAATGCAGCGGCTTGTATTGCCACGTCGTCCTGTTTGGCCGCGTCGACGAGCAAGTCGATGGCATCAATCCGGCGTGCTCCGATTACCGCGATCCAAGTTTTCAAAACGTCACCGTCAGCTTGTCCCGCTCGCTCGATGATGACGGCATTGATATCTTCATCACCGACGTTCTGCAGCGCCGTGCGTCCTGCCGACGCGACAACGTCGTTGTCATCGGTCGCCGCGGCGATGAGGGCGTCCAAACAAGAGGGATCCCAGATACGCTGCACCACGCCAATGGCCGCGGTTTTGATATCGATGTCGGTATCGGTTGGTGCGGGCTGTCGGATCGTTTCCAACATGGCTGGCAGCATCGAGGCTTCGCCACGATCACCGAGGGCGATCAAGTACAACGCGGCTTGCGATCGCGGTACGTCGGCTCGCGCCGCGAGTAAGGCATCGGCGACACCGTCACCGCTGAGTTCACGAGCCGTCGTCAACGCGATGTAGCGAATTCGTTTGTTGTCCGACGCCAAACTATCGACGAGTAGTTGGATGCCGTCTTTGCCTCGTGCCAGAATGGCTCCCCGCGTTGCTTCGACTTTACGCGGGTTCGGCAGATCGGTGCCGAGCACTTGTTCGTAGATTTCGATCGCCTCCACAGAGGGAAGTCGCTCGGCACAGCGAATCAATCCCTCAGCGGCAGCGGATCGCACTTTCATTCGCGGTTCTTTCAATGCGTCTTGCAATGCGCCGGTCGACTGGGGGCCGCCGATTTTTCCCAGCGACATCGCGGAGGCTTGAGCAACCGCCGCGTCATCGCTGCCCAGTTTCGAGATCAGCAAGTCAACTGCGGCTTCGGCCCGTTTGACGCCGAGCGAGTTGATCACACCGATCAACGGCAGTCCGTCGATTGTCGACGCAGCCTCGATCAATGCCGCTTCCGCAGAGTCGTCCTGGATCGCTTCGAGCGTGATACGTGCCCATGAATTCAGTTCCGGATCGGGCAGCAGAGCCGCCACGGTAGGAACACACTCGGCTGAGCCAAATACCGCGAGTCGTTTGCAAGTGATCGCTTTGTCGGCGGGCGGTGTGTCGCTCGATTTCAATGTCGCGATCATCGCCCCTTCGGTGGGAAGGTCGTCGCCCCAGATTGGACCGGGGGAGCATGTCAATATGAGACCGAGAAGCAGCGGGAACGATTGTTTGATAAGCATGGTGGTATGGATCATTGACGAAATGTGTTGGTTGGCAAAGAATCGAATCGGAGAGGTGGCAAATTCAAATCTGCCAAGGTTCCCGGAACGCTTCGCTCCGCAATCGATTGGCCTCGGGATCGTCGATAAATTCATACGTCGTCGGGTCGAGATTGACATCACGTCCCAGGAAGGCGGCCACATTGGCGGCATGGCAGGTGATGTGTGCGTAACAGGCGGCTTCCGCATTGGCCCGCGGCTGGCTCCGGGTTTTGACGCAGTCCAAAAAATCACGGACGTGGAACGTCGCGGGATAGCCACCGATCTCGGCAACCTCGCGCCCGGCGAGCAGTTCTGGTGAACTGAGTACGAACTTGCCGCTGTCGCCGGTTTCGACCCAGCCGTCATCACCTTCGAACCGCACCGGGCACGAACCGAGCGGCAACCAACCATCATCGCGAATCACCAACTGCACGCCGCTGGGGTACTCCGCCAAAATTCGCTTGTCCTTCGGGGCGTGATAGTGAATGGCGGCGGTTGAATCGGCACCGGCTGCCCATTGGCACAAGTCGACGCAGTGCGAGCCCCATTCGAGCACACCGCCGCCGGTCAGTCCGCCGCCTTTCTCGAAGTTAAACCCATCCAACCACGCTTTGTTGTACGGCCGATAGGCAGCGGGGCCGAGATACATGTTCCAGTCGACTTCCTCGATCGGTGGCAATTCTTGTGCGGGTAGCCAACCGCTCATCTTCGTTTCCATTCCGGCCGGTTGAGCGTGTACCCGTCGCAGCGTTCCTAACCGTCCGGTGCGCGCGAGCATGCAGGCGAACTCGAAGTGCGGCAAGTTCCGCCGCTGCGTTCCGGCTTGGAAAACGACGCCGCTGCGACGCATCGTCTCGGCTAATTGCAGACTCTGAACAATATTCTTCGTACATGGCTTTTCGCAGTAAATATCCTTACCCGCTCGCGCCGCCGTGCAGGCTGCGGTAGCGTGCCAGTTCGGTCCCGTCGCGATCAGGACGGAATCAATGTCTTCGCGGGCCAGCAGTTCTCGGAAGTCGCGGTAGGTGTCGCAGTCGGTGTTGTTGTGATGCGCGTCGACTCGCTCTTTGACCGCCGTCCGTTGGGTTTCTTTGATATCGGCGACTGCCGTAAACTGCACATCGGGTTGTTCCAAAAAGCAACCCAGATCATAGGTTCCCCGTCGACCAATCCCAATTCCGCCGACGGTGATGCGATCACTCGGGGCGACCGCGCCACCGAATCCGAGCGTGGAGGCGCTGACAAAGCGAGGAATCGCGAGCGAACTGGCCGCCGCAGTGCCCACCGCCAGTGACTGACCCAGAAAACGCCGGCGAGACGAGTTGCCGGCGGAGTGCGTCTGTTGAGACGAACGCATGAGCAGATTCCTTGTGGATGTAGATAGATGCCGAGACGATGCTACCTAGTGTACATCAGCCGGTTTGGTCGAACACGATTCCAGCCCGTCGAACCCTGCACGACGGGCAGGAAGCCCGTACTCCGTTCGCGGAAAAAGACGAAAGTCGCGGGTGACGGCAGCATTTAGCATTGGGCGTTAACGGGCTGTCGATTTAGTAACCCGACGCGTAAGCGAGGGACCAGGTTGCAGCCCTCGCTTACGCGTCGGGTTATGATTGACACGCTCATTTCGTAAAAACGATTCAATCGACAGCCCGCTAGTGGATGCTGAACAAGATAGCGTCAGTAATAAAATCGACGTCCTTCGGCGTTGAATGAAAATTGGGTAATCCACAGGGGGTCAGCCTCAGGAAAACTCACGCACCGGCATCACTCATCCTCAGGAAGTGCCAACGGGTCGCTTGGTTCCGAGTCAGGTTCCGCCGTCGGCGCGGGCAACTCGAACACGTTGGCATCGGCGTCGGAAACGTCTTCGACATTCTGCTGGTCCGGCTTTGCTTTTGACTTCTCGGTGTTCTTTGGCGAATCCATCTGCTGCGACGACGCACCGCCGAAGAAATTACCCAGGGCAGATCCGACCCCGTTGAGCAGGTTGTTTTCTGAACTCGATGCATCGCCGCTCGCCGCTCGCTCGGCCGGAGTCGCGGGCGGCTGAGCCGCCGATTTTGCCACGCCGGTGGCGGCCCGAACCGGTTTGCCATCGGCCCCACCCATTTCAACGACGCGTTCGCGCATGGCATCGCCGCGAACGATTCCCAAGTTGACAGAGTCACCAGGTTTGCTGAGGGCGAGTTCACGGATCAGTCCACTCGTGTCGCGAATCAGGCGGCCCGCGGCCGAGACGATGCGGTCATTGACCTGGATGCCACCGACCATACCGGCGGACTCGTCCGTCACATCGACCACGATCACACCGCGCTGCGGGCTGGCGTCGCGGGCACGGATCCCCAGCGACGCGTGAGGACGTGCTGGAGTGGGGTTGCTGGGCAAGTCTTGGTGCCGCGGACGATCGGGCGACGAAGCCTGGTATCCGGACTCTTCGATCGGGGAGCTCATGACGGGCGAGTTATCAAGCGGTGGCTTGGCCGCCGACCGCGAGGTTGGGCCCGTGCGCGAGGTTGGGCCCGTGCGCGAGGCTGGGCCCGCGTACCGGGCAGGGTCCGTGCGTGAGGCATCAGCCGCGGCGATCGTGCCGGATTGATTAGCCGCTGCATCGTCGACCGGCCACGGCGGCAAGTGAACTTGGTAGAGTTGACTGCCCCGGACGATCTGCATGCTCGGGTTCTCGCCCGGCGAGATCTGTCGCCGCGCCGCGACAATTGCCGCCATCGAATCGGTACGCCTGCCATCGAGCGATACAATCACGTCACCGCGGCGAACACCAACTTCGGGAAGTGGTGAGTCCGGGCTAAATCCGCGGACTTCGAGTCCGCGGTTAGGGCCAAAGCCGACGGGCGCGATCTCAACTCCGAACGTGGGTTCGGCCATCTCGCCGGCGCTTGCCCGTGGACTGTTGTATTGTCCGGGGGCCAAGCGTTGCTGCGGCGTTGGTGTCGCCAACACGCGGGGCCGCTGCGATGGTGGTGCCTGAGCATCGGCGGGCCCACCCGCGGGCGGGCGATATCCGTACGGAGGAGCGAGCGGGCCTGGCGGTGGCGGGGGCACAGCCATCCGCGCCTCGATTCGCGCCCGGATGCGGTTGAATAATCCCTGAGCCGACGCGGACTGGCAAAATAAGCCCTGCGACGCAATCATCAGCACCGCAGTGGCCAACAGCACACCGTGGGAGCGTTCTTTTTTCAGCGAAATGGACTCAATCATGAAATGCACTCGAGGATGTCGGATAGGTACTTCGTTCTGCGACCAGTAGGATGAGAGAAGTCGAACACACCCATTTTTGAATCCACCTCCTCTCGCGACGTTGCCCAACGGTATCGGTAAGTAAACGTCGGTAAGTAGATTCGCTCTGATGTCCCGCGAGTCAATTCCCTCACCCACATCCAAGGTAACGGTAGCAGCGCAGGAAAGCCACGGTGATCAAGAGGATTCGATGTCCGTGTGGCAACCCGCTATCGCGGACTTGGCAACCGCTCTCCCGCATACCTTTGGCCGTCTTTCTCCCACCCGTGCGAGCCTGCTCAACGATCAAATTCGGGAGGTTTTACGGTCGGAATCCGCACAGCGATTGGTCTGTGTCGCGGCGGTCACCGGCCCACCCATTCTGGGCGAGAGCATGATCGCGATCGCGTCCCTGACCCCAGGCAGTGATACCGCGAGCGTGCTGCATGTGGATTGGGTCGATCCGAGTGGTTTCGCCCGCCCGCCCCGGTCGACAGTTGGGCAGAATTCACCTACCGCTTCGCGAACCGTGTCCGCATCCCATGCGGCTGCGATCTGGCAGAAGCTGGAATCGATTTTTTCACAATCCGAAGTGCGATTCGTCCAGTGGGCGACCGACCCGGTACGCTCTGAAGCCCCCCACTCAACCTCGATACCGGGTTCTCATGCCACGGCGAATGCTCAAATTCGCACTCCGCCAGCACCGATTCGCTGGCCCGAGGACATGAAATTCACACCGATTGGAACGCTGGAATACCTATCCTTGGATAGCGACTCGGCGGGGAGGTGGAACTCTCATGAGCAGCCCGATGATGCCGAGAACGGAACGCATCGTGGACATCCGCGTGTGACCTTCCAGCCCCTCGATCAAACCGATCCGACCCAATGTTTCTCATTTGAACATCTTGTCGAGCGAACCTACGTGGGTTCACTCGACTGCCCATCGTTGGCAGAATTTCGGACCGCGGCCGAGATCATCCAGGGCTACCGTGACGCGGATAGTTTTGCCGCTGATTTGTGGTACACGGTCGAGGCGGTTGGCGATGTGGGGAGCGACCCGGACGTGATCGGCTGCATCATTTTGGCCCGTCATCCCGCTCCGTCGACTCGCAATCCGGCACGGGTCAATCCGGCGTGCGTGGTGGAACTGGTCTACATGGGAATCGTCCCCGAACATCGTGGGCGAGACTATGGGCAAGCCGTGATGGCGGTGGTTACCGAAGTCTGTCAGCAACAGGGAGCCGAGCGATTGATCCTCGCTGTCGACGAGACCAACGCTCCGGCGATTGCCGCGTACCGCCGGTTCGACATGCTGCACATGTTTCGTGAAACGGTTTGGGGCCGATCCGTTGGCGCTGCCGAGAACCACATTCTTGCGTAGCTGCCGTCGCCAGACGGTGGAGAAGTGCGGCCGATGTCAAAATCCACGCTCAGGCGAGCGTAGCTACCAATTTCAAACACCATTTCTTCGGTACGAACCTTCCGGCTAGAATTCACGAGTTGCGGAGCGTTTCTCAGCTCTCCGTTCTCCGTTTTCAATCATCCCTGCGTCCGCCGTTCTTCCATCCCAACATTGGTTTTTTATGATCCAGCTCGAAGGCTTTGGTAAAGACTACGGCGACTTCACGGCCGTCGAAAGTATCGACTTGAACATCGCAGCCGGGGAGACGTTTGGATTCATCGGCCCCAACGGTGCGGGCAAGAGCACGACGATTCGCTTCTTAGCGACGCTGCTCAAGGCCACCCGCGGCCGCGGCGAAGTCGCGGGGTTTGACGTGATGGGTGACCCGATGGGCGTCCGTCGCTCGATTGGGTACATGCCCGACAACTTCGGTGTCTACGACGGCATGAAGGTTTGGGAGTTTCTCGATTTCTTTGCTGTCGCGTACGGCATCAACCGGGCGGCGCGGGGGCCGATCATCGACAACGTGTTGGAACTGCTCGATCTCGGACACAAACGCAATGACTACGTCAACGCACTCTCGCGGGGCATGAAACAGCGACTGTGTTTGGCGAAGACGTTGGTTCATGATCCGCCAGTCCTGATTCTTGACGAACCTGCCAGCGGTCTCGATCCGCGCGCTCGCGTGGAGGTCAAGGCTTTGCTGAAGGAACTGCGAAAGATGGGTAAGACGATTTTGATCAGCAGCCATATTTTGACGGAACTGGCCGACTGCTGCACGTCGATCGGGATCATCGAGCGTGGCCAGTTGCTGATGCACGGGCCGATCGCGCAGGTGTACCGAAAAATTCGCCGCAACCGCATGGTCGAGATCGCATTCACCGAAAATAGTGAAGCGGGTATTTCAATATTGCGGAGCAGCCCAGCACTGCGGGACTTGGAGATTCGTCCCGACCGGGTTATCGCGGAACTCGAGACCGACGACGCGGGCTTGGCCGCGCTGCTCGACTACCTGATTGCTCAAGGCGTGAAGATCCGATCCTTCAACGACCGTGACCCCACGCTCGAAGACGTTTTCATGACCGTCACGCAAGGCTTAGTCAGCTAACAAGATGTGCTTGGTCAGCTAGTGGTCGCGAGCCGCTCGAAGTCCTAAACTAATGGCGTTGTTCATCGAGACACGTCGCGTTTCAATCTCCTTCTTCCCCGAGCAGTATCACCATGGCCTCCGACCCCGCACTCTTCGATTCGCCGCAAGTCCAAAGTGCGTTGACCGCCGTCGAACAGGCTTGCCAGGACGGGAAAATATCGGCCGGCGCGGTCGAGAACATTCGCTGTTGGTTGACCGAGAATCGTTATCGCGACTACCGCGACAGCGTGCTGCGGCACATCACGGAAGAGCAGTGGCAGAAACTCGACGATGTATTTTGGACGATTATCCCGTTCGGTACCGGTGGCCGCCGCGGGCGGATGTACGAGATTGGCTCCAACGCGATCAATGACCGCACGATCGGCGAGAGTGCTCAGGGGCTGGCCGATTACGTCGTGCGATACCACGGCGGCAAGAAACCGCTGTCCTGTGCGATCGCTTATGACACCCGGCACCGCTCGCGGCACTTTACTGAGCTGTGCGCCGAGGTCATGGTGGCGGCGGGCATCAAGGTGTACTTGCTCGATGAGTATCGGGCCACGCCGCAGCTCTCCTTCGCGGTCCGCTATCTACAGTGCGATTGCGGCATCATGGTCACGGCCAGCCACAACCCGCCGAGCGATAATGCGGTCAAGGTTTATTGGTCCAGCGGCGCCCAGGTGCTGCCGCCTCACGACAAAGCGATCATCGAGGGCGTGATGAATTGTCAGGAGATCAAGCGTGCTAACTTCGAGCAGGCACTGGCCGACGGGCAGGTTGAAATCGTCACCGAGCAGATCGATGCTGCGTTTCTCGACGCGGCGGCTCAATGCCGGTTCCCCGGTCCGCGGGATGTTCGCATCCTGTACTCGCCCTTGCACGGGGTTGGGGAAGCCGCCGTGGTCCCGTTGCTGCATCGCGATGGTTTCGACGACGTGACCGTTTACGAACCGCATCGGCAACCCAGTGGCGACTTTCCCAATGTTCCCGGGCACGTTTCTAATCCCGAGAACAAAGTGATATTTGAAAAGCCGATCGAGCAGGGACGCCGTGAGGGATTCGATCTCATCATGGCCACCGATCCTGACTGTGATCGAGTCGGCATGGCCGCGCCACTGGGCACCGATACCGCCGGCCCGTGGGATACGTTCACCGGGAATCAAATCGCCGCATTGCTCGCCAATTTCATCCTCGACAAAGCGGTGGCGGCGGGGAAAGTAAACGATCGATCCTACATTGTTAAAACCCTCGTCACGACGGAACTGGTCCGCCGGATCGCGGCCAGTCATGGCGTCCGCTGCGTCGGCAATTTATTGGTCGGCTTCAAGTACATTGCCGAAACCATGGACCGCGAAGGACCGGAGGACTTTTTGTATGGCTGTGAAGAGTCACACGGCTATCTCGTCGGGTCGTACGCGCGGGATAAAGACGCTGCGGTGGCCTGCATGTTGATCAGTGAATTGGCGGCGGAACTCAAAGCCAAAGGCCAATCCATGCATGACTACCTCAGCGAGCTGTATCGTCAGCATGGACTGCACCGGGAAGATCTGATCAATGTGCTCATGGAGGGTAGTGAAGGCATGGCCGCGATGAAATCATTGATGAAGGCGTTCCGCGAGAACCCGCCCCGCAGCCTCGGTGGGATGACGGTGGGACACGTTCGCGATTATGAAACCCAAACACGCACGACGCTTGGTGGATCACCCGTGGTCGATCGCCTGGAAGGTCCAAAGGGCAACATGATTATCTTGGACATGATGGACGAGGGAAATTATGTCGCGGTCCGTCCGAGCGGCACCGAACCGAAAGTCAAGTTTTATATATTCACGCGATTGAACCCTGTTGACTCGCAGGACTTGGACGCGGCCGATACCACGCTGGTCGACCGCATCGCCGCGATGGAAGAAGACGTCCGAGATTTCGCGCGGATAAGTGTCTAATCACTTCGCAACACTATCCCTCGGGGCTAGCGGACGATTCGTTATTAACTCCACACAGCAATACCAGGATCCAATACAGTGAGCGGCAAGGCGCTAGTCGCCGGTTTCACGACAACGAACCGACGGCTAGCGCCTTGTCGCTCACAAAAATATCTCTGCCTGTCCGACTGTGGAGTTAATAATTCGATACCCAGGACGTTGCTCTGTCAGTTAGACACAACTATCCCGAAGAGGCCGTGAATCGATGACACCGTTTTGCCCTGGGCCGTCATCCCGCTGCCCCGTGGGTGCTACTCACCTTGATATGGAACAACACCGATGAAAATTTTGCTTGCCGTTGACGGTTCGGCTCATTCGCTCGCCGCCTGCCGGTATCTGGCCGCGTTCCCATTGGGGAAACCGACCGAGGTGGAAATTTTGGCCGTCGTCAATCCACCCGACATCGTGCTGACCGGACAAGCGGAACTGTGGTATCCGCAGTTCCTCGAACACCAAGAAAAAACGGCTCGGCAAGCGATGGAGTCGGCGCGGCGGGCGCTCGGCCAGCTCGATACGGCCGTTACTTCGCACCAAATGACCGGACACATCGGGCACTGCATCGTCGAACGCGCCGAGGAGCAGGAGGCCGATCTCGTCGTCGTGGCAGCGAAAGGGCATTCGGCATTCGAGCGGGTGATGCTGGGCAGCGTCAGTGACTATGTCGCCACTCAAGCAACCTGCAGCGTGCTGGTCGTCCGCCCGCCAACCACCCCCGACGGCGTACCCGTGCAGGAGTTCCCGGCGGGCGCCTTCGGGAAGGGCACTATCGCGGTGGACGAACGCGAAGTCTCTACCAAAATATTGGACCGGCTGTGCCGTTTTGCGTGGACGGACCAGCATCACCTCACCGCCGTCACCGCGTCGGTCAAACTTGAAGTCTTTCGGGAAGACATTCTCGCGGCAACGATGGAAGAAGCAGCCCGCCGCCGCACCGAGGCACTTCGCTGCGCCGATGCCGCTGCGGCACGGTTGTCGCAGTGTGGTGCGAATGCCGATGGGCATAGCATCGAAGTCCAACATGTGGGCGAAGGGTTAGTCGAATATGCCGCCCAAAGCCAAAGTGAACTGATCGTGCTCGGCGACACCGGACGCGGAGCAATCTCACGGCTCTTCCTCGGTAGCACCTCCCGCTACGTCTTGCATCGCGTCCACTGCAGCGTCATGATCGCTCGCTGAATCGCGATCGCGGAAATCAGTGCGCTGAAAATGGCGGATGATGATCGGCAGCAAGATGGAGGCAGAAAATATTCCGTTTCCAAAAACTTCGCTGATCGGACGTCCAAAGAAGTTCGATCCATTTGAGCGTTCTTCGACTGTTGGGACACGGGTTGTTGATTGTCGAAAATCAATCCAGGAGTTCTTTGATAGCATCTATCATTGTCTCGCTAGTTCGCTCCAGGCAGTCGCGAGCGAACGGAGTCTGCCAGGCGGCGTAGGCATCCACGTCGTACAGATCAGCCGGAGGCAGATAACCGACCGAACCGTTGACGAGGTTCATGCAGACGATGGCCTGATCAGGAAAACGGTTTCGCAGCTCTTGCTGTAGTTGCGAGTACGCTTCTCCCGCACAGCCGACCAACACCGCGTCGCCAATCCGCCACGCATGCACCGCAAGCGGAAATGAAGAACCATCGCCGAGGGATCGCCGGATATCTCGTTTTCGTCGCAGTCGTTCTTCTAAGGCACGGTCATCGCATGCCGATCGTTGCTGTTCCAACGCATCTGCGGACGGCCAGTCTTTGAGATCCAGGTCAAGGGTCACTTCGATGGATCCTAGCGTCGACGAAATTTCACGGAGCTGATGTCGCCAGAGTGCCAGGGGCGCGCCGGATTCGACCACCCCATCGAAGCACAATCGTTTACCAGCCGGGTCCATGTCGTTGAGGGTTGCCAGAACGGCAAATCCCAGTTGACGTCCGTGACGATCGGCGACTTCGACATCGCCGACGTATTGGTGCCGGGGCGCGAGATCCCCGGACATCCCCTGAAGAAAGTAGGCCGTCGCAGCGGTGGCGTCTTCGATCGTGTCCCGCATCGCTCCGATATAGTCGGGGGAGATCGCGGTGTTCTGCCAGGCCAGCGTGGTCGGGTGGCAGGCGTAATTGACCAAGATCGCTCTTACCGTTCCCGACGGATCGGTGATGCGTCCGACCAGCAGCGTTTGGTCCGCATCGACCGCGGGATTGTAGCCACAAATCATGCGATTCGCGGTTGAATCAGGGTCCGGGAAATCACGGGCGGCCGCGAGGCCACATCGCCCCTGGTGCCAATCCAAGATGCCCTCATCCGCCTCTGCCAAAGCTCGACGGGATGCGGAAACGGCGGCCTGGTAGACGCGTTCCAACCAAGGTTCCAAAAATTCACTCCCGGGCAACGACGAATCCGAGTCCATCAGGGGCGCCGAGGCGTGCGTGTGACTCAACGCAAAAATCAAATGCGAAGATTCTAGGTTCAATTCATCGAGCAGGCGTTTTCGAAACTGACGAAACAAATCCATCGAGCGCCACCAGCCAAGGTCAGCTTCGATCAAAACAAGGGGGTCACCGCCGGACAATGGCGCCATCGTCAGAGCCGAAAGTGTCAACGGTCGGTGGATCGAATCGGCAGTCTCGTGCTCGGCGGCACCCCAGTTTCGTGAGTAAATACCAATGGGCGGCGTGATGTCCTCACGGCAGATCCCGATCCGGCCTCGGAACGCACAATGTTGTCGAGCGGATTGGGGGCGATCAGGTGATGGGTGATTCATGGTTGTTGATCGATTGTGTCGCGGGACTCGCCAAAGTTCAGATGGCGCGAGGGTCGGCCGAAGCGTGTCGGTTCCGGCTACGGTAAAAAACGCGAATAGATGTTTCGCTGTTCCTTACCAATCACCGACGCTGCCATCTTGATAGAAGACGCGTTGCGGAATCTCCTGTTCAAACGGGTGCTTTTTCACTTCGTCTTCGTTGATCGAAATTCCCAGCCCCGGCTTCGTGTTGGGTATCACGGTTCGCGTTTTTTCGTCGACGATGAATCCCTCTTCGACAATATCGTCGCGCCATGGGACGTCATTGTGAACAGACTCGCAGATGATGTAACTCGGCTGAGAAAACCCGAACTCCAGTGACGCCGCCGTACTGACGGGACCCTGAGGGTTGTGAGGTGCCAGTGCGATCCGATGTGCGTCCGCCAGTGCGGCGATGCGGCGGGCCTCGGTGAATCCTCCGCAGTGGGTCAGATCGAGTTGGCAAATTTCGCAGCCCCGGGCCGCGAACAGATCGCGAAACGCCGCCAGATGCGTCACGCGTTCCCCCGCCGCGACCGGTGTCGTGATGGCCGCGTTAATGGCGGCCAGCCCTTCGATGCTTTCCGGCCAACAGGGTTCTTCCAAAAAATAGAGTCCGTACGGATCGAGGGCTTTCGCGAACTGCATGCCCATCGCCGGTGACGGTCGCGCGTGGCAGTCCACCATGATGTCGATGCCCTCGCCGACCGCCTCACGCATCGCGGCAACGCACGCATCGGCCGCCTTGATCGGTCGGAGACCTTCGATCGGCATGGTGGGCGGCACCGCCATGGATTTGAACGCCGTGAACCCATCTTCAACGGCTCGTTGGGCCAGATCCGCAAACTGTTTTGCATTGTCGACGGGTGTCTCATAAAAACTCTCTAGATCGCCGCCGCCAAGATGGCAATACAATCGGATCGAATCGCGAACACGTCCACCCCACAGCTTGTGACACGGAACCCCGTAAGCCTTGCCGGCAATATCCCACAACGCTAGATCGATTCCGGCGATCGCCGTCGACCGCGTCACTCCGCTGCCGTGCCAGAAGTGTTGCCGCCACATCATTTGCCAGAGATGCTCGATACACGTCGGATCCTCGCCGATCAGCAGAGGTGCAAGATCTTCGATCGCGCCGACAACGCCGCGCGTGTGCCATTCCAACGTCGCCTCACCCCAGCCATCGAGCCCCGGTTGGTCGGTGACCACTTTGACAAATATCCAGTTCCGCATGCGAGCGTGACAGACGTGCGTTTGGATCGCTGTGATTTTCATTGCTTTCCGCCAGTTCCTGCTGTGACGTGGTGTGGTACGCCTATTCGCAAAAGTCGTTCGGTATAACTCATTGATCCATGTTTTCATAACCCGACGCGTAAGCGAGGGACCAGTTCGCATCCCTCGCTTACGCGTCGGGTTATGATTATCGATTCCACCGGTCGCCCAATCCATTTTCATCTTTGTCGCCAAAGTACTTGCTTTTGTCGCCGAAGACAAGTAGGCTGTCCGCATGTCAATCACCGCCTACATCAAAAATGACCTCGCGGCGCAGCTGAGATCGGGGCGGGAAACACCGGTTCAGCTGACGCTTGATTCACTCGCGGGCCACTACAACGTCAGTCTGACGCCTGTCCGAACCGCCGTGGCGGAATTGATCGACGAAGGGTTGCTGCAAAAGGGCGAAAATAATCGGATGACTGCCACATTTCCAGTTGGTAAAAATTCTCGCGCGCCCCGTGAGCCTCAGTTGCCTGAGCCGCCGCGTGACTCGTATGACGTCATTGCCAATGACTTGGTGCAGCTCAGCCTGAGCGGTGAACCGGTGTATCTGCGTGAGGAATTGACGGCCGAGAAGTACGGCATCAGCCGTTCGGCGATCCGCAATATTCTGCATCGACTCGCTGGCGAAGGCGTGCTCGATCACATCCCACGACGCGGCTGGCGCTTGCGTCCTTTTCGGCAGGACGATCTCCACGCCCTCATTGAGGTGCGTGAGGCGTTGGAGCTGAAGGCACTGGAACTGGCCGGGCCGAAACTGGATGCCAGCGAACTGGAACACCTGCTCGAATTGAACGCGGCTCCGGCATCGACCAGGACCCCACTCTGCGTCAATGAGTCTCTGCACGAATACCTCATCGCGACTGCGGGCAACGCTTACATACAAGATTTTTTCGACCGCCAGGGGCGATATTACAAACTGCTATTTGTATGGGAGGATCGTGATCGCGATGTGGCGATCGAAACGATGCGCCAGCATCGCGAGATCCTAACCGCTTTGTTAAAGAAGAATTGGTCGGCGGCGAAGAAATCGTTATCGCATCACATTCGTGATAATCACCCTGTCCTCTCCAAGGAACCGAACCCATGAGCAACTCATCGTCACGACGTCAATTTCTGCAAACTGCTGGACTCGGTGCTTCAGCGCTGAGTGTGGGAGGCGTGGCATTGGCTCAGGGAACAGCTTCGCCACCGAAAGACGCCAGCGGTAAAGTCATCGCGGGCTTCGAGGAGAACCAGGCCGACCCAAACGCGTCGAAGGGCTGGCAGCCGTTTTCGGATCGCAAGGTCCGCGTGGGTATTGCCGGTTATGGTCGGTCTCGCTTTGGAGCGCAATTCGGTTTCCAGAATCATCCCAACGTCGAGGTCGTCGCGGTCACGGATTTGATTCCCTCGCGGTGCGCCGAATTGGCGAAGGTATGCGGCTGTGAGAAAACCTACCCGTCGTTCGAGAAAATGATCACGGACGACCGCATTGAAGCCGTGTTCATCGCGACGGACCCGCCAAGTCACGCACCGTTGGCTATCACCGCACTGGAGCACGGTAAGCATGTGGCTTCGGCAGTGCCCGCAGTCTTCGCATCGCTGGAGAACGCCGACAGGTTACTCGAGACTGTCAAGAAAACGGGCCTGAAGTACATGATGTTCGAGACATCGTACTTCCATTCTGATCTGTACGCCATGCACCAGCGGTACCAAGCGGGCGAGTTGGGTAATCTCATCTATTCTGAGGGTGAGTACTTTCACTATTCGGCAAAGCCTCTTGAAGGATATAACCCGAAGACAAAACAAGTGGACATCAACGGATGGCGCAAGGGGGTCCCGCCACAATACTATCCGACCCACTCCAACGCATACTACATCGGTGTCACTGGCGGGAGCTTCACCGAAGTCTCCTGCATGGGCAATCACAGCATCATTCCGCATCTGCAAGCGGCGAACAATGATTACAAGAACCCGTTCGGTTCTGAAATTGCGTTGTTCCGTACTAATGAAGACGGAATGTCGCGGATGGCGGTTTGCTGGGACATGCCGTCAGCTCACGGCGAGCAGGGCCGGGTCTATGGACAGAAGAACGGCAAGGGCCAGGTCAACGCCGACCGGCCACCGCTACCACCCGGCGTTGCCGCCGGTGGACATGGCGGGTCACACGGCCAACTCTCGAGCGAATTTGTGGACGCCATTCTCCGCGATCGCAAGCCTTGGGTGGACGTGGCCCAGGCACTCAACATGACGGTGGCCGGGATCGTCGCACACCAATCAGCACTTAAAGATGGAGAATTATTAAAGATCCCTCAGTACGTGTTGTGAAGCGTGCTGCGAGACCTTCGGCGATCGTTGTGATTTTCATGGTTTTTTCACTAGCTCCCGCTGCGGCGTGCCATGTGGGCTGAAAGAATGAGCCACCGGTCGCCCAATCTTTTTTAACTTTTTCGCATACATTATTGTTTTTGTCGCCGAAGACAAGTACACTGCTGGCATGTCAATCACAACTGATATCAAAGTTGAAGAAGAACTGGTCCGCTGCGAAAAAAACGTTGTCGCATCATATTCGTGATAATCACCCCGTCCTCTCCAAGGAACGAAACTCATGAGCAACTCATCGTCACGACGTCAATTTTTGCAAGCTGTTGGCCTAGGTACCTCTGCGATGGGCGTAGGGATCACTGCATCCGCTCAGGAGGCTGTTTCACCCCCGAAAGACGCCAGCGGTCAAGTCATCGCTGGTTTTGAGGAGAACCAGGCCGATCCGAACGCGTCGAAGGACTGGCAGCCGTTTTCGGATCGCAAAGTCCGCGTGGGGATTGCCGGTTATGGCCGGTCTCGTTTTGGAGCCCAATTCAGTTTCCAGAATCACCCCAACGTCGAGGTGGTCGCGGTCACGGATTTGATCCCCTCGCGATGCGCCGAATTGGCGAAAGTGTGCGGCTGCGAGAAGACCTACCCGTCGTTTGAAAAAATGATCACGGACGACCGCATCGAAGCCGTGTTCGTAGCGACGGACGCACCCAGTCACGCCGATTTAGCCATCATGGCGATGGAGCACGGTAAGCATGTGGCTTCGGCAGTGCCCGCAGTCTGGGGATCACTGGAAGATGCCGACCGGTTATTCGAGGCGGTCAAGAAAACGGGCCTGAAGTACATGATGTTCGAGACCTCGTACTTCCGCCCCGATCTGTACGCCATGCACCAACAGTACCAGGCGGGCCAGTTGGGTAAGCTCATCTATTCTGAGGGTGAGTACTATCACTATTTCGGCGAGCCCCTCGGAGGATACAACCCAAAGACAAAGCAAGTGGACACCAACGGATGGCGCAAAGGTTTCCCGCCGCAATACTATCCGACCCATTCCAACGCGTACTACATCGGTGTCACGGGCGGGAGCTTCACCGAAGTCTCCTGCATGGGCAACCATGGGATCGTTCCGCATCTGCAAGCGGCGAACAACGACTACAACAACCCCTTCGGTTCTGAAATTGCTTTGTTCCGGACCACCGAAGGCGGAATGTCGCGGATGGCGGTTTGCTGGGACATGCCGTCCGTTCACGGTGAGCAGGGGCGGGTCTACGGACAGAAGGACGGCAAGGGACAGGTCAACACCGACCGGCCACCCCTGCCACCCGGCGTTGCCGGTGGTGGGCATGGCGGGTCACACGGCCAACTCTCGAGCGAATTTGTGGACGCCATTCTCCGCGATCGCAAGCCTCGGGTGGACGTGGCTCAGGCACTCAACATGACCGTCGCCGGAATTGTCGCCCACCACTCGGCACTCAAAGATGGCGAGCTATTAAAGATCCCCCAATACACGCTATAAAGCGGGCTCTCGTGCGGGCGCGTCTTCGGAGACGTCCATTTTATTGCCGAGGATAGTGGATCTCGAATACAGCTTGGCTCGGAGGAAAAGGGAAGCATGGGCGTCGAATCATTTCCGCTGGCACCGCTTGATTATTTCGCAATCGGTGCGTTCTTTGCGATGCTCTCGATCGTGGGGTATTGGGCCGGGCGCGGCGAGCAGACGAGTAGCACCGAGTATTTTCTGGCCGGAAAAAAACTCCCGTGGTATGTCGTCGGCGGGTCCTTCATCGCGTCGAACATCAGCAGCGACCATTTTATTGGAATGATCGGCTCGGCGGTCGTATTCGGCATCTCCGTCTCGATGCTCGAGTGGGGCAACGTGATCACGTTCTCACTACTGATTTGGTTTTTTATCCCGTTCCTGTTGTCGGCCAAAGTTTTCACAACGCCGGAGTACTTGGAACTCCGGTTCAACGCCGCGCTGCGACAGATCTTTGCGGTCGTCACGGTCATCAGCAACGTGGTGGCGTTCCTGGCTGCGGTGCTTTATGGCGGTTCGCTCGCTCTTTCAAGCTTATTCGGGTGGGACCCCTGGTTCGCGGTCATCTCGCTGGGAATCGTTTCGGGGATCTGGGCGATCTATGGCGGATTGTCGAGTGTCGCGTGGACCGATTTATTGACGGTGGTGGTCATGATTTTGGGTGGCCTGACCGTCACGATCCTTGGCCTGGACGCGTTGGCGGGTGACGGCGGGTCGTTGATCGATGGGTTTCGCACCATGATCGAGCGGAACCAAGCGACTCATGGCGCATGGGCGGAAGCCGTCAATGTCAACACGGAGCATCTCGCTGGCGGAGACGCCGATTCCTACAATCGACTTTCTCTCTTCCAGGGCGCGACTCATCCGATCGTTCCGGCGATCAGTCTTTTGCCGTTTATTCTCTCGGTGGGCGTTTGGTACAACGTGCTCAATCAATTCATGATCCAGCGGGTGCTCGGCGCCAGAAGTGAATACGATGCTCGGATGGGGATTGTCTTTGCCGGCTGGATCAAAGTGATTCTGCCGTTGATCACGGTCCTGCCCGGAATGATCCTTTTCGCACTGCATCCTGAGATTTTGTTGGCCCCTTGGGACCAGGTGAAACCCGAAGCCGATCAGGGGTACGTTCAGTTGATCCAGTCGCTGGTGCCCGTCGGACTGCGTGGCTTACTGCTCGCGGCGCTCTTTGGTGCCATTCAGTCGACCGTCAACTCGGTGCTCAACTCGACCTCGACCATCGTGACGCTCGACATTTACAAGCGGATGTTCCGTCCCAATGCGTCGGATCAAGACCTGGTCCGAGTCGGCGTGATCTCATCGGTCGTCATTCTCGCCGTCTCCATCGTGCTGGGCGGATTCGTCGGCAGACTGGGCGGCAGTTTGTTTGAGTATATCCAATCGCTCTATGCATTCTTCGCGCCCCCCTTCGCCGCGGTTTTTGTTCTCGGCATCCTGTGGCGACGAATCAATGGCACGGGTGCTTTGGCGACCGTCATCTTGGGGTTCGCTCTTGGTATCGCAATCAAGTTGTATTTGACGTTCGCCGCGGCGCCTCCACCGTGGTTGGTGCCCTACGCCAATCAAGCATCGATCAACTGGTTCTTCTGCTTAGCGGTATGCAGCGGCGTGAGTTTATTGACGTCCCCTCCTCGGGCCGAGCAGGTGAGTGATCAACTCACTTTCAACTGGCGAAAAATGAATCTCGTCAATAACCTCGGCGATCGGTGGTACACCAGTGTTGTGACTTGGTGGGGATTGTTCGTCGTCACGATTTTGGCTTTGTTTATCGTGTTCTCCGGTTTCGTTCTTTCCAACGGTTGAAGTCGCTCGGGACTTCGAAAACGTTGGCCGACCGAACTGCTGTTTAGCTCAGCAAATCCTGCATGACCTCGCCGTAGACATCGGTTAGCCGGTAGTCGCGGCCTTGGAAGCGATAGGTCAACCGCTCGTGATTGAGCCCGAGTTGGTGCAGGATCGTTGCTTGTAAATCATGGACATGCATCGGCTTCTCAGCGACGGAAAAACCCAGTTCATCGGACGCACCGTACTCATACCCCGCCTTCACGCCGCCGCCCGCCATCCAGATTGTGAAGGCATCGGGATAATGGTCTCGGCCGAGCACATTGCTGCCCGCCGTGCGGCCTTCGCGAAACGGTGTGCGCCCAAACTCACCCGCCCACACGATCAGGGTCTCGTCGAGTAGGCCACGTTGTTTCAAGTCACGAATCAGGGCGGCGATCGGTTTGTCCATCGTCTCGCACTTGCGCGTCAGTCCATCGGTGATGCCCTGGTTCGGACTGGTGCCGTGAAAATCCCAGCCCCAATCGAATAACTGCACGAACCGCACGCCCGATTCCACCAACCTCCGCGCCAGCAAACAATTGTTGGCGAGGCTCGATCCACCGGGTGTTGCTCCGTATTCGTCGAGTGTTTGTTGGGACTCCTGCGAGATATCCATGACTTCCGGTACAGCCGCCTGCATGCGAAAGGCCAGTTCGTACTGAGCGATTCGCGTCAACGTTTCGGGATGCCCCATCTCGGCGGCTTGCATTTGATTGAGATCCCGCAATGCATCGAGACTCTTGCGGCGCAGGTCGCGATGGATGCCGGGCGGATCGGACGAGTACAATACGGGATCACCTTTGGAGCGACACTGCACGCCCTGGTACACCGATGGCAGAAATCCGCTGCCGAAGGAATTGCTGCCACCGTTGGGCTGCACGCCGCTGGAGATCAACGCCACAAATCCAGGCAAGTTTTCGTTCTCGCTGCCCAGTCCATACGTCACCCACGAGCCAATCGACGGCCGGCCCGAGCGGGGTGATCCGGTGAGCAAAAACAATTCCGCCGGAGCGTGATTGAACTGATCGGTGTACATCGAATGGACGACGCACATTTCATCGGCCACGTCATGAAAATGGGGAATCGCATCGGACATCCACATGCCGGCCTTGCCGACTCGCGACCATTTTCGCGGCGACCCCATCAACTTGGGTACACCGGAGGTAAAGGCGAATTCGCGGCCCGCGAGGAATGCATCCGGCACGTCTTGTCCATCGCGAGCGAGCAACTCCGGCTTGCGATCGAACATATCCAGGTTCGGTGGCGATCCGGTCATGTGCAGATAGATCACCCGTTTCGCTTTGGGCGGGAAATGCGTTGGATGAACCGCGAGTGGATTGTCATCGGGTCGGGCCGCAGCGGTTTCACCAGCGAGCAAACTCGATAGCGCGATCCCGCCCAAACCCGCGGTGGATTGTTGCAGGAAATGACGGCGGGTGCGCAGGTGAAGTTGTTCGAGTTGAGGGTCCATATTCGCTTCCCTTCAAGAGGTTGGTTAGTGTCATCTTTCGCTCCGCGAAAGCAACGTCCCTCGCAACTTTCGCGGCGCGAAAGGCGACAATTTTTTGGAGAGGCGTCTAGCGTTTCATCAGTGTTTCATCGAGGTTCAAGATCACATTGCCGAGCACCGTCCAAGCCGCGAGTTCGGTGGTCATCGATTGTGGCGCGAGCTCGCCCGTCAACGGCCCGAGCGGATCGGTCGCCATGGCCGTAGCCTCCTCCGAGTGATCGCGGTAGTACGCGGTGAGCTCGTCCACGAAATCCAATAGCCGATCCGTCTCGGCTCCACTCGGATCTCGCAACAAGACTCGCTCGAACAGGAACGTGATTCGCCGTTGCGGATCGCTCTCCGCCAGGGCGGCGCGGCGGGCCAATGCTTGGGCGGCTTCGATATAGACCGGATCATTGAGCGTCACGAGCGCCTGCAGCGGCGTGTTGGTGCGAATCCGGCGAATGGTACAGACTTCGCGGTTGGGCGAGTCGAACTGAGCCATCGACGGATACGGACTCGACCGGCGCCATCGCGTGTACAGTCCCCGGCGGTGGCGATCCTCACCGTCGCTCGTCTTCCAGTCCGTCGCCGAACCAAAAGCAGCACTGAGCCCCAAATTGGGTTGCAATGGTTGCACCGGAGGTCCATACATCTTGTCGCTCAGCAATCCACCCACAAACAACGCTTGATCGCGTACCACCTCCGCTGACGCGCGGAACCGAGGTCCGCGGGCGAGCAGCCGATTGGCGGGATCAATCTCCAGCAGCTCGGGCGTGGCCCGTGAACTCTGGCGGTAGGTTGCCGACGTGACCAGCAGTCGCAGTAGCTGTTTCAAATCCCAGCCACCATCACGAAGTTCCGCCGCCAGATAATCGAGCAACTCGGGATGCGACGGCATTTCGCCTTGCGAGCCGAAGTCCTCGCTCGTCTCGACCAGCCCAGTTCCAAAGATCTGCTCCCAGTGCCGATTGGCGATCACCCGCGAAGTCAACGGGTTATCCTCGTCGACGAGCCAGCGTGCGAGCGTCATCCGGTCGGGCTGCGCGTCACCTGCCAACTGCAAACCATGAAACGCCGCCGGCACCCCGGCGGTGACTTCGCCGCCGGTGCTGAGATAGCTACCGCGTCGCTGGACCTTGGTCACACGACGTTGTCCTTCGGGCAAATCACGCATCACCGGCACGCTCGTCGATGGCTTGAGCGAAGTTAACTCGGATCGCAATGTTTCCAACTGCGATCGACCGTCGTCGAGCAAGGGAGAGATGCTGCGGTAATATTTGGCAATCTGATCTCGCTCACTGTTGGTCCGACCACTCGCCGGCTTTTGGATCGCTTGCTGAATTTTGGCTGGGACGTCACCCCACTGGGTCACTTGGGCGTCTGACGTCATCGACAATCGAAATCGCCTTGGGTCGGCAGGCGAAATAGCGAACCGGATCGTCAGTACGCCGCCTGAGAGCTTCTCGACTGAGTTGGCGACGTACGATCGGCCATCGTGGTCAATGGCGGTGAGTTCGATTGGAACTTCGCCGCTGGTGCTGTACCGGCTAATCGGGGACGGTACCTCCGGCGGGCTTTGCTGCCACACGATTTTGTGTTTTTCATCGAGCATAGAGATTTTAAATCCCGCGAGTCGCTGCAGGATGGATTCGCCTCCGTCGGTCCGATTCCAAATCGCGAGCGATTCGATCGGCTGCATCGAACCGAGGTCCAGCTCCAGCCATGGATCTTTCTGGATCGCGGTGTGCGTGACCGAACCGGACTTGAATTCACCGTCGGTATTGCCGTCGATCGCATACTGAACTTGGCCGCCAAATCCGGTCGAGCTTTGTGTTGCTGTCGCGCCCGCGGCGATGTTGACGCCATTTGCGAAGGCTTGGAGTTCAGCGAGATGGATCATCTTCTTCACGCCGGGCAGGTCGATTCTGACGTAGCGAGCATCGACGGCGGTTGGCGGTGCGGGCTTCCATGCGGCCCGCACATCGCTCAATTCCAACACATCTTCATCGCCAACGGGGACCTCCAATCTGAATCCCGCCAGCGGTGAATCCATCGCACAGGTGAGGGCGATCTCGCCGGTGTCGGTCGCATCCGACGCGACCGTGATCCAGCCCTGATTGTCGATCTCAAGCGAGGTATCGTTTCGTGTCGCCGAGGTCGGTGGCAAGGCCTGCCATGTTGCTGGCGTGGTCAGTTGAGTGAGCCACTCGTTCTGCGCAGCGTTGATCTCGGGTGTCGAGTGGTCAAGAGTTTTTTTCAAGCCAGCAATGTTTGTTTGTAGTTCTTGTCGTCGCTCCTGTTGCTCGTCGGACCAAATCGACAGTACCGGCCGTTCGTCGCGTTGGTCGAAGTCTTCGCTCTGATTGAAGAAATCAAAGAACTGAAAGTATTCGTCTTGGGTGATGGGATCGTATTTGTGCGTGTGACATTGGGCACACGCCATCGTGGTTCCCATCCACACCGCCATCGTCGTATTGACTCGATCGACGATGGCCACGTTGCGGAACTCTTCATCGTTCGTGCCGCCTTCGTTGTTGGTCATCGTATTGCGATGAAACGCCGTCGCGATCAGTTGTGATTCGCTCGGGTCGTCCATCAAGTCGCCAGCAATCTGTTCGATGGTGAATTCATCAAAGGGCTTGTTCTCATTGAGCGAGCGGATCACGTAGTCGCGGTAGGCCCAAATCGTCCGCAGCGGGTCGTCGGCATAGCCAGCGGAGTCCGCGTAGCGGGCGAGGTCCAGCCACACACTCGCCCAACGCTCGCCGAAGGCGGGTTTGGCGAGCATCCGATCGACGTAGATTTCGTACGCGTCGGTGCGGGGATCGCTTGCGAAGTCAGACGCCTCCTGCCAAGTCGGTGGCAATCCAGTCAAGTCCAATGCCACCCGGCGCGCGAGTGTCAAGCGATCGGCAGCGGGTGACGGAGTCAAACCTTCGGCCTCGAGTTTGGCCAATACAAAGTGATCGATTGGGTTGATCGGCCACGCCTTAGCCGTCACGGTGGGCAGCGGTGGTCGCTCAGGTTTGACATAGGACCAATGTCGCGCGTAGTGAGCACCCTGGTCAATCCACCGACGAACCAGCTCGACGTCATCGGGTGTGAAAACGCGACCTTTCCCCTCGGGCGGCATCCGCATGTCGACGTCGTCGGTCGTCAACCGCTCGATCATCTCGCTCGCGCCAGGATCACCTGGAACGATCGCCGCGTAGCCACCCAAATCGTCTTGCGAGCCAGCCTCCGTATCCAACCGCAGGTCCGCTTCGCGACTGCCCTCGTCGGGACCATGGCAGACGAGGCAGTTGCCTGAGAGCAGTGGACGGATGTCCTGATTGAAATCGACTGCATCGTCAGCCAGTGCGCCCGATGCTGACGTAAGTAGGCGGGCGACCACAACGGCGAGCAGGAAATATTGGAATCGGAGGAGCAACATCGACTCAGGTGGGAAAGGAGGCGTCGACTGGTAGGCATCAGCCGGGAGTTTGAACGAGCCCCGACCTACGCCATCATATCCTCCTGGCGACACCTCGTCGAGGAATTTGATCGCTCGGTGGTGAACGGTTCGCGGAGTGCCGTAAGCGTGAGCCGAGTGCCACGAGGCACCGTGCGACGCTGGACCGTCAAAAATGTTCAACATTCATTTCATCGTGCGAAACGAAATATTGGCGGGCTGGAGGATCATTGAAACGTGAAAAATGAGAATTGAAAAATGCAAAATACCCAGCAATTCGGCGACAATTTGCATTTTTCAGTTTTCAATTTAACTTTTTCATTTTCCAAACCCCGGTTCACGCTCGTATCAGAACGACAAATGCCGAAGTTGCCCAGCTATCCACCATGCTGTGGTTTTTGACGGTCCAGGGCGACGCCGTAATCTCGGTCGCTCCCCCGCAGCAAAGCTGTGGTGGAGGTAAGTGCAAATAGGGTCGCCCCGTTGGGGCTTTGGGGAGAGGTGTTGACGTCAAAAACCCCAGGCGATGCCTGGGGCTGTCATGGGGCTGCCCTGGACCGCTAAATCTTTGGGGTTGGGACTTTTTTGGCT
>JBDNIG010000358.1:0-14394 GCA_041688415.1 Rhodopirellula sp. | reverse complement strand
GGGTGACGAGAACGCATTTCACTCGCGATCTGATGACTCGTCAACTGGAACTGCTCAAGCGAGGGCGATCGCAAAATTCTTTGACACGTGGTTGCCGAACCCCAGAGTCGGTATTTCCAGACGTAACGCAGGCAGCGACCAATCAAGCGACGACGAAGTCGAGAGATCAAGCAGGGCAGTGGACGGAGATCCATCGCATTTTGTAGGATCGCCAAGCCGCAGAGCAGTCTGTCGTGATGCAGTTGAACGGAGTTTCCCGAGAGGTGTTCCACGCAATCACCGGTATTGGCGAAGTGAGTGTGGCAACCCAGACGGAGGTAGTCCGTGAGGACCAACGACAGCATTTCGGGGATGGCATGGTCTTGGACCGCGATCGGGGGAAACCGCCCCCACAAATCGAGGACGGCTTGGCGCGGAAAAATCAGTGAACTGCCGCCCGTTTTCGGTTCCAATGCCAGTTTCCACGCGGATTTGAATCGGACCGACGACGCTAGGTTTTTGATTGCGGTATCGGACACTTGCCGATGGCGGCTCGTTCGGATGCGCCCGTGTAGAAAGCGGTCGAGACGTAGCAGTTGAGAATTCGCCAAGACCTCGAGCAGATTTTCTGCGATCACGTCATCCCCATCAAGCGTGACGATGTAGGAGCCTCGCGCGGCCGCAACGCCCGTCAAAGTCGCTCCGAGTGCTCCCTGATTTCGCTCGTTGGCGACAACTCGAGCCTCGGGTTGGAAACATGATAAAATCTGTAGCGAATCGTCAGTCGATTTGTCGTCAACCACGACCACTTCAAATCGTGCGTCGGTCATCCTCTGTTCGATCGCTGATCGCAGACACGTTTCAATAAGGCTAGCCTTATTGAAATTAGTGATCACGATCGAAAACAATGGTCCTGACATCATCGAATCCAGCGTCTATTCCGGTCGAAAAGCGGTTAACTCAGTCGCATCCATGCGGCTGGTCCAGAATCCTACCCAAATCAGCGGCTCGGCGGGAAGACGAATCTTCGCTCCCGATTACCTCCTCTTCTCAGATGGCGACCGAGCATTGATTTCACTATTGCTCCGACTTTTACAAGAAAGTTGACTGTCAAGCCAGCGAAGCGATTTAACAAGATCGCGAAGAGTGGCTGGACGGCGTGGATTTCGTGGCAAGTTCAGCGCAATCGGGCCGCGTAGCGAGAGTTGGCTCGCGTTCACCCCAGCCCCGCGCTGCTGGGTAGGCAGAGCGTCTTGGCGACCGCGTCGCGACCGCAGTCGAGGTCACCGCTCGGACAATGGCGATACATCGGAAGGTCGCTGAGGAGTTCCCAGAGCGGCCGGGCCATCATTCCGGAGGCGTTGCAAGCGTCGAGCAGGGAATCGCGGATCGGTCGGTTCGATCGCGTTAGTTCGATCGCATTGAGCCAGTAGTTGCTTTGCCCCGCGGGCCACGGGTCGACGAAGGACGCGTCGGGACAGTCCTGAAAGCACTGACGATAGCGACTAGCGAGTCGCTGTTTTCGTTCGCGAATGTCTTCAAAGCGTTCGAGTTGGGCACAGCCGAGGGCGGCGTTCAGGTTCGGCATCCGGTAGTTAAAACCCGCCTCGTCATGAAAATAACGCCAACGATGGGTCTGTTTCGCGGTTGTCGTCAAGTGCTTGGCACGCCGGGCGAGATCAGCATCGTTGGTCAGAATCGCACCACCACCACCGGTCGTGATTATTTTATTCCCGTTGAAACTGAGTGCGCCAACGAGGCCGAACGTGCCCGTATGTTTACCATCATAGAACGACCCCAATGATTCGGCGGCGTCTTCCACGATCGGCAGGCCAAACAATTCCGCGGTTTGCTGCAGAGCTTGTAGATCGACACTGTGCCCGAGTGCGTGCATCGGTACGATTGCAGCAATGCGGCGGCCCGTGATTCGATTGATCAGTTGTCCGCCTTCGACACGACCGATTTCGGCGAGGTGGCTGCTGAGTTTCTCGGCGTCGAGGCCGAGCGTGCGGGCATCAATATCGACGAAGTGTGGCACGGCGTGACAATAGTGAATCGCATTCGCCGTCGCAACGAAGCTCAAGGAAGGGCAGATGACCTCATCATTTTCACCCACCCCGGCGAGCAAGAGTGCGATGTGCAGGGCGGAGGTTCCATTGACAGTAGCCACGGCAAAGGACGCGCCCGTATACCGAGCGAGCTGCTCTTCGAACCGGTCGACGTAGCTTCCCACCGAGGATACCCAGCCGCTCGACACGCAATCGTCAACGTATTCTCTCTCGAGATCGCCGAGATTGGGTTCGTGCAACGCGATCTTTTCAGCATCGCCGACAACGCTCCTTAATCGTTCGACAATGCGATTGACGATGGGAACGTCAACTTCCACATTGTCATGCGTGTTGCCATTGGCGGTGTTTGGCGTGGTTGTACTGGTGGAGTGGATCACGTTCTTGCTCATTGATTTCAAACGGTGTATTGGCCTGCGCGAAAATGTTCGAGGTTCTGTCGGATCCACTCGATCGTCTCCAAAACGCCTGCTTCCAATTCGAACTGAGGTGTCCAGCCCATCTCCTGCTTGGCCATCGAGTTATCCGACAGCAACCGATTGACTTCGCTTTTTTCGGGACGCAAACGTTCGTTTTCGCAAACGATCTCGCATTCTCGATCGCACAGTTTGCACACCATCTGCGCCAAATCGCCGATCGAGATTTCAGTCCCGGTACCGAGATTGATCGTTTTGCCTTCGATCGCCGCAGCACTTCCACCGCACAAAAAACCACTCACGGTATCCGACACGTAGGTCAGATCTCGTGTCGGCGTCGTCGCGCCGAGTTTAATCCGGTCGCCCGTGAGTGCTTGCGTGATGATGGTCGGTAGCACCGCCCGGGTCGATTGGCGTGGACCATAGGTATTGAACGGACGAATCGTGACAACAGGGATATTGAATGAGCGGTAGTAGGACTCGGCAAGCTTATCGGCGGCGATCTTGGTCGCGGAGTATGGCGATTGTCCTTGCAGCGGATGTTCTTCGTCGATCGGCACCCGCAGCGCCGTACCGTAGACTTCGCTCGTTGAGGTATGAACGATCCGAGGGGTATCCAATTGGCGTGCCGCTTCGAGCACATTGAGCGTTCCATCGATATTCGTACGGACGTACGAATCCGGAGCTTCGTACGAGTAAGGGATGGCAATGAGTGCGGCGAGGTGAAAGACCACGTCGCAGTCCTGGATGGCTCGTCTGACGTTGCCTCCGTCTCGGATGTCGCCGGCAAACACTTCCATTTCGCCAGCGAGGTCACTGTGATCGAGCCAGCCGTGTCGACCCGCCGATCCGTACCGCACCATGGCTCGAACACGCGCCCCACGTCGGACGAGTTCTTCGGCGAGGTGGCTGCCAATGAAGCCGCCCGCTCCGGTAACGAGAACCTGTTTTTTCTCCCAATTCATGCCGCCCACCTTTTCTCCTGAATATCCTGTTGAGCTTGCTCGAAATCTTCGTGTTGTCCGATATCAAGCCAATACTCGATGACTGGAAAGCTGACCACCTTGCGGCCTTCGGCAATGAGTTTGTCGATTAAATCCGTCATGTCGAATCGTTCGCCATGGGGAATGCGGTTCTTCGCGTCTGGGCCGACGAGGTAGATCCCGGCATTGACGAGAAACTCCAATTTCGGCTTCTCTTTGAGTCCGATGACGCGACTACCGTCGCACTCGATCACGCCGTACGGAACCATCAATTCGAATTGTCGCACGCCGACGGTCATGTCCGCGTCGTGTTCATTGTGAAAATCCACGAGAGCCGAAAAATCCACGGATGTCAGGATATCGCCATTGATCACAACGAGCGGTCTCTCGTCGGCAACTAACAGATTCAGACTCCCCGCGGTTCCGAGAGGCTGTTCTTCGGGGACATAGTTGATTTGAACACCAAATTGGCTACCGTCGCCAAAGTGTTCTTGAATTTGTTCCGGCAAATAATGCGTGGTGAAATTGACGTTATGGATACCGCAGTCCCGCAGCCGGGCGACGGTTCGCTCCAGCAACGGTTTGCCGCCGAGTGGCAACATCGGCTTTGGAATGTTGTCGGTAAGTGGACGCAGGCGCGTCCCAAATCCGCCCGCCATCACGACCGCTTGAACCTCGGTGTTCCGCAGTTTGTTCATCGTAATCGTTTCGCGAAACAGCCCGACCAGATTCAAGTTTTCATCGACCAACGGGAGATGGCGTACTTTCGCCTCGATCAGTTGGCGGTACAGCTCGCGATCGGCACACGTTACCGAGGCCATGACCGGCTGTACTCCGTCTCGCGCTTTTCGCCCATAAAGCTGCCAGAGCGGTGCGTCGAGATCGACGTTGTCCAAGATAGCCCGGCGAACATCACCATCGGTTACCGTATCGAGCAGTTTACCTTCGGAATCACAAACCAACACGATCCCCAATCCGGTCGCGTCGAGTTGCTTCATTGCATCTCGCAAGCAATCGCCACTGCCCGCGATAAACAGTGACGTGTTCGTCAATCGTTCTGTGGTCATGATAAAGCGGGTTGTTGAAGACAAAAAAGCAACGGGAAAGATCGGCGTGAGAGAATCATGGTGTTAAGCCGCGACTCGTTGCGTTTCCAATAATCGGGCAGGGTTGCCAATGTGGGTCTTACCGGGAGGAACGTCTTTGGTGACCGTTGCCCCGGCACCGATGATCGCCCCCGCACCAACGTGAACGCCGGGCAAGACGACGCTTCCCGCCCCGACAAAAGCTCCGTCTCCGACCACGACTCCCCCGCACAGAATGCTTCCGCTGGCCACATGAACGTGACTTCCGATCGTACAATCATGCTCGACAATCACTCGATGGTTGACCAGGACGTTGTCGCCGAGAGAGGCTCCAGCGGCAATCAAGGCTCCTGGCAAAACGTGCACGCCACGCCCGACCTGGACGTGATTTTCTAGAATCGCCGACGGCGAGATGAGTGTCGGTGTGGCATAGCCGATGGCTTCGATGCGCTCGAAAACGATCGTGCGTCTGCTCGTATCGCGCGTCGTCCCGATGCATAGCACCGCTGCGGGACGCATGGGACGAACAGCGGAACCTTCGCCAAATTCTGGCGATTGTCGGACGAGCTTTCGAAAGTAGCTTTCTTCATCCGCTTGTTCGATCATCACATTATCGAGCGTGCGTTGATTCCGCGAACTTGATTCGGGTTCGAGCAAACATGTCATGCGGTATCCACACTGCTGGACGAGTTGGATCATGACGCGTGCGTGGCCGCCGGCGCCGATCCCGATCAGATCGCCATGGCCGCGGTTGCAAGGCTCCGATTCAATTGGGAAGGGTGGCATCACGCGGCCTTGGAATGAATAGTCGAAGTCGACTCAGGTTGATCAAAGAATGGCTTTTTTATCAGTGCGGAGCAGCAGTCGAGCGACGCTAAAGCACTTACAATTCGCTGACTCGCCTGGCCATCGCCATACGGATTGGTCATGCCTTGCAAGGACTCTCGCGTCTTCGGATCGCAGGCCCAGGTCATCGCCGATTGAATTTCTGGGTGACGGCAGGGGACGTCGATGACGTTGTGAGCACGAATACGTCCTTTCTGGCGATCACCAATGTTGACGACGGGCAATCCGAATGACGCCGCTTCAATGATCCCACTCGATGAATTGCCAATCATCGCGGCGGCATGATGCAGCAGACTGAAGTACGCTGTTGAACCGAGATTGGCTAGTAACGCGGCCTGCGATGAACGGCGCGCGACAAATTCCTCCCACATCGCCGTGATGGTTTCATTCCCCGGGTCCGCGTTAGGACGCGAGATCACGAGCGGACGCGTCGTCTTGGCGAGCGTCTCAAGCAGCGGCAATAACTGCTGACGCGGCGTTAGGTCGCTGATTGTTTCGGGGTGAAACGTCACCGCCAAGGGCGATTGATCCAGTTCGATCCCGACCCTTTCTTGCAGTTCACTCCACGACAACCGATCCAGCTCCGCGAGCGTGTCGAGGCCGGGGGCGCCGCTGACGAACACGCGTTTTGGATCCTCGCCCATTTGCAGGATTCGGTCCGCGTAGGTTCTTGTCGAAGCAAAATGCACGTGGCTCATCTTCGTGAGACTGTGTCGATAGCATTCATCGATCGCGCCTTCGGTCGTTTCGCCACCATGAAGATGAATGATGGGCAACGCAAAGGGCACCGCAGCAACGGCGGCGGCATGCATTTCGAAGCGGTCACCGAGCAGCATCAGCATGTCGGGATGTAACGCCGCGATGGCTTCCGCGAAACCCGCGACTGCTTGCCCGCATGCCCGGCCCACGCCCAGCGGCGACTGCGTGTCATCGGACGTCGGCACCTCAGCGGAGACCGGGAATCCCTCCTGCTCGATCCAGTGGATCGTCCGACCGTGTCGGGCACTCAAGTGTGCCGCCGCAGCGATGAGCAGCGGTTCCGCCCACGTGCTGTCGGATAACTTTCGCAGGATGGGTAGGTAGATTCCGAAGTCGCTCCGTGCCACGGTTACAATGGCAATCTTGCGGCGACGTGGTTCACATTCGGCCGTCATCAAGCCACATCCGAAAATTGGATCAATGCACCGGAGGGAATCAACTTCCGTGCTGGTCGACCCGTCAGATAAACGCCAACGTGGGGCGGCAAGCCGGTTCCGGGCCGGCGCAGGGCAATGCACTCCGGATGAATCGTTTCGCCGGCTTGGATATCGCGCGCCGCCACGAGACTGCGGCGGGCCACCGAGGCGGTGTCGACTTCGCTCGCGGTGACGCGTTTGCGTTTCGACCCCATGGCAAGCTCCACTTCGCGAATCGCACTGATCATGGCAGTCAATTCGTCGACTTCCAACGACGCTGCGTGATCGGGACCGGGAAGTGAGCGTGAAAGCGTGAAGTGCTTTTCGACGACGCGAGCGCCCAAAGCGACCGACGCGGGAGCGATCGTGATGCCCGCGGTATGGTCGGAAAAGCCGATCGGCAGATCAAACGCGGCACCGAGCGTCGTCATCGCGCGAAGATTCACTTCCCCGAGCGGTGCCGGATAAGCACTCACGCAGTGCAACAGAGTGACGTCCGCACCCGCGGCCTGTGCAACATCGACGGCGCATTCGATCTCACCGAGCGACCCCATCCCGGTGCTGATGTACAGCTCACCACGCTGCCGAGCGACCCGTTCGATGAGAGGAAGATTCGTCAGCTCACCGCTCGGTATCTTGAATCTGCGGACCCCGAGACTAACGAGCAAGTCGACGCTTTGGCAATCAAACGCGGTCGACATGAACTCGATACCGACGTGGTGACAATGGGCGGCAATTTCTTGGTGATCGCGAGGAGAAAGTTCCAGCCGGCGCAGCATGTCTTGTTGTGATTCACCGTGCCGGTCATCCTCCGATTGATAGTCGCATTTCGGGGCGTCCGTGGTTGCAATTTCTCCGCAGCGAAACGTCTGGAACTTAACCGCATTGGCGCCCGCTCGTTTCGCAGCATCCACCATTTCAAAGGCACGCTGCAGGCTACCGTTGTGGTTGACACCGGCCTCGGCGATGATGAAACAAGCACCGGATGGCGGAGGGAAAGGGATCGCGCAGCAGTCGCCGCGATCGGGGGTCGACGCGTCGCAAACATCCATGTTCGATGCATCCATCAGTGGTAAATCCGTATTGGCAAACCGTTGTTTAAACGAAGATCAGGCGACAATAGAGAAATCGGGAATTCACGGCAAGAGCGAAAAATTGCCGTTCGATTGCCTGAGGTCGGCTTCACCACGCGGTCCAGCCACCGTCGACCATCAGATTGTGCCCGGTGATGTAGGCGGCTTCACGGCTGAGTAGAAACGCAGCCGGGCCGACGACATCCGCCTCCGTCGCCATTCTTGCCAGCGGTGTCCGAGCGACGTATCGCTGCACAAATTTCTCCGGTTGGTTGCGAAACAATCCGCCCGGTGACAAGCAATTGACGCGAACCTGCGGGGCCATCGTCGTCGACAGGTACCGTGTCAATTGAACGAGCCCCCCTTTGCTAGCACCGTAGCCCGCCGGATTGGCTCCCATGGGAGTTTCGTCATACAATCGCTGATCCGGCCCCACCACTCCATAGATCGAACCGATCATCAACACCGCCGAATGGTCGCTTTGGCGAAGCGGTTCGAGGACGTGTTGCGTGAGATAAAATGGCACCGTGAGATTGATTTCCAAACAGTCCCGCCACGTTTGAGCGGCCTGATGGCCGAGCGGCACCGCCCAGCCTTCGAGGTCGCTGGTACCGACAAATCCCGCGTTATGAACCAGACCATCGAGACCGCCGAGCCGTCCCACGGCATCGTCCACGGCGGTCAATGCCTGCGTTTGATCGAGCAGATCGCACGTGAGGGCGACTACCGCATCGGGCCGCGCGAGTTCTTGGTTGATTCGCATTGCCACCTCCGTGGCTTGGCTCCCGTCACGGTCCAGGATCGCGACACGTGCGCCTCCCGAAGCGAGCGTGTGGGCCAGCTCACTGCCGATGTGCCCGGCACCACCGGTGATGACGACGCGACGCCCCGAGAAGTCCAAACTCATGCTGCTCTCCGATCTCTGATCACCGGGCTACCGTTCTCGACACCATCTTTCTCGACACCATCTTTCTCGACACCATCTTTCTCGACATCATCGTTCACGGCCGCTCGCATATCCCGGTTGTGGAGAAACTCCGCGATGGAAAAATCCAGCGGGGTGTCAATGTCGATGGATCGCTCAACGGGCACCTCGACGTGTGCCACATCGCACTCAAAGATGCCCGACTTGCCCAGCACGGCGGCTGGCCGTGCGGCGTAGGCAACCGTCGTGATGTCGTACACGGGCGGCGCGTCCTGTCGCCGCCTGACGGTCGCATCGGCCATCACCAGTCCCGCTCGCCCATGTGGGTCGAGTCGAACTTGATTGAAATAGGGATTTCGGTGCGGCGTCGTCACCGTCAGCACCAACTCCGCTTGGGATTCCCGCAATCGATGGATGCAGGAGTCAATATCGTCGACGTTCCGTAGCGGCGCCGTTGGCGGGACGCTCACGAAAATATCGGGCACTCGCGGCGACAATTGTTCGATCGCGTGCTGCCAGGCAGTCCATTCCGACGCGGTATCCGTCGCGAGTTCCATGGGCCTGAGCGTGGGAACCAACGCCCCGAACCGGAGTGATTCTCTGGCAATCAGCGGACAATCGGTTGAGACAATCACTGCGCGGACCTGACGGGATTGTCTCGCCGCGAGGATAGCACGCCCGACCAAGGAGATGCCTCCGATCGTCTTCAAGTTTTTTCGTGGCAGACCTTTCGACCCGCCCCGTGCAAAAACGTACGCGTAGCAAAGCTCGTCACTTGCTCGCCCGCCGTGTGAAGTTCCAATTGGTTTCATGAGTTCTCGTTCAAATTTAATTCGGAGAGCAACACAGCGACTCGGCCTGTTCGATCACCTCGATGGCGAGCAGGCCTTCATGATCGGTCGGTGAAAAGCCTTCTTCTCGCTCAATTCGCTCCAAAAAATGCATGGTCATGGCCATGTAAGATGCGTTGCGATCGGCATGGGCTTGATCGACCAAAATGTCAACTTTTCCTGGCTGGAGCAAGGTCAAACGACGGGATATTGCGTCCCAGAGAAGGCTACCGTTGTTGCCCGTGACGCGACAACTCCGGTGTGCCACTCGGCTGAGAAAGTCCAGATGCACGTAGGCGTTCACGGCGGAGTCGTCGCCAGCGGAGGGTGAGCATTTTCGCCGGAGCACCAAATCGGCCCAGTCCTCGACGTCAATGTCCAGGTCACTGAGGCGATCAACGACAGCCGAAACCACCTGCATTTTACCGCCGGCAATCCACTGCACGTAGTCCAGTTCGTGGCTCAATTCCCGCAACGCACCACCTCCGAGACATCGCTTGGCCGAGACGCAATCGCGATAATTGGTGGTCGGCCGCCAGTCCGGCAGATATTGTCCAACGGTGGCGTGCAGCCCGTAAATCGTGCCGATTGTTCCCGCAACAACCTCCTGTTTCATGCGTTGCAAACAGGCATCAAAGCGGAGGTTGTACCCGGTCATCAAGACGCGATTATGCCTCCGGCAGGCGTCCACAATCCGCCTCGCTGCCGGCAGGTCGGCGGCCAGCGGTTTTTCGACCAACAAATGCGATCCGGCTGCCGCCAGTTCGACGGCGAACTCGGCATGCCGAGTTGCCGGCGATGCGATAACGGCCCAAGACGGTTTCGCATCGAACGCCTCGTCAAGGCTTGTTAGAAGCCGATCGGCGCCCATGCCGACGGCTTCTCCACCGTCACCTTGACGACGTAAAACCAAGATTTCGTCTTGCTCCCGGTGTTGCCGAAAGTTCTGTAGATGCCGACGCCCGATACTCCCGAGTCCGACGATCAGTCCTGTTCGTTTCATGCTGCCGACTTCATTTTCTGCATGTTTCTAGGCGGCCCGAAGAAACAACTTGATCACTTCGTTACACACCGTGCTGGTGTGTCGAGCGACAACGGCGCGCACGGCATTTTTTCGTTGAAATCCGCTCGGCAGCAAGTCACCTGACTGCGTTTTGAGGTATTTCATGTCGTCGCCATCGCGGGTCGCATAGTACGCGAATTGGGCGGCTCCCTCGCGATCGAGCGGACGCAGTTCGGGTTGCTCGAGCAGTTCCCAGAACGCGGGAACGTCGCCGGGCATGTAGGCCACTTTCAGTTCGTCATAGAACGAGGGACCGAGCATGATTGACGGTTTGCCCGCCCAACACGCTTCTACCCCGACCGTCGAGTTGAACGCGACCACCACGTCGCTGCGATCGACCAACTGATACGTGCTGACCGCGTCGCGTGGCCCGAAGACGATCGCGTTGGGGAGATTCTTGATCCCGTCGAATCCGCTCGTGATATCGCTCTTGATACCGGCTTGATTGGGGTGAAACCGAATGCAAAAAAGTGTTTCAGGAAAACGACGACAAGTTTGTTCGAGCACCGCGTGATCGGGTGGGAACGTCGTTTTCCAGGTTTTCCCGAGTGACTCGAACTCGTCTTGGCTGCTCAGGAACACGCTTACCAACCTTGAAAAACCATCGCTTGATGGGATCTCACCGGATGCGTTCTGCTGCTTCAGGAACCGATTGTTTCTCGGTTGACGACGGGCGGAGAAGTATTGCTCAGCCAACTCCATATCGATGGGCAATTGCAGGATGCGTTTTTGAATGCCTTTGCGATCGTGGGCTGTATGCCCGTGAAAAACGATCGGCCGGTGGATCGCAGTGACCTCCATGGTATTGAATGCGATCCCGCGCCGGCGAGCGACGAGTAAAACAGATTTGCTGCACGCATGGCGGCCGTTGAAAACCTCCACCCGACCCGGTTGAACGTGTTCGGCAATGCGGTGGAGTTGGGATTGCAAATTGAGTGCCGTTTGATAGGTGCGACGCTTGATCCGCTGCAGCGATGCGTATTTGCGGACGTCGGCTGCGAGAACGCGAAACGTGGAAATCACGCCACTCAGCACGCCTTCGACAAGTTCTTTGCGATCGGCAAGCGTGATCTCTTCGGCGATGGGTTCGTCCGTTTGCGGTCCCGGCAATCCGATTGCGTGCAATTGCATCGCTTGCGTTGTTTCACGAACCGAAGTCCGGCACAGCCTGCATACCAGCGGATTGCCAGACGGGTTGCAAATGCACGACCCGCCCTCGGCTGCGCAGTAGGTCACGGTGACTTCGTCGCCTTGGTCCTGCAGCTCTTTGGCACGCGCCAGGGCAACCAACGCGTTCTTCCGCCACAGCGGATAGGAGATGTGGACGAGGATTTTTTCCATGGCTCGAGGTCGATCATGAGATGGTGTTGTTGACGAAACTCGCTGATACACTATCACCTCGACCGCGTCCAGAGCGAATCTTTCCTCCAACGCTCGTCCCCAATATTGATCATCCCAACGTTAGGCTGCTCTACGCCACTGAATATCTTCTGCCTGCCGATCGGATAACTGTGCCAAGAGGCGGATCGTTGCGACGCCATCTGCTGAACGGTCGGTGTCGTCTTTTGCTTGGCTGAATTGCTTCGCATTTCTTACGACCCAGACTGCTGCCATCAGCATCATGACGTAGGCAAGCAATTCGATGCTCTCTTCGGCGATCGCCCAACTTGATTGCTCAAATAACTCCGCCATCACGAAGCAGGTCGCGAAAGGTATTACGGGCCAGATAAACGAGGGTGAGAACCAGAGTTTCCGATCGCCTGGGTAGGCAAACCATGCGTAGGCCGCACGAGCGAAAAAGACCAAAGCCGCGAACATGATCACCACATGTTTCCAGTAGCGTGGTGCGGCAAAACTCAGATCGGTGCCCGCTTCCAGGACGCTCCCGTTGATTCGAGGGAGCGAGTCGAGTGTAGGGATCTCTCGGATGGCTCCAACGAAGGCGATGCACGCCAAGGCGATCCCGATTGTTCGCCAACTCGACACGGTCGTCCGGGTCAAGGCAAGCATCCCTACGATGACGGTCGCTGCCAGCATGAGCAATTGCATCGTTTCCAAGGCACCATTCTCGCCGGTGATCCACTCGTCAAATTCACCTCCAGCAAAGCAACGATCAATAACGCACAACCCGCCAAAGCACGCAGCCGTCAGAACGAAGGAATCCCGGATCACATTCGGATAGGGCCACCACAATCGCTTGCGTGGACGGACATTCACAGCTTGGTCGCCTTGTTGAAAATCCGTTTGCCATGCCATGGTTTCTCGATACTTTGAGAGAATATTAGCCATCTACGTTACACGGATCCTATCTCCGTCGGCAACATCTAGTTCTTTCCTTTCGCGAAAATTACTATTCTCCTGTCGGATTACTCAAAAGCACCGTCGATCGATTCGGTTCCAATCGATTAAACGCCAACGAGGGTGCTCGATAGCCCATTCTTACAATCGGACTGGAAGTCCGGTGCAGTGACGATCCGTGCGGGATCACGCATGCGGACGCTCGCTTTCGATCTCTATTCGCCTTGAGCGGCTTCGGCTTGCCGGCCCATGAGGAACATCATCATACCGGCTCCCTGTTGTTTGCTGCCGTAGGTGTAGCCGGCTTCGAGGGCGCGGGTGATTCGCTGCTTGCTCTCGGTCAGGTGGGCGAGCGTGTAGGCGTCCATCTTGCCTTCGCATTTTTTCATCGTCGACTCCATCGACGCGGCCAGAGCACGCAGCTCCATCCGGGCGAGGTTCGTGATCGGACTGTACACCGCCGTGCTCGGTGAATCCTCGAGGATCAAGTCGACCAGTCGCTGCAGATGCTCACGTTGCAAATTGCGACGCAGTGAGGAAATCATCGGATTGCGATCATTGCGTCCATCCGGACACGGTTGATCGAGCTCGGTCCACACCGACGAAGTGATGCTGCTGAGCAATTCAGGCAACGTCAACGCATCGGTGTCGGAATGCAGACGCATTTCGTTGTCGTAAACGCGGCGGAGTGTCGTCGGATTCATCAGCAGCGTCAGCGCCGAGGCTTGCATGTCGAGCACGCGATCATGGATCGGCCACGTCGCTTCGGCGGAAATGCCGGATGCACCCGAGCCATCGAGCCACTTGTCGACACCGAGGCGTTCGAGAATTTCAGGCGTGAGGCCGTAGGCTTCATCGCGGAACGTGGTTTCGATGACGAACTTGAGTGCGTCGCGTTGATCCTTCGCGGGGACAACTTCGACAGGAACTCGGTTGCCTGGGTCGCCTTTCTTGTCGCGATTGACGAACGCACCGCCGACCCAATTCGCCATCATGCTGACGGCGCGCATCTGCAATCCGAGCGTGAGTTCGTATCCGCGGCGAGCCTTCGCCCAACTATCACCGTCTTTGACGAATTTGTCGAGCAATCGACCCCGGTACAGCTTGACCAGTTTCATCTGCTCGGTGGCGTGAGCAAGCGGATCCTTGGCGAAGTCGTAGCGACGGGCATAGGGGTCGGGGCCGCTGGTGTCCTCATCGGTGGCATATTGCAATTCGGGCTCGGCACAGCGTTGGAGAATTTTCTCCAGCTCGGAGTCCTTCATCGTGTAGCCGTACTCGATCGCCCAGTAATCGTACGGGCCGATGTCGATCATCGTGTAATCACCCTGCACCTCGCCGGTGTCATAGCGGTAATTGATCGGGTTGTAATCCATCACCGACGAGGCGAACGGCAGCTTGCCTTTGACCGCTTCGCTGTTAATTTCCTCGAGCGTTCGCAGCGACGAGGCTTTGAAATTATGACGCAGGCCGAGCGTATGCCCGACTTCGTGGGCAACGAGATCGGCGAGCAACGGGCCCACGAACCATTCGGGCATTCCGTCGAGCATCTCGACCTCGTCCTTCTTAACGGTCTCTTCGGCACTCTTCTTGTCGAGTGACTTCTCGCCATCTTTTTCTTCACCTTCTTTTTCGTCGTCTGCTTTGGCGTCGTC
>JBDNIG010000050.1:0-12271 GCA_041688415.1 Rhodopirellula sp. | reverse complement strand
GCTTCGCGGTCTAAAGTAGATGGCATTGGGCTAGCGCCGTCGGCTCACATCAAAAACCGCTCATGAGAGAATGGTCTTCGGCTACCGCCCTACGACTCTTCTTTCTCGAGCAATCGTGCAACTGCATCGAGCAAGCGATCCATTGCGAACGGCTTGCGAATGTACTCGCTCACCCCGAGCAATTCGGCGTAGGCCTGGTGGCGACTGCCTTCATTGCCCGTAATCATCACGACGGGCAGCGGCAAATCGAGTTCGCGGCGAAGTTTTTCGAGCACCAGGAAACCACTGCGTTTGGGCATCATCATGTCCAAAATCATCAGGTTGGGGTTCTCCCGTTCGGCAAGAGCCAGCCCCTGATTGCCGTCCCACGCCACGACGACTTCATAGCCGGCCGCCTCGAGGGCGTAGCTCACCGTTTCGATAATTTCCGGATCATTATCGACCAGCAAGACCTTGGCGCATGATGATTTCGGCTGATCCGGTTGGGGTGCCGATGCGGGCTGATGATCGGTCGACGCGTTCATGCTGTGGCTTTAAAAAGGAGGATCAATTCGACGAAAAACCCACCATGACCCGGTCGGCATCGTCCAACACAGCGTCGCCCACGCGGATCGCGTTGGGGCTCGGCGAAATGATCTTATCAAAACACCAGCGGTCAATGTCCTTCAGCGCCGCCGTATTCATCACATCATCGTCTTGGTACTGGCGGATTTCAACCTGAGCCTGGATCATTTGCGCCATCGCCACGTCCCGCACCAGGGCTTGCGGCTCATCGTCAACGCCATTGATGGCTTGCAGCCACAGCATCGGCAGTCGGCGTGCACGCAGGCGTTTGAAATCCGGGATCGCACCCTGGGAACTGGGGAATGGACCTCCGGCGCGAACCACGCCGGCAAACTGATCGCTGTGCCGCATCGCGACTTGGCACGCCATGGTGGCACCGCTGCCGTAGCCAGCCAAGATGATCCGCTCGGGATGAATGGAGTAAGTGGCCCGTGCCTGCTCGATCGCGCCGCAGACGATTTCACATGCCTTGGCCGCAACGTTCGGACCATGCGACCAATCGAAACCGAACCCGCGAATATCCGTCGCTTGCGGGGCACGGACGCCCAAACCGACATAGTTGCGTGTACTGATGTGCGGCATCACCTGCTCGATTTGCCGCTCGTTATGCCCAGACGAATGCAACCAGACCAGCAACGGATACTGATAGCTGGACTGGTAATGCAGCGGGGCGAGCATCTGCACGCTATTGCGACGAGCGTGTGCCGCGGCCGGCCCCGGCACGTCACGACGGTTCGTCGTCTGATCACTCAGGGCTGTGCTGCCTTGGCCCGCGCTGATTTGGCCCGCGATACCTTTCGGTTCCTCCGAATTTGTTGTCCCGGCTTGTGGTTTCGATATCCAACGGCGTGAAAACGAACCACTCATCGGAAGCCCTTGTTGCAGAGTAAACAAAGCAGTCGAGAAGCCGACACATCGGCCCGCCAACCGCGAAGGTGAGACGAGGTGAAGGCTAGTTCCTTCGCCACCCTGTTGTCAACTCCGAATCCGCCGTGGAAACCAAGTTGATGCCGTCGAAAGACCTGCGCGGCTTTGCTAGCAAACCGATTTACCAATCGGACACTTCCCCGCCGGCGATCCTCAGCGGATCTGCGTCGCTTGCCCAACGTCAGTCACGCGTCGCCTCGTCGCCCACCCTGATTCTTCTTTTCATGCCAGCGGCCGAATTTTTGATTGATTTCCTACTATCACGCGCACCGAAACGTAAAGATGTGATTGTTCATGTTGATGTATAAGTAGGGGATTGAGTGAATTCGCACGGACAATGGACGCCCTGAGAACGGGGTGGCGGACTCAAGTTCCAGCCCAAATTGCTCGCCAAGCGTTTCGGGAGACTTCCGAAACGCGGCGGGCAGCAAGACGACTAACTTGCCACCGGGAGCCAAATGCTCGCGTGCGCCCCGAAATAGCTTGTCGACAAATCCGGTTGACGTACACCACTGCCGGTCATCGGAGGCAAAATCCACATCAAATAACGGTGGATAGCAAATGATGTAGTCGAATTGTCCGTCAACGGCGTCGTACACATCACTCTGTTTGATCGTAACATTATCAATGCCGTGAATTTCACAATTCATTTCCGTGTTGCGAATCGCTTGCGGACTGATGTCGATCGCGGTCACGTGCTCGCTCACCGGGGCCGCAAATACCGTGAGCACGCCTGACCCGCAACCAACATCCAAAACCCGTTTCCCCGGCTCGAAGAACTCAGTCACTCGCTGTTCGTTGTCCAACGGTTTGCAAATGCCAGGAAGAACCCGCAACTTCTTGCCATCCAAAGTGATCGATGGAAAGATGCGGTTCAAGAAACTGCAGTAGGGATAGTAGAGCGCAAATAGTGGCTTTTGTAGTCGTCGTAGCATCAGCCTTGCCCCTTTTCTCCCGCCGCGGGTGGCGCAGCAATCAGGTGTTCTTTCGCGGCCCAATCCAGTGCGATCTTCATCCCGTCTTGGAAATCAACACGTGGTTGATAGCCGAGTTTCTCCTTGGCCTTCGCGATCGAAAAATCGAGGTTGAGCGTCAGAAACTTGATGCGTGCACCCGTTAGCAGGGGCGCGGTCGTCGCGCCGCGAAAACGGGCGAAACCTTCGATCGGTTTCACCACGCTGCGGGCCAACCATTCCGGCACTTTTTTCGGCATCGGAAGCCCCATGTAGTCAGCAATCGCACCGACAAACTCCTCACGCGATACCAATCGTTTGTCCCGGATGTTGAACGTCTCGCCAATCGCTTCCTCTTTGTCAAGCGCCAACAGAATCGCGTCGGCAAGATTCCCGGCGTAGGTATTGTTGAGTTTCTTCTTGCCGTCACCGATTAATTTCATTTTCCCCGCGGCCAAGCGTTCGATGATGCGGGGCACGACGTGTCGGTCGCCGGGTCCGTAAATGAAACCGGGGCGTAGAATCGTCACGGGAAAGTCATGTTCTCTTCCCGCACGCTTGAGCAGCACTTCCGCTTCCGCCTTGGTTTGCGTGTAGCCATCGAGTCCGCTCAGATCGGCGGGGGTCGATTCATCCGTTCCGAAATGGTGCGTTGCCGCGTAGACCCCTAACGAGCTGATTTGAACCCAGCGTTTGATGCGGCCTTCGTTTCTCGCCGCCGTGATCATGTGCTCGAGCGCGACGACGTTGATCGCCCGGAACTTTTCCGCCGGTCCCCAGTCGCCGACGTGCGCGGCGGTGTTGACGACGTAGTCCACATCCTTCAGCGCCGCCGGCAACGACGCGGGCTCGCTCAAGTCGGCTTCCACGGTTTCGACATCCAAACCGCTCAGCCCGTCGAGATTGCTCGTCGGACGGACCATCGCACGCACTGTATAACCAGCGTCGAGGGCAAGTTGGGTGACGAGTTCGCCCACCATCCCAGTGGCACCTGTAATGAGTAGTCGCCCGCGCGACATAGCATGGTCCTCGTATTAGTTAAGAAATCGATGCGACAGAAAAACGTTGCGTTAGATTGTCGTGTGGGTGGACGGGCCGGAAGTTCAGAGCCACGAAAGTCGGGATGATTCTCGGGACGACCGACGCTTAGTCTAATTGTGGGGCTCGGGTTGTAAAAGCGATTTTGTAAAAGGGAAGATGAAATCCGCGTCGGTCGCGATCGCATTCACAATCACCGTTGTTCAGCAATACTGTTCCGCAATCCTGTTCCGGAATACTCGGCGGGCCAATTTATCAAACCCGCAACCGGTGCGTGTCAAAGAGGATGGCGACTGCCCAGGAAGGAGCGGCTCGGGATATGCCCGCAGGCAAAATGGCCTGCAGATCGATGAGGTCACCATTGGCCGGCCTGGATACCAGATCTTGCCCGTGACCGCTGAGCACGCAGGCAGGAGTTTGCTGAGTCTGGGCGACCAGCCGTTGCCACCAGCTCGCTACCGCGGCATCGATCCGCCGCGTGGCGACCTGATTGATTTGCGTGGCGATGTCAACAAGCTGGCTGTGACTGAGTTGGTCTCGGTCCAAACCGATCATCCGCGCCAGCCTCGCTTGGGCATGAGTTCGATCTCGGGGCCGAGCATCCGCCGTCGCGAGATCCTGAGGATCCTCGGTCTGCAAACCGATCAACAACCTGGCATCGTCGACTGTCGAAAACACTTCATTCATCACCGGAATCGGTTTGCCATCAAGAACCAACTCGGACATCAGGGCGCACGCGGGCGTGCGACGACATCCGACGTAGACGAGCGATTGATCGGCGAGTCGTGCAAAATCCGTCCGTGAGTTCGTCAGCACTTGACCACCATGGATCGCGATCACATCGGTGGTCGTCGAGCCGACATCGACCAACAGTGCGTCCCCAGCGATTCGTCGGCCCACGCAACTCGCCAGGGCGTGCCAGTTCGACGCGGCAATACACGTCCAGTTCCGCTTCGCACTCGCGGCATCGTGAAACTGACCATCGGTGCCATAAAACGAAGCCGACCCGAGCGAAACGCGTGGTAGACAACGCATCACCTGATCCACAATGTGAGTGACTCCCGCGGCGCGATCCGAAAAACAGTCGGCGAGTTCACCCGTCATCGTCACCGCGAGGTGCCGCACTCCTTCGAACCGAGCAATATCCTCGGTGAGTTGATCGGCGAGTTCATGCGAGCGAGTCCACATGGCGAATGGACGATCGAAGCAGCGGCCATCCGCGGCCGCATACTTCAGATTCGCACCACCCACATCGACACCGAGTACGGCGGATCGGTCAACTGCCCGCTTCATCGCTGGGACGCTCCCGTTGGCGGCGAAAGACATATTCGTTGCAGCCCCAACCCGAGCGGAGCGTGCGAAGATTTTCCAAGACAAAACCGTGGCGGCGAAGTGGGAGGATGATCGCTTCGGGTGCGGCGACTTCAAAGGGCAGGCCGCCGATCCAGTCGACCCAGTCGTGCCAGACACTCATGCCACGGTCCGCCCGCTTGGCACGCCAGTCGGCCAACGGCAGCGGACTGCGCCCGCGGGCGACTCGGGCCAACGCGAATTTGAACTCGTGGAGGCTTGCGATTGCCGCCACATAAACGCTGCGCAAACAAGTCGGTAGGGCGTGATAACCACGCTTGATCGCGAGCCATCGACGACTCGGTCCGCCTTGATCATTGTAGATTGCGATCGCCAACCACCCGTCCGTGGCGACATGCTGGGACGCGGCATCAATGGCGGCAACCATATCACCGGTGTGGTGCAGCACACCCCAACTGTAGACAATGTCAAAGCTGCCCAGTTCTGACATGGCGTCACCGTCGAGCACGGAAACACGATGGATTTGCCACGCGGACGGATCGATCGCCGGAATGTTCGAATTATTTTCAGGCATCTTCAGCGAATCTTCGAACTGCTCTTTCAACCGGCGAGTGCACTCAACGCTCTCGCGGTCAATATCGATCGACACGACGGCGGCACCGAGCGATACCGCCGCGAGAGAAAACAATCCGCTGCCCGAGCCGATATCGAGAAACGTTTTCCTTTTGAGAGGTTGCGGCTGCGCGGCATCAAGTTTCAGCAATTCCCGCAGGGACGTGACGGCTTGTTCGACTCGCGCCGCGTCGACCTCCTTGAGAAACGACGACCAGTTTTTACCGAAGGCGAAACGAGTCCCTGCCGGTGTCAAGCGAACCACTCGACGGCGTTACGGAACATCGCGAGCCCGTCGCCTTCGACAGGCTGCGTTTTTCGCCGCGTCCAGAACGGATGTTGGGTCGCATCGACATGCCGTTCGGGGTGCGGCATCAATCCGAAGACGCGTCCGGATGCATCACTGACTCCCGCCACATTGGCATCGCTACCGTTGGGATTGCTGGGAAAATGCAGCGTCTCGGATTGAATTTCACCGGACTCGTCACAGTACCGTAGGGGCAACCGCCCGGCACTGCGAAGTTGGTCGAGGCAATCCGCGTCGCGGACGACAAATTTCCCTTCGGCGTGCGCCATTGGCAAGTACATCCGTTTGATGTCTTTGAGGAAAACACACGACGTCTGATCGACCGCCAAGTGCACCCAGCGAGCCTCAAAGCGTCCGTGATTGTTCCAAGCTAGGGTCGCTGGCGGAACCTCGTGCTGCGGCGAAACGGAGTCGTCCGTCCAACTCGATTGAGCCTCCTCGTGGCCACCGGCGGCGGTCGCTAGTTGAGGTGCACCGATACCTGCGGTGAGGACGCCCAGCCGCATTAAAACTTGCATCCCATTGCAGATGCCCAGCACCAGGTTGTCACCGCTATCGACGAAATGGTGAATCATGTCGTCGAGGTGGTGTCGCATCCGGGTTGCGAGGATGCGTCCGGCTGCGATGTCGTCGCCGTAGCTGAATCCACCTGGGATGCACAGAATCTGGTATCGCTTGTACAGCGCCGGATTGTCCATCAGCCGGCCGACGTGAACCCGCTCGGCAGTCGCCCCCGCGACTTCGAAGGCATGAGCGGTTTCCACATCACAATTGGTGCCGGGAGCACGAAGTACGAGAACGCGTGGAACAGACATTGCCAGTGGGGGGAGAGAGAAGTGGAGAAGTGGAGAAGTGGAGAAGTGGAGAAGTGGAGAAGTGGAGAGAGAGAAGTGGAGAGGGGGAGGCGTTTGCTGTGAATGCAAAACTTACTCGTTTGATTGCGAGGGGGCAACGTGGTCGGCGGTCGGCTGCGTGATCAATTCCGCTTGTTGCGGGTAGCCACCATCGACATCGATCTGCTGGGTTTGGTGGCAGCGCCAGTTCTCGTTGTCCGCCTCGGGGAAATCGCTGCGAAAATGGACCCCTCGCGACTCGCAGCGAGCCAGTGCGGCCGCGGTCATCGCGGAGGCGGTCAGCAGCAGGTTCTGCAGTTCCCAGCCCTCGATGGTGTCGCATTGGTGTGGCATGACGTAGGCTGCGAGGGATCGAATCTGTTCGTCGGCTTGGGCCAGCCCCGCAGCATCGCGCTGCACGCCGACGCGTCGGCCCATCAAACTCTTGAGCGACACGCGGACATCGGCGATATCGAACGCCCGAGTTTGTTCTCGCGGGGTTTGTTGGATTCGGTACGCCAACATCTTGTGCGGCCCCTCCGCGGCCGCGCGGCTGGCCGCCTCGCCCGCGTGGGTGCCGTAGACGAGCCCTTCGAGCAAACTGTTGCTGGCCAATCGATTCGCGCCGTGCAGTCCCGAACTGGCGGCTTCCCCGGCCGCCCACAAACCGGGCAGGGACGTGCGCCCCTGACTATTCACGCTGACGCCACCGATCATGTAATGCGCACCCGGACGAACCGGGATGCGATCGGTGGTGATGTCGAGACCGAATTGCTGGCACGATTCGGCAATCCCAGGAAAGCGACTGCGGACATGGTCGGCGTCGAGATGCGCGAGACTCAAGTAGACACACGGTTGCGAGGTCTCATTCATTTGGCTCACGATCGACTGGCTAACAATGTCCCGGGGTGCCAGGTCGGCCCGATCGTCATATTTGGGCATGAATCGCTCGCCGCGTGCATCGACCAGATAGGCTCCTTCCCCGCGGACCGCTTCGGTGATGAGTGAGCGTGATGAGCCCGCGATGTACAGGACCGTGGGATGAAACTGGATGAACTCCATATCCCGCAGTTCGACGCCGGCGCGATAGGCGAGCGAAGTGCCATCACCGGTAGCGACGGCGGGATTGGTTGACTCACGAAATACTTGACCGACGCCTCCCGTGCATAGAATGGTTTCCTTGGCCCAGACCATCGTGGGTTGTTCACCGGCGCGGACAATCACGGCACCTCGGCAGCGTCCTTCGAGGGTGAGCAGGTCGATGGTGAACGCATTTTCCCAGATGTCGATATTGGCCGCGGCGCGGGTGTGTGCGATGACCGCACGCATGATTTCTCGACCCGTCGCGTCGCCCATCGCATGAACGATACGCTCATGCGAGTGCCCCCCTTCCCGCCCCAAGGCGAGTTCACCGGCATGGGTGTCAAACTGGGTGCCCCAGCGAATCAGCTCCTCAATCCGCAGCGGCCCCTCGCGAATCACCCGTTCGACCACCTCTCGGTCACACAGGTTGGCGCCCGCGATCAAGGTATCGCGGATATGATCTTCGAAGCAATCCTCCGGATCGAGCACGCCGGCGATGCCGCCCTGAGCGTAGTTGCTGTTGGATTCACGCAATTCATCCTTCGTCACGACGAGGACCGACAGGTTGGGCTCGACAGCGTGCGCCGCACGCAGTCCAGCCAAGCCACCGCCGATGATGAGCACGTCGGTGAACCGGTGGGTGGCGCGACGCGAATCAAAAGGAACAAGATAGCGAGGCGTGATCATGACGGGCGTGGCAACGGCGATGGAGGCAAACGCGAGAGGAGACGTGTTCTCGACAAACGCGTATTGTACACGCTACTCTTGTTCTCCATGAACACCCTGGCAGATTCCTCAGTGCATTACGTCCAGGGGGCGTTCGTCGACGCGTGTCAATCATAACCCGACGCGTAAGCGAGGGATGCAACCTCGTCCCTCGCTGACGCGTCGGGCTACTAAATCGACAGCCCGCGAGCGGTGAACCGACTAAAATCAACAGCCCGCTAACGCTAACGCCGAAACGGCTAACCCCAAATACGATCGATTGACAAACGACTAGGAATGCGCACCGAGTTGGTGAGCTCCCGAGACGACGGACGCGTGATCGAAGCCTCGATCGGAGACTTTTTCCGCTGGGGTGACTTTTTTTGGCCCAATACCCGATACATCTTCCACCCGAATTGGACACGCTCGGATCATGAGTGAACTCAAACCGCGGCATATCGATCCAGAATGGACGGAGCCCGTTGACGAGTCGGACTTCCACGCTAGCAACGATATCGCTGCGGACGAGAACCCTGCGGACGACGCCGAGGACGACGAGGAAGTCGTGCGCAAGGCAGGTCGATACCGTCGCCGGCGGCGCCGACGTCCTGGAAAACGCCGGCGACTAACCCTCGCCGTACTGCCCACCGTACTGACCCTCGGCAACGGCGTGTGCGGATTGGCCGCGATTGCCATCGCCGTCAGCACGGCCACTCTCGAGTGGGACTTGGAAACCAAACTCTACGCCGCCGGGCTGCTGATTTTCGGTGGCATGTTGTTTGATGCTCTCGACGGATCGGCGGCCCGTTTGACGGGCCAGGCCAGTCGGTTTGGTGCGGAACTGGACTCACTCTGCGATGCGGTTACCTTCGGGGTTGCTCCCGCCGTGATCGTGTGGCGAATTAGCGATGCGTTGCCCCAGCGATTGACGTGGGCGATCGGTGTGTTGTTCGCCATTTGTGTGCTCTTGAGATTGGCTCGTTTCAACGTCGAAACGCCGGAGGATGACGATCACGAAGGGTTCGAAGGGCTGCCCAGTCCGGCGGCGGCGGGCACCCTGGCCGCCTTCGCGATCGCGATTACGGACGTGAAATTTTACGCAACGTCAGATCAATACCCGGCCTGGGTAGGCGGCATGAGTGCGTGGACGCTCGAGGCGTCACACTTTTTCATACCGGTGTTGGCCGCGCTACTCGCGTTCCTGATGGTATCACGATTTCGCTACCCACACGTTTTTGCCCAGCTACTGCAGGGCCGACGAACGCCCAACCAAATCGGCCAGGCTCTCTTCGCGGTCGTCGGTGTGGTGTTGTTGCACTGGGTGGCGCTGCCGCTGATGTTGTGCTATTTCAGCTTCGGTTCGCCGCTGCGTTCGCTCGTTCGGCAGTACCGTGGGACTTCGAATCCGCCGCCGAGTGATTCTGACGAGCAACAACCATCGATCCGATAACGCACGCTCAATGGTAGTGGACGAGGCAACGAGTCCAGCAGCGAAGGACTCGTTGCCTCGTCCACTACGCGACTTATTCTTTCGCTCCCCCCAACAAGCTCGTGGGCAGATGCTTCCATGCTACGGTTGCTACGCGGCCAGAAAGACTGCAAAATGAACATTCCAAGTCGGTAATCGATTCCCCCTCTCCCCCCCTCCCCCTCGCTCTTCCCCCGTCATGCCCCATTTCATCGATCTCGGCGTCAACGTCGACCATGTCGCCACCGTCCGGCAGGCGCGACGTACGACCGAACCCGATCCGGTGGTGGCCGCGGCGCTGGCGGAACACGGCGGCGCCGACGGGATCACGTTCCATCTTCGCGAGGATCGCCGGCACATCCAAGACCGCGACGTTGAGCTGTTCATGCAAACCGTTCGTGTCCGCACGAATTTCGAGTTGGCGTGCGCCGACGAGGTGCTCGGGATCTGTTGCCGGTTGCGGCCCGATTGGGCGTTGCTCGTGCCGGAGAGCCGCGCGGAAGTGACGACGGAAGGCGGTTTGGATGTGGCGGGCGATCGCGGCCGGATTCGCGATGCGGTCGCTCGGATCCGGGAGGCTGGTATTCAAACGAGTCTGTTTCTCGATCCCGATCCCACCCAAATCGACGCTGCCGCGGCGCTCCGCGTCGATGCCGTCGAACTGCACACGGGCCCCTACGCGGTTGCCGCGGACAAGCACGATGTGGCCTCGCGCGAGCAAACGGCCATGGAACTCGAGCGGCTCGGATCCGTCGGTCGGCAAGTCACCGATCACGGCATGCGACTGCACGCCGGGCACGGGCTGACCTATGCCAACGTCCGCCCCGTCGCCGGTATCGCCGGCATGCGAGAACTGAACATCGGCCACTGCATCGTCAGCCGCGCCGTGATGGTGGGCATGAAGGAAGCGGTCGCCGAGATGCGACGGTTGCTCGACAGCGTGTCACTCCTGCACCTCCACAAATGAAATCCCCAGCGCTTGCAACATCAGCAGGTACAACATGTACAACACCGGAATCAGCACGAGCACCAGCGTGGTCGAGAGCATCAAACCGAACGCCAGACTCGCGGCCATCGGAATGAGCAACTGCGCCTGAAAGGACTTCTCGAACAGCAGCGGCAACAACCCGGCAATCGTCGTCAGACTGGTTAACATGATCGGGCGGAACCGGCGTTCGCCCGCCTGCAGGAGCGCATTCAACGGTGTTTCACCGGACCGCACACGCGAGTTGATAAAATCGATCAGCACGATCGAGTCATTGACCACGACCCCCGCGAGGGCCACCAAGCCGAACATGCTGAAGAGCGTCAACGGCAGCCCCAAGAACGCGTGTCCCCACACCGCGCCGATCATGCCAAAGGGCACAATCGCGAGAATCAACAGCGGTTGGGCGTAGCTGCGAAACTGCAGCACCAACAGCACGAACATGCACAAAATCGCCACCACGAAACCGACGATCAGGCTGCCGACCGATTCGCGGCTCTGTTCCTGCTGCCCTTCCCAACGAATCGACACGTTCGGATACATCCGCGCGAACTCGGGCAAATAATCCTTTTTCAATTCGCCAATGATCAAATCCGCGTTGGCGGTGGTTTCGTCGAGGTCGGCACCGATCTTGATGCTGCGCTGTTGGTCGACGCGATTGATTTCCGAGAACCCACGCTGCAGCTCGACCTCGGCGAGTTCGCCAATCGGGCGCAAGGTGCCGGTGCTATCGCTGACCTGGATCTCGCGAAAATTCACCAGCGACGCACGCTCCGCACGCGGATATCGGACCATCAACTTGACTTCATGCCGTCCGCGTTGCAGCCGCATGACTTCGGCGCCGTAATAGGTATTGCGAACCGTTTGCCCGAGGTCCGTGGGTGTCACCCCCGTCGACAACGCGTCGTCCTTGACTCGAAATTGGAACTCCCACTTGCCCGGCGTGTTGTCGTCGGTGATGTCATAGACGCCCGCGAACTTGGCGACGCGGTCTTTCATCGTCTCGGTGGCGGCGAGCAGTTCGTCGACATGGTCGCTCGTGGCGAGCAGTTTGAACTCGATCGGCTTGCCACCGGGCCCGGTCCCGACGCTACCAAACGTGATCTTCTCGATCCCAGGGATTTCGCCGACCTCATGCCGCCAGCGATTGATGAGGTCTTCGCTGCCAATATTTCGAATCTCCGGCCCGTGCAGCTCAGCGAATATCTGTCCCGAATTGCTGCCGTTACCGCCCTGGCCGCCCATCGGCCCCTGCGTGTTCGTGATCGTGCCGACCTCACGGTAGGCCAATCGTACGGGGCCGATGTAGGTACCCTTGTCCACGGGATAGATCTCCTCGGCGGGACGCTGTTCTTCCGCCGCCCGCGCGGTGGCAATCTGGTCGCTCACCCGCGCCAGGGCCTCCTCCATCCTGCGAGTGGCCTTGTCGGTCGCCGACGAGGGCGTGCCGTTGGGAAACACCACGGTCGCTTGCAAATAATTGTT
>JBDNIG010000357.1:0-11460 GCA_041688415.1 Rhodopirellula sp. | reverse complement strand
CAGCATCTGCCGAATCCCTAGTCGAGCACGCGCTGCCGATCCATCGTTGACCGGAAAAGGCTGCAAGCTAATCCGAGGCGAAAGACCCATTGACTGATCCCTCTCGCGAAACGACTGACCGAACCACCGCAGCGCCCGGCCGGAGTGCTGCGGAGGAGCCTCCGTTGAGAATCGCCTGCGTGATCCATTCGCTCAATGGCGGTGGTGCCGAGCGAGTGATGGCGGGATTGTCGGGACGACTGGCGGGGCGGCGGCACAGCGTCGACTTGATCACACTCGATAACGGAACCCGCCGACGTCACCCGCTCAGCGATGCGGTGCGGTGGATTCCGCTCGACGTGATGTCAACGACGCGGCGGCGAGTCGGATGGATGCAGCGGGTCAAGCGACTGCGAGCGGCAATCGGCCAAGCCGACTACGACGTCGTGCTGTCGTTCTGCGACGCGACGAACCTACTCGTTTTATTGGCAACACGGGGGATGCGCCACCGTCCACGCATCGTCGTCAGCGAACGCAGCGATCCGGCTCACCAATCGCTGGGGCGACTGCGTGAATGGTTGCGCGAGCGTTTGTATCCCCAAGCCGACGCCGTGGTCTGCTTGAGCGAGAATGTGGCCGCGACATTAAATCAAAGAATGAAAGCGAACACGCTCGTCATCGAGTCGGCCGTCGAGCCGCCGCCACCCGGTTATACCGAACTGCGGGCGGCGAAACGTGTCACTTCGCCGATCCGTCTGATCGCGATCGGCCGACTCGAACGTGAAAAAGGTTTCGATCGATTGCTGGACGCACTCGCTGAGATCACGCGCGAAGCGGACTCGCCCGCCTGGACATTGAAAATTCTCGGCGATGGGAATGAACTGCAAGACCTCGAGACGCTCGCCCGCAAGCATCCCCTCTCAGACCACGTCGAATTCAGCGGTTGGGTCGATTCGGTCTGGCCTTACCTAGCCGAGTCCGACGTGCTGGTGCTGCCGAGTCGTTACGAAGGCTTCCCATCAGCCCTTCTCGAAGCGATGGCGGGCGGCCTCACCGTGCTCGCCGTCGATGCTGGCGGCGGCGTCCGCTCGGCGATCCAGCACGGAGAAAACGGCTGGCTAGTCGACAACAAGACCACCGCCCTCACCACCGGCCTACGCACGATCCTCAACGACGCGAGCCTACGAGCACGCCTCTCAGCCACCGCCCCCCAGACAATCAGCCAGTTCGGCTGGGATCCCATGGTCGACGCGTACGAACGCGTCCTGCGAGGATAGAATCCCCCGCTAACGCGTCGGGTTACTCAATTCGCCCCAACGGGGCATCACTATGAAAGCCCAGGGCATCGCCCTGGGATTCGATTCGGTGATGATTCGTTAGCCCCAACGGGGCGGTCCTATTCGGAGCGGTTGGCCAGTGTCGCCCCATCGATCAGTGGCGACGCGTATGATGGTTCCTGGGTGTATCGTTTAGGTCCGCCCCGTTGGGGCTTGCTATTTGATCTCGCCCATACAAACCCCAGGCGTTGCCTGGGGCTGTCATAGAACTGCCCCTTTGGGGCGAAACGTGCAACAAACTTGTGACTACTTTCCTGCATGTCAACTCCAAAGGTTTCGCAGTCCAAACTAACACTCTGCGGCTGATCGCGATTGTTACGTTTCGGAGACATACTCGGATTCAAAGTCGCCGCAGCATCCATCAACTGGAAACGGACGCGTATTCAGTTCCTTGGCGGACTTTCGTCTGCGGGCTGAACACCGGCCTGGATGTAAACGGTCAAATGGGTGATTCGCCCGCGAGCGAAGTAAAGGCTCCAGGACCAATGCCGCTATCTTGGTGAAATGAGTCCGCGTACCGTTGCTTCGCCCGTACCTTTGCTTCACCGATGCCGAAACCGAAGGGATGCACGCCGAAAGGTCCTTAGCTGGACGCGAGTTCATCCAAGTCGACATGCGACGTGAGTCGAGCCCCAAGGGCATCGAGGATCGCAGCGGCTCGCTGGACCGTGACGCCATGGTATTCGTTGCGTTCGTCGCGCGAGATTTGTGACTCGTGAACCCCCAGCTTTTCCGCCAATTCACGCTGCGTCAGATTGCGGGCGATTCGCAAACCGACCAGCAGTCGCCCCACGCCATGCAAGTTCTCAATCTCAGAGAACTGGCCGCGTTTGAGTCGTTCGTAGCTCTCGACTTCCTCGGCTAATTGCAAATGAAACGACTCCATCGGATCGGCAAGCCGCTTAATCTCATCGGTCGATCGACCTTGCTGCTTCAGTTGCCTTGCAAGTGCCGCAGCGCGCTCGCGCTCGCCCTGTAATCGCGTCGCCGCTTCTTGATATTCGGTTTCGTTGCGAATCATCGTTTAGCTCTGCAGTATTTGAACAATGCCCTTCGGCTTACCATCCCGGCGTGTTCGCCGGAACGCCGCAGGAAATTCAAGATCGTTGCCCCATTCGTCAGTAATCCCTGGCGAAGAAAAGGGTCTCGGACTCAATAATGCGATCGTGGTGAAGCGAGTCCGCATACCTTTTTTTCGCTCATACCTTTTTTTCGCTGACTGCGTCTATCGTCCAGGAAACCCAATCAAGTGCCCGCTACCAAGAACAGTCCCAGTCCAAAATGGCTGCCATAGCCAAGTGCGATCGGGCCTTCGGCGGGGTATCGAACATCAGGCGGAATCCATAGCCTTGTGTCGATGCGTGATGTCCGCCACCGCGTTGACGCGTTCGACGGAATTTCATCCACGACGTTTTCGTCCCGCCAAGGAGCGTGTGGGATGCACGTTCAATCGTGACACTGTCCGAGAATGCGGCCAGCCATGGACGTCGGTTGAGTTCTTTCCGAACGAGGCGTTCCAACTCGCGTTGCTCCGCCGCCGCGTAGCGCTCGGGATCCTTCTTTTCGTGATTACGAATTCTCAGATGATCGGTCGCTACGAACGGGGTGCGGGACTCCCAAACACGACTGCTGGCAAGCACTCGACCGCCTCGTTCGATTCGTGAGGAATCGGGCCCGACATACCGCGTCCAGCAATCAACGCTTGAAACAAACGAGCTGGCGACGAAATGGAACCAGCACCGTGATACCAACCTTCGTGCAGCCGAACAGAGATAGCGAGTGAGTAAGCCATTATTAGCTTATGTCACTCGGAACTAGTTGTCTAATGCAGGATTCAGTGAATTGACGATATCTCGAATTTTCGAACCTTTCTTGTTCCCATAGACTGGTTGGTCTGCTCGTTTGCCTCTCATTGCATTCGGTTGATCCCAAACACCATCATATCCTGGGATCGATTCTAGAAACTCACGAATCCAATCGACGCAATCTTGTGGCGGACTGGGATTCGACTTTGCGAATTCCAATAAAGCGTGTGTCATTTTTTGATTATCGGGAGCCCGGGTCCAGCCCTCCGATTTTTGCTGCTTCATTAGCACCTGTAACTCCGGTGACGCGTCGGCGAGTGATGCTTGGAAGTTAGCAGCTTCGCGAGCTTGCTCAGCCGCTACCTCGCGTTGCTGGCGAACTGCTTCTTCTTCCGCTTCGATCCGTCTCGCGATGTCCGAGTCAGAATTAAAACGCCCCATGCCGATGTTGGTTTTGGCACCCACGCCAACCCATCCGAGTCCGTCGAGCAAACCATCTTCACCAACGATTGATTTCCCAAGCAACTCGTCGAGTCGGTCGCGGCGACACTGTGGCGACCGTTTCGGTCTACCGAATTGGTCTGTCAAGGAGCGCAGCGTGATACCGAACTGCCATTCCTGACCAGCCTCGACCGCCAGGAACGAGATCGGATTGGGAGATTGCCAATCGCCGGGGGCTTCGCGTTGCTGTCCCGGTTTCGGCTTGCGATAGTACTCGCCGTAGTGCGGCGTCATGATTTCCTTCACGACGCGAACCGGTTCCAAGGGTAGCATGTCGAAAAAGATCAACTCGCCAATTCGTCCTGGTCCGCCAAACAGTTCGATCATCCGTTCCCCGTGGTCCTCCAGTCCGCATTCACGCATCCAGGCACGGAACATGCCTTTGAGGCCGCTACCAGCTAGATAAGGCACGCCGAGCGTGTGATGCCAGGAAAATCCATTCTCAAGCGGGTGCTGTCGACCCATGCCCGTGACAAAACGACTCTCGTTGTGAACATAGCAAACTTTACCGCCCATCCGCTGGATCATTCGTCGCTGGCGAATACATGCGTTCTGCAGTTTCGCATCGGGATGACCAACGCGTTTGTTGGCTCTATCCACGAACTCGGTCAACCAGTCGCGGTTCTTACCCGCCCGTTCGTCTTTGGGCGGATTGAACTCGAGAACTTTTCCGTCCGGCGCGTCCCAGGTCCAAGTGTCCCCGCACTTGTCAAAAATCAAACCTAAATTTCCGCTGGAGGTCTGCTTCCAAGGGGCCGCTTCAGCAAATTCATTTGGCAAGGGTGAGTGATAAACGGACATTCTAAGTTCCTCCGTGCAGATTATTATTCATCGCCAGACTCATTAGGATCAAACGCTCGATCGACCAAAAAGGCTCGCGCGAATTGCTTCAGCCAATGGATGTACGCCATCGCCTCAATCTGGGCCGCGATGTAGACCTCTTGCGATTCGGCAAGTGCATTGAAAACTGATCTCGGATCGCCCGCCTTCTCTACCGCGTCGAGCGGGCGACCGGGCCGAGTCAACCAATCTGTCACGTGATCGAACAGATGTCGGTGCGACTTGTCGTTCCCTTTGTCCTTGGCCAACTCCGTCGCTAATGCTTGACCGATGCCGTTCATCACGATCATGGCGGGTAAGGCCGAGACGTAGCTGACGTACATGCCGTCGTATTTATTCGGGTCGAGTTTGTGAATCATCGTCAGTGCGTGGGCAGCCCGTTGCTGGTCGAGCGTGGATTTCGTTGAAGTCGCGTTCATGCGGTCACCTCTCGCGAGACGTCAGAACCAATTGGCGTGATGGCGAACACGCCCTGGCCAACGGTCTGATTCCCACCGACCTGGAGGTAGCCAATTCCACTCAACTTGCGCTCGACCGCAGCCACAGCATCAACACTCGGACTGCGGTCTGAGAGAACGCAATAGAACAGTGAGTCGGGAGGCAGCGTCTCTTCATACCAGAGGTTCGTGCTAGTTTTCTTCTCGATGTCTAATCGATTGCGAGCATTAACACACAGACCATAGCGGGCGAACCATGAAAAATCGTTGTCGCTGAGCACGACCAATCGTTCGAGGAGGAAATCACGCACCGATGGCATCAGCGGACCGACCGCGTCGATGATTGACGTTTCTACTTCACCGATCGAATCGAATTGTCGCTCTTCAAGGTACAGCGGTTTGCCAATCGTGATGTTGCTCAAGCAGTTGCCGTCTTCTACCTGGGGGGTTTTCGGAAGACCGCCAACGCCCGCTCTTGCCGCGTCACGTGAAAAACGATTCAGAAGCTGCGGACAGGTCACCCAACGATACGCTCCTTGCAGGCTGCGGACTGGCAATAGCAACAATCGAGCATCGCCGACAATCAACTGACCGGCGTCTTCCTGTTTGCCAAAAATCTGCTCGAGGTTTTCTAGCTCCGCATCACGCATGGCGTCCTTGAGTGCTCCTTTGAGGGAAGATCCGACGATGACGGGAAAGTCCGTCGCTTTCTCGCGAGCGACGGGCAGGTCAACGAAGCCAGCATCCTGACCACTACCAGGATGAACCGACGTCTCAGCCAACATACCAAATAAGCGGCTATTCATAATGCTCCTTTCGGGATGAAATTGTTTTGTTAGGGACGGCACGTGTAGACATGCCGACTACGTTTGTTGCCTTCTTTTATCCCAGCGGATTGCGACCCAGCAGCGCGGCACCGTAACCCAAAGTGGTCCGCTCGCCCAATGCCAACCACCTTCCGTCCTCGGGCGGTGACGCGGGTTTATCGAGCCACCAAACGGAACCGGCGGGAGTGTATGCCTGGAGCGTTTGGGACGTCTTCGTGCGAGAGTCAAATCCGCCGATGCGTGTTGGCCGTTCGATAGTACATGTTGTCACCGTCGAAGCCAGCGATTCATGCAGACCGCTGGCCGAGCCGCCGGGCCGAGCACCATGCCAACAGTCCTCCCAACGCGCCGGCGTGACGAGCACGACGCACACACCAGGTTGCGACTGCGGTAGTGTCGGAGCTTGTCGCAATCGCTGACAGACTGCTTGCCGCGACTCTCCCCCGAAAGGAAAGACCGCAGGCAATTCGAGTTCGTCATCGAGTCCGTCCACGCCAGTCACCAGCGAAACACCGTCGGCCAATCGAACGTGCCCAGGGCTGTACATCGAACGTTTTTCAGGATTGCGGTCGATGCCGATGCGGTTTTCGATCGCAAACAAACGCGAACGATGAATCAGCTCCTTCGGATTCGGCTTGTCTCCAACCAGCACACTCTGCATACCGACCGTCGTGATGTAAAACTCATCCGCTGTTCGCAGTCGCTTCGGATCGGCGTCGTCTGTCTGTTCAGGAAACAAGGGTAAGTGGACCTCGCCCATGTCGGTAATGAAACGTTTGGTCGACGGTCGAAGCCAATCACGCGGATAAAAGACTGACTGCGGCACCCCCGTGCCTTCACTACCAACCTTGACCTCACCAAGCAAATGCTTTGGGGGTGTGTATAGAAGCTGCAATCCGCGTCCTGGGGATTCCGTCTCGCGTTCGATCGCCAACATCGGCGGCGCAAACCGCAACGGCGACACATCATCAAAACCGTTGCCGAGCTGGGCCTTCACCCTCTCGTCCCATTCACCGTGGTGCCAACCGAGCCTGCGCGCCAGCGCCGCCCGGATCGAGCCGACAACCGTCTGTGGATGGGGTGGAAAGAGACTCTGCAAATCCAATTGATCTTCCCCCGCATTGGCAGGACGACTATCGCCAAAGAACCAGCTATCGGCTGGCGTGATTTGGTACCAGCGGGTTTCACTCATGATCCTGCATCTCTCCATCGTGAATCTGTTTTAGAAATCGAGCCACGCGCCATCCGTCGAAGCCGACGCGTCGGAGATCCGGTTCTTGATCGCGAACGAAGTGACGTGTCAGTTCGATCAATGGCTTCACCACGTTTCGCGTTTCATCCAACGTTCGTTTGCGGTCTTCACCAGACAGACGGCGGCGGTACTCCGCATTGGCCAACGCTAAAAGTATGCTGTGTTCATCGTCGGCAATCTGGAACGCTTCGTGCATTAGACCAAAGCTGCCGGGGTGATCCGGTGTGTCGCCCAGCAATCGCGAGAACTGGCTGCGGAGGTGATAGACGAACGAGGCGTTAAACACTGGTTCTTTCTTAGCGTCGCTGTTTGGGGAATCCTGGAAGCGATGAATGATTGAATCGTCGCCCCCGACAATGTTTTGCTCGCGAACCGTTTTCCAGGGAGCCGCCCACTGCGCATTCAGCCCCGAGCCTTTCACGACTCCGATTGCAACAGCATCACGGCCGGTAGCATTCTTAGCGACATCGTCGAGCAAGCGGTGAGCGTGCTGGAGGACTTGCCGCAAAGGCTGCTTCCAGTGCGCGTACACAATCGCCGCCGAAATGGTGGCCGCGACATCCTTCCCGTTCAGTGCATCTGCAAAAGCGGCCTGATACTGGTGACTCAACCGGTCCGCTGCCGCAAGTGCTTCGCCTGCAGGCAGCAGTGCCATGACGTCGTCGCCACCAGCGTAAACGGTTCGTCCGCCATGTTTCTGGACGGTCTGATTGACGGTGGAAGTGAACCGATTCAGGCAGCGGCTAAGTTCGCTCGGACTTTTGATCACTTCGAGCAGCTTGCCCATTGAATCTCCATCCATCAGCAGCAATGCGTAAAAGGGAACTGGCCTGCGGTCGCCGACAAGTCGATACACGTCACGAAGCTGAACGGTCAGCGTACTCTGATCTTCGGCGCTGATGCCCCAATCGTTGCCAGCAATCGCACCCGGCCACCACGCCGGTCCATCGACTTTCGCCCACGCCACCCCCGCGTCCCTGGCTGCTTCGAACTCGCTTTGATCGACTCCCGCCTTAGCGGCTGCCGAGACGTAAACATCCGCTGCTTTCAAAGCCTCTCCCGATTGCTGAACTTCACGCAGCCAAGGCACCGCCGCCAAGAAAGCGGTCGATGGCCAATTTTTCTGTTGAAGCGAACGCCCAAAAACTTGTTCATCCACGCTCGGCAACAGGCGTTTGATCAACGCCATCGCGCACAGACGCTCGCCATCGCGAATGTTCAGCCTCCCAACACCACGGCAGTCTCGAACCGCATCCCAGAACGCGGTCTGTTCTCGACTGCGATGAAAGCCCGACAGCTCCTGCCACTCGTGCATCAGCGAGCACTTGACACCGCCTTCTTCGGTGACGGATACATCGCGAATCAGCTTTCGAGCGGCCGCGATATCACCGATTGTTCTTCGGCTGCTCGATGGTGTGGCGACGATCCAGCTCAGTTCCCAGAAGTTCTCAATTTGGCGTTTCCAGATCGCTTCGGTCGCGTTGCCCTGGTCTGCAGCATCACCAATGACACCCCACACCGCCTCGCACGCCGTCACCCAATCGCTGCGGAACCCCTGCTGGGCAATCGAGCCCGCTTGGACGGCATCGTCTACGGAAGCAAATTCAATCTCAAACCGATTGGGAACCCCGCCAAAGCCGTTTTTAATCGAAGTCAGATCACCACGCGAGTTGGAACGATCGGGGATGATTGTCCTAGCGGCACCATGGTCAAATTTCTCTTTGAAATGCTTTTCGATCGCCACCAATGCCGATTCCGCCAGCCAAGACAGCAGGACGCTGCCAGCCCAGAGGTCACGCGTCCTCCGCGACTGAGCCACAAACATCTGGACAGGTCCAATCGAAAACGAGAGATGATATTTCTTAGCCAATTTGGATCTCCTTCGCATCTAAACGTTCATTCTGTTTTTTCCACCATGTCGAATCGTCTGGAAACTGATCGTAGCCTGATCGTTCCCTGGGCTTTGTTCCGTCGGAAATCAACCGATCGAGGTAGGCATGGATTGGAAACCAAAAACTCTCTTCCATCGACAACGTCCTATTTCTCCCAAACGACTTGATCGGCTCGCGCTCGCTCAGAAACTCTGCTGGTAGGAATCCAAGCACCGCCGTCGGATTGTCATTCGCATCAAATTGGTCGATGTGCATAAACAGCGGGCTACCTCGTCGTTCATGTTGCGCGGGCACCACAGAGTTACTGACACCTTTTCCGTAGTTGTGCGGCAATCCGAACGCGACGCGGTGTGGATAATCGGAGCGGACTGTTTGCCCTTTGCTCAAGTCGTGGTCATCAGGAAAATTCCTTTCGGATGGCTTTCCAAGAACTTTGCCATCTCTGCCCCAGCTACGAAAATGAACTTGTTCACGTCCAATTGCGTCGAGCAAGTCAACCGGACGCAGCGTTTGAGGACTTTGCACAACTACAATCCGGCTCTCCCGGTTCCAGGCAGTCCAATGAGATAAGTCTAAATTGGAAAAATCGATTTGTCGAATCCTGTCTTCGACTGAATCGCCCAAGTCCATCTTCTCTCCTCGCTGTTGGAGTGATGTCAGCGTTAAGCTGCCGAATCCCTTTCGTGAACGACTCCCCAGTCCACCGAATGTTCCCAGCAAAACGAGGGCGGCCTTCATTTGTTCGACTTGCTCAGCAGACGCTTCCCTCGAACATCGACAGTCGACTGTAAAGCGGCCTGATGGAATCATTCCTCGTGTCAATTGCCCAGCCTCCGTTCCCTTTTTCCGTGACGCAAACGCTTCCATCAGTCCGTAACCGAGGTAATGTGTCCCGAGCAGTGAACCACGCTCGAAGATTTCCGGCGGACTGACTATCTTTGCCAATTCCACGTTCCGCAATCTCAGCCTGACCTTCGATTGTCCAAACCCCGGTTCAGTTGCCCCAAACAAACTGGCTTCCGCAGTGTACAGTCTATTAATGTCATTGCCGAATTTGCCAGCCATCAGGGTCCGCCACCAGAACCGCAGCGCACCTTTAAAACTTGCCAATCGCAATTCGGCAGACTGCTGATCCACCCCCGCACAAAACATCTGCGTGACGATCCGGTAGGTCGCGGTGATGGTGGCTGAATTATCTTTCATTGGTTCTCAACTCTCTCTGCTAATGGTTCGCCAGCATCAATTTGCGTACTCGATGGCTTGCCATCTAAGTAGTAGATATCTCCCAGTTCCCACGGGTGATCGCGTTGGGCTTGCGGAGTTCGCTTGTCGATCAACACAAACTCTCGGACGACTCGCTGATATTCACGACGGCTTCGGGCGACTAACCTGTTAACCAATGCTCCCATCAGCGAGGTGCCGCCGGTAAAGTTGGCGTGAATCTCATCGGCCTCAAACAGCATCAATGACGATTCCGCGACTAGCTTATCGAACTCGTCAATGCCCGTGTGTATGTCGTCCATGAGCATGATTTGAATCTTGACTGTGCTTTTCGCCTGTTTCATTGCCTCATTGATGAAGTTTGCCGATTGTCCTGACGCGATTACCAGAATTCGATCAGGTTGGACGTGGGTTACCGCTGAAAACAGGACCCCAGGGGTGAGGCCAATTGGGCAAATCAACAAGCGTCCGCCGCCCCCGCCGAATTTCGGAGGTGGTTGCCAGTCTCGCCAGCAACGCCAGTCCCGCTCAGCTTCTTCAATGTCTTTTCGATGTGGTTCGAAAACGGCCGGTTTCATCCCGTGATGTTGTAAAGCATTTCTGATTTCACAGACCCGATTCCAACGCTGTGCCCATTCTCGTTGCTGATCGGAGAAGGAGCCGCGAACGGCTTGGTGCAGATATCGTTTACGTTTAATGTCGCGAGGGTCTTTGGCTGTGAAAACCTGACCCAACCCACCGAGCCCATGTTCAATCGTTTCACGAACGGGACGCTTCAGCCACTCCGAGGCGTCGTCAATTTGAACGACAACCCAATTGACAATCCATTCTCGCAGCAAACCGAAGGCAAGGTTGAGCTGGCCTGCGTCAAAATAATGTTCAATGTACCTCGCTTGTCGTTCCAACTCGGTCTGATCCAATTTGACGCCTGCTTTGGACTGGCCCTCGAAGTTTTGCCCAGCTAACTGTCCCAAACGATGGGACAACTGAGTCACGATTTCGTGATGAAGTGGAATCTGGGAGAAAGATCCGTCGCTGAGCAGCGAGGAAGCTCGACTCGCGGTCCGTCCGGCTTCAATTGGACTCCCATTGAGATAAAATTCGCTCAGTTCGTTCAGCTGTTGGCCAAGTTCACGGCCTGCGGGATTCGCCAGCGAAAGTTCTGCGATTGGTCGCAATGATCCTGATGCATTGAACACAGCGAGGGCGTGAAACCAATGAGCTAGATCGATCGCGGGCTTCAGATCGATGAACGGTCGCGGAATGGAATCGTCACGTGAAATTTCCCATCGGCAATACCAAGCACCCGCAATATCGATCTCGCGGAATTGGCTCAAGTAAAGCGATAAAGCATAGAAAAGAAACGCAT
>JBDNIG010000356.1:0-6406 GCA_041688415.1 Rhodopirellula sp. | reverse complement strand
TCGCGGAGCGAAAGGCGACAATCCGCCAGTTATTGTTCCGACGATCCTTACCCGATGCCTGACGGCATTCGGCTCACCATTGTCGACTGAACTACGATTAAATCGACGGCCGGCTTGCGGCAGTTGTGTTGGGTTGCTGGCGCGAGGCCAACCAGCCCAGTCCGACCGAGCCGCCGAGTAGGCCGGCGAAACCGATCAAGACGATCGCTCCGATAGTCGATAGACGACCCCGCAGGCGGTAATTCTGAATTGACTCAGCGAGTTGCCGTTGTTCCGCTTCACTGATTCGAAGCAAGCACGCGCTCTCATAGCGAACCTCATCGCCACTGCCCACGGTGCCGTCGTACCGGCGTGAAATCAGCTCGTCACGTACCCAGTCCATGTCGACCTGGAGCTGTTCGGCGGGAATGATCTCGGGGCCGTCATGTGCCATCTGTTCGAGATAGTTCTCCACCGCTCCACGCGCCATCACCTCCATCATTTCGGTGGCAACCTCGGGCGAGGCGGTCGGGCCGGAGCTGACCGAAATCAACAGATCTTCACCATTGCTGGGCGGGCTGGGGATGCGGTGCTCCTCGATCCAGTTCGGTCGATCGAGCGGATAGTCAACTTGGTCCAGCGGTGGCACACTCAGCGCGGATGACTGTTCCGCCACCGCCGGCGATTCCATATCACTCGCCTGATCGACGCTCGTCGGATCGTCGGTTTTTCGATCGTCGGCCATGCTGACGAGGCCGCTAGAGGCCACCGACATCACCGCTGCGACCACCACCGCGATCCACTTGCTTGAGGATTTCATTGTCAGACCTTGATACGAAAAATTCATGAAGTCGAGCTGAGCGTCGAGACGGAATCCGACTTCACCCAGGGAGCCGAGATCTGCGACATCAAGATAATGCCTCCGGCGATCAACATCCCCGCCGGTTGCGGGATCGGGATCACTTGCTGCACAACCCATTCGCCGACCACGGCCACCGCGATCGCCCATAGGCTCAGCCGCCGGCGGCGCAGCGGGTCGACGGGTTTCCACATTCGCAGGATCGCGAACAGCATGGCAAAGTGAGCCATCATCGCGGCCGCTGTCGGCACCCCAGACTCTTGATAGAACGTCGACAGCAATGACGTCGCTTCGATTTCGCGAGTCACTCCCTGGTCAAGCGGTACCATCAAGGCGGCCGCGAGCAGGTAGGCGAGCAGGCCAACCCCAGCACCGAGAAACGAGGCCGCCAACCGGCGAGGTAAACTTTCCCCGTCGTTGGATTCCCACGCCTTGCCCAAACCAAGAAGCCCCGCCGAGCCCAGCCATATCACGCACGCCATCCACACGTAGGGAGCAATCGTGATCGGCGACACCGCAGAATGGCGCAGACCGATCACCGCGGACACCAGCAACAATGTGGCAGCGACGACCAGCGAGATAACTCCCGACGTCGCCCATTCGGCAGCTAACGACAGTCGCGACCGCTGGGCCAGCGACTGACGCAGCATTTTACGCGTCTGCGACTTCGATAATCGCATGGGAGTCGATCGTGGAACGACTTTCGCGGGCGGCGTGCCGTCATATTTCGCGTAGGATTTGGATGTGTAGTCAGTCGCCGCCGCGGGCTTCGGTGCATCGGCGTCCGTTCCACCGGCCTGCAGCACAATGTGCCGGATCACGAAATAGGGGATGTAAACAAACGCGACGAGCGATAGCAGCGGCAACAGCCAGTGCGTGTTGATCACCAGGATTGTCGCCACCGCGATCGCGATGCCGAGCTTAGCGAGCGGAGAGTATTCCAGGGTTCGCCACCAGCGTCTGGCGTCTGACACGGCGTGACCCACGGCGCGGGCGATCGGTTCGTCGGCGGTCGGATGACTCAGTGCCACGCGTGGGAGGTCGCCAGTCGGCGGCGCTGACTGATCCGACTTGACCACTTCCGGTTCGCTGGCCCGTGGGTTTGAGGCGGGCAGGTGGGACGTCCACGCGATGGGCGTATGAAACTCGTTTACCCACGGCGTCAGCTCCATCATGGCCGTGATGTCGCTGGGTCTCGCCGCCGGATCCTTCTGCAAGCAAACGGCGATCACGTCGCGAAAATCGCTCGGTACCTTCGATAGATCGGGCTTGTCCGTCAGGTGTTTGACAACGATCTCTTGCGGCGTTTCACCATCAAACGGCAGCGATCCCGTCAGCATCTCGAACAGGATGATCCCGCAGGCATAAATGTCGATCTCGCGACCGTATTGGCCACGCCCGATTTCCGGTGCCATGTAATGCAGCGTGCCGATGCTCTCGGTATGGCCGCTGCGATGCGACAGCGAAATGAACTTGCTCAGTCCATAGTCGCCAACTTTGATGATCCCGTTATCGTCAAACAGGTTGCCCGGTTTGAGATCGCGATGCACCAAACCCGCCGCGTGCAGATGGGCGGTACCGGCCGCCATGCCGCAGAACCAACGCCGGACCTCATCCATCGACAATCCGCTCGGCAGGGCCGACTCGCCGGTGGCCGTTGTCGTGCAGATCCGGCCGCTCGGGTCCGCATCATCGAGCACCTCACGCAAATTCTTGCCGGCGACGTATTCCATCACCACCCAAGTTTGGTCAGCTTGATCACGACAGATGTCGTGCAACGAAACCAAGTTCGGATGTTTGAGGTTGAGGCAGTGCGAAACACCGCGCAGTTCGACCGCGAGGTTTCGCTGAATTCGTTTCAGAGCTACCTCTTTCCCCGCTTGGCTGAGGGCAAAGTAAACTTCACCGAAACCGCCCATTCCGATGCCACGACGAATCGTGTACCGGCCGAGGACGGTCTCGTTGGGTGAGTAGGTGAAGTTCATGACGGTAGGTTCCAAAGTAGCAAACATGACGAGTCACCAAATTACAGGGTGTCGTTGGCGTCGTCATCGATTTCAATCGATACCATCGTATTGGATTTCGATCCGCTCAGACCATCGATATAGGCCGAGATGTCGTCGAGCAAATGCTCGTCCGAAGGTTCATCCAGATCGATCTCGCCGAAATACTCGACGTCGACGTTCATGGTCTCTTCTTCGACGTCGATGCGGGTGGCGATCTCGTCGAGCAATTCACGTGATCGCGACAGGGCACTGTCGTCCAGGTTCAGTTGACTGCTCGTCTGTGCGACGCGGAGGGCACCCAAGCGAGCCTGCAGATTCTCAACCTCGACTTCGAGTTGACGTCGTGCATCGAGCATCGCTTCCATCCGCTCGCTGGCGGCACGCAAAGTCGCTTGTCGTGCGGAGAGCATCTTCTGCAGCTTCTCCGAAGTCTGTTGGCGTGTTTTGAAACGCTTGAAACGGCTAGTCAAGTCGGATTTGACCTGCACGGATGTGTAGGTTTTACCGCCATACGTGTAGCTTGAACTGTCGTCACGAAGGTCGCTGCTGAGCCGTTTGATTTCGTCTTGCGCCTTGGCTAAACGGGTATCGGTTTGGCCGAGTTGCCGTTCGAGCCGAACGACTTCGATCTTTTCTTTCGCGATTCGCCGCGCGTTGTGCTGAATTTCCGGCTGCAGGTCCGTGATCATTTGCCGGGCCCGTTTCAGTTCCCACTCCAGCGGTACGGCGTCGCCAGCCGAATCGGTCACATAATTCCACGCACAGCGAGCGTAGGAACCGATCGGTGTGGCGATTGTTAGCCCCGATAACAGGGCCAACGTCGTCCCTGCCATGAAAAGTTTGCGTAACATGATGAATTTCCCCAAATTGAAAGTGATGTTTCGTGCCACCGGTCTGCCCGAATTGACTCGGGCAGGCGTGGTCTCTGATGGGTTCTTCGTTCTAGGCGGGGGAATCTTGGCAAATTGGCGCAAAAATTCTCGGAATTCCTCACGATGTTGCCAAACATCACAGAAATCGGGCTGGACGTGGCTCGTGTAGAAACCGAAAAAGTAGTCAGTCATTTTCGGCGTGCCGGGCGAATCCTTGACGGTTTGGTACTTAATTTGCCGAACTTTCTTCAGACTCGCTGCATCTTAATAGAGTCCGCCCACCGCATTTATCTGGGAATCGACATGTCTCTCCCCTCCGAAGCTTCCTTCGAACCCAACCCACCCTGCTCCGGGAACGATTACGATCTTGACGTGATCGTTCCCTTGGATTGGCAATCGCTGTCACTGCGATTCGTTGACGACGTCATCGAGGCCGACCTTGGTGCGGAAATCGATCAAGATCTAGCCGACATGCGCGGCAGGCTGAGCCGGTTCACGACGAAATCGTCTTCATCTCGGTACGGTCGCTGATTCGCTCCGAAACCCTGGAGCCATCCGCGTTGCCGTGTTGAATTAAGAAATCATGATCCCGGTGAAGGCAGAAATCCGCTAGAATTCAGGTGTCTCAAACTCGGTCAATCATACGTGATCGAGCATTTTGTGCCGCACGGGGAACTCAGATGATGTGGAGAAGGATGGGGCTCGTCTTGTGCCTGTTCATGACGGTCAGTGGCGACGCGAATCCACTGCGTGCTGCGGAGAACGCCCCCCAAGACGTTGCTGATACGCCCGCTCAAAAGCGCATGGCGAAGATTCTGACCGGTCGCAGCGAACCGGCGAGGCTCAAACTGCTAGTGCAACTGCAGACTCATCGCGATCTGTTCAGTGCCAACGTCGATGTGATCATCGATGCGACCCGGCAATTACTTGCCCAGCACGCCGGAGATGTGTCCGCCGCCGAGTCGGGCGAATCACATCCGCACACCAACATCGACGCAGCACCGGTTCCCGAAAGTCTCTCGCTGTTACTCAAACTTCTCGGCAGCAGTCCTCGTGACGAGGCTCACGCGGTCCTCATCGAAACGCTCGATCACCCCGACCCGCACGTCGCGATGGTCGCGATGGACACGATCGGTGAGTTTGAAATCGAGGCGGCCGTGAATGATCTCGCGATGCAGATCAAACGCCCGGCGTTCGAAGACCAATATGCATTCCGTTTCGCGTTGGTGCGCGCGTTCGCCCGGTTGCGTTGCCCCCAGAGCATCGAATGGTTGCAGCGGCTTTCCGATCATCTGCAGGGACAACTTCACCACGAAATCGCGACCCGGCTAGCGAACGTCGATCTGCGAGACTTCGATGGTGACCGGAAAAGCTACGCGAACTATCGCGAGCAGCATCGAGACGGTGAGCTGATCGGGCCACTCGGTTTGAGAGCAAAACCAATCACGCCGGTCCAACCAGCCTCGGCGATCACTCGTAACGGCCTGGGAAAACTGCAGTTGCAAGATGCGCCGTCGGAATCCCAAGGAAAACTACGTCTGACCAAGGGGAAATACTATGGCATCGATCTCGATGCCGGTCGGTTGCTGTTTATTATCGACCGCTCGGGCAGCATGCGCGAACCGGCCTACCATGAAACACGTCTGCAGAGCGCCAAACGCGAACTCATCGGCGCACTCGAAAAACTGACGCCGGAGACCGAGTTTGCCATCATGCTGTTCGATACCGAAGTCCAGTCATGGCGCAACGAGCTATTGCCGGCGACGGAGGAGAACCGGCGAAAGGCCATCCAATTTGTCAAGCAGATCACGTGGGGTAACCGCACTAACACGCACGGAGTCCTCAGCGAAGCACTCCAGTTCGACGATCAACTCGAAGCCGTTTTCATGCTCACCGACGGCCACCCGACGGCGGGAGCCATCCTGCAGCCAAAAGCAATTATCCGTGACATTGTCGGACGCAATCGCATGCGGCACTTGAAATTCAATACCATCGGCATCGGCGTCAACCCGACCACGAGCGACTTCCTCAAAACCCTCGCCAATGAAACCGGCGGCGAGTACCGGAGGGTGGATTAGTTGATGCTGCGAAAAACTGGGTTGGCAACTTGCTCGATGATTCCATCGCGACGAAGGACTGCGTTATCCACATCACCGAGGAGACTTCGCTACTGGATCTGAGCCAAGTCGATTTCGATGCGTTGAAGGCCGACTTTGAGAAAGGTCGTGAACGGACCGAAGCGGACAAGGAGAATACTTGGGCAAGAGTGCCCAAGCTACGTTCTAACGGAAAAACGCCGCGATATGCGACAAGAAATTGCTGTCACAACGCTAGCTTCCAGGGCTAGAGAGGACACTCATTGCACATCCAGCCCCTTCGATTTCGTTCGAGCGATTACAAAAAAATCGCCGCTCAGGTAAAAATTTGAGCGGCGATTGCGAAATTTCCAGCGCGCGTATGAGTCGCTTGCTTAGAGACTATTGAGCAATTCGTCGATCGCGTCCTGGTATTCAGGATACAGGTCCGTGATATCACTCATGTCATCAACATCGGTGAACACGAAGTCGTTGGTGCCACCGAACAGATCGACGCGGACGTCGCCACCACCATCGAGCACGGCGAGGTGATCGGCATCGACGTTGGCCGATTGGGTCGTGAGATCGTCGTGGACGACGACCAACAACGCTTCG
>JBDNIG010000355.1:0-3056 GCA_041688415.1 Rhodopirellula sp. | reverse complement strand
TTTGTGGACATTCACGAGAGTTCAGGGTATCGAACCGACCAATAATACTGCAGAGCGAGCACTTCGTCCGGCGGTGATCTATCGAAAGCTGAGCTTTGGAACCCAGAGTGCACAAGGCAGTCGATTCGTTGAACGCATTTTAACGGTATCGGAAACCTGCCGCTTGCAGAACCGAAATGCGTATCAATACTTGGTTGAGGCGATGGAAGCAAAGTTTGCCAGCGAGTCAGCCCCCTCGCTCCTGCCTGCCGATTGCAAATCGAACGCAAAAGCGGCTTGAATCCTCAATCCGGCCCGTGAACGGTTACAAGTTGCTGACGCGCTGGTTTCCCCGATTCGGTATGCCGCCCGAGCCCTTACTGCTTACTGGTAAAAATCGGTTTGCGTCGGACGATGAAACTTCAGTGACATGTGAATCGTCAAGTTGCACTCGCTGTGCCTTCGGCAATCGCCAGTCAGTCTCTCGGGCTTCACCGCCCGCGGCCGCTCCGACGTGACCTATCAGTTTGAGGTGCGTTGACATATTGCGGAATGGGACTCGTTCGCCGCTGCTTGTTGGAACGTCTACCGAGCTTCCGGCGGCGTGGAAAAGTTAGCTCCTTCGGGAGCGTTGGCAGCCCCGCCGGGTTCGACGGGGCCATCGCTCGCCATATCTGAGAACGTTATTTTCTCGAGCAAGAGCTTTACCATTTCCGGACGCATTAGGTCCCGCATGCAAAGAGTCAGACTGACTTCGAGCTTTTGTGGACCGGGGCGATCCTCACGAATATTTGCGAAGGCTTCTTCAACTCCTATCCTCACCATGCAGAGCTGATACGTAAACGCAACTAGTTCGTGCAGGCCTAAAATTGCGGTCGTGCCGTCCTGAAACACCAATGTGAAAACCGAGTCCGCAAGCGATTCAATCACTCCATCGGACTGGAGTATACTTGGATCATCAATGAGTACCTGCGGCGGATGGACAATGAAGGTGTTCTGAGCCTCAGTCGTCGCCCGTTTGTGGAATAGCTCGAGAATTCGGTCCAATTCGTCTTGAGTTAGATCATATTCAAATTTCCTTTCAGGCTTTGGCTCTTCGCTTTCTTTGGTACGGTGCCGCAATAGCTCAAGAGGACCTGCAACTTCCCAGCCCCGTGCGAACTTAACAATCTTACCGTGGTCATCGCGATATTTGGCGAGCTCCACTTCCACTTTATGGTGGATTCCAGCGTTTACCAGGCGTCCAAGCTCACCAAGCGTCGCCTGAGCTTTCTGAATCGACTGAGCAAGCGATCGCGGAAACCGAAAGCTAGCCGCGGCAAGCTGCAATTCGGCATCATGAAATGCCTCCGAAGCTGTCTTGTTGTGTTCGTTGTAGCGCTCAAGCAGACTTTCGCAATGCGCAACCACATCCGGCTCCACTCTATTCGAGTACGAAAAGACAAGTTGTTCCCTCTTTTGCCTGGCGCCATTGGCAATCATTAACGACTGAGCGCATCGCGTCATGGGCCGCAACACACCCGACAGAATATCGTGTCGTGATTCGCGCCGGCTCCAAAGGTGTGTCATTACCGCAAATACAAAACTACCGGCTGCAACTCCCCACCCCGCGATAGCGATCAACGTTCTTGGGTCTTTCCATTCACTCAAAAAACAGTTCCTCCGAAAGTAAAGGCTCGCTCGCCTTCGATACTGGGCGCTTAGCGCCGAAAACAATTGTGACAATTAGAAGCACACTTGGTAAGCCAGAGGGACCGATCAAGCCTTGATGTCTCTACGAATAATTAACCGGAACGCTTTCTGGATTTGTGTGCCCAGAGTGGATCAGAGCCGCACAAGCTCGCGTAGCGTGGAATTTTGGCAAATTGCGGTGCATTCGGTTTCGCTGCGTCGTGCAAGGTCGATATTTCCGGAGGAGTACTGCAATAGTTCGTGCCCTGCCGAGGGGCGGAGGAGGCGATGGGGATGACTTGGACCGCTAAAATGAGTGAATCGATCGCTGCGACATAAGCGTCGATGCCAAGCGGCCCCGTTATCGGGGTGATTCAGTTAACCATGTCCGCGTGCCTTTTACATCGAGCAGGTGATTAGATAGGACTTCTCGCTCGACCCAGTCTGGCATCAGCGGTTGGAATTTGGTGAGGCGGTAGTTGGGGATGGCGGCGGTGATGGAGGCGTGGAGGGCTTCATTAGACCAGAAGTCTTCGGTGGAAATTTGGGCGATGGCTTCTCCTAGCCAGGCGGTGGTTGGGCTGTCGCCGCGGATCTTGATGGCGTAGTTGTCGGGGGTGAACGTCCAAGCGGGTTCTAGGAATGCTAGGGCGTAGCGGAGGGTGGAATTCATTCGGCCGCCCGCGAAAGTCCACCAGCGGAGTTCATGCGTGTCGCCGTCGATACCGCCGTGCTCGGGCGTGAGGAAGTCGCCGAGATTGCGACGTTCTTCCTGCAAGACTTCGCGTGACTCATTTTCCAGGTAAGGATAGTCGTCGTCGGACGTGAGCACTTGCAGAATCTGTTGGCAGAGGTCGTAGCCGAGGAATTGCGGCAAGAAGCCACCCCACGATGGTTGCCGTCCCATGGGTGATGGGATCACAAAAATACGGCGATCGTCGTGATTGATTTGGTGGACCGCCCATCCACGACCACCGAGCAGGAAACTGCTCACATCTTCGACGAGTCGGTCGACGAAATCTTGCGTGAGTGATCCGACCGGCTGACCGGCGATTGTCATCACCGCGTAGGTTTTTGGGGATGAAAAGACTGCGAACAGTTCCATGAAGTTGCGTCGTCCAAAACGGCGTTCGGCGGTTGGGCCGAGCGACAGTAGACCGCTGGATAGAACCATCGAGCCGTCTTGAATCATCCACGCGATCAGACGATCGAATTCGTCGCGATGGATGCCGCAGAAGTCCGGCAACCGCGACAGGTGTTCCCATGCACGTTCGGGACGCAGGCCGCCGGTTGATAGGGACATGGCGAGCAACTGGTGGATCAGTACCGGCCAGCAGCGATCGTTCACTTCGATGCTTTCGACCCAACCAGTCTTCGCCAGTTCGATGATTGCGATTGCCTGTAAA
>JBDNIG010000354.1:0-7338 GCA_041688415.1 Rhodopirellula sp. | reverse complement strand
GCGATCATTGACCGTATGCTTGGCGGAGACCCCGTCCCCGGCGAGTCCATTCGCCGGCCCTTGACGGAGATTGAAAATCGATTGATTTCGCGGGTGGTGTGCTTGTTCTTGGAGCAAATCGCTCCCGCGTGGAAGAATGTCTCATCGCTGCAACCCGAGCTTGATTCGATCGAGAGCACGCCGCATCGGGCTCCGATTGCGGCTCCGGACGAACTCGTGATTCAAGTCAGTTTCGAAGTCCAATGGGGCAGAAATAGTGGCGCGATGACATTGTGCATGCCCTACCACACTCTCGAACCGCATCGCGACAAACTCGCCGACCATGGCCGGAGTGACCGTGGCGATCGTCACGCCACGGATGCGACACGGCGTCAAATTGCTGAAAATGTCGATGCGGCTAAGGTTAACGTGGTCGTCACGCTGGCCAGGAGCCGGATCAAGACGAGCGATCTGCTCGGCCTATCGGTCGGTGATATCATCACCACCGAGCAGGATATTGACCGCCCGCTCGAACTGGCGATTCAAGACATTCCCAAGTTCCATGCCACCGCGGGCGCCTACAAAGGCAAGAAAGCGATCCAGATTCAATCGATGATGGAATCTCAGCGGCCCAGCAGCGACGACGGCGACGCGTAGGATTTTGCGTTTCGAGACGCGACAGCGTCCAGGATGGCGACGTCGCCCGGTGCCTCACGGCACTCGGCTCACAAGCGCCCCTCACGCAAGTTTTCTCGCGATTCGACTTGCGGATTCTGCCAAAAATTCCTATAGCTGCAAGCATCACTTGCCGACAGACCCGCACGCCTGTCGTTCGATGCCTCTCCTCTTGCTCCACAAATTCATCATGCGACGCAAACCGACCGCTTTGGCCGCCAACGCACGCGCCCTTGTCGAAGAGTTCTCGTTGGAGACGGCTTTGATGTCAGCAATCGTGGTCTTTTGCCTGTGCAGTTCGAACGGCTTCGCTCAAGGACCAGCGCTGCCTTCGAGTTCCGTTTCGCGACCACCGTCGACGAAGCCACCGGGATCGGACCAAAAGGGTGGTTTCGTATCGCGTGCCGACACGCCACCGAGTTTGCAAGCCGCGCCCGCACAGAACCCGCCGTCGGAAGGATCGACTGGCGGATCAATGGGACGGCTCAGTGACGGAGGCGAACTGCCACGTGGTGCCGGCCAAGAACTCCGCGTCTACGACCTACGTCCCTACACCGGTTACCTCACAAAAGAGGATCGACCTCATCAAGCCGTCGTGGACTGGATCGTACGCGAAACCGGTACCGACGTCTGGCACACCGAACCGTTTGGATTCATGACCGCCGACCGCGACGAGTTGACGGTCTATCACACGAATGAAATGCACCAAGTGATCGCGGGCATCGTCGATCGCTTCGTTGCTGGCGACAAAGATCCACAAGTGATGAACCTGAAGGTCATGACGGTCGGCAGTCCCAACTGGCGGAGCCGGGCTCACATGTTAATGCAGCATGTCACGGTCCAGACGCCCGGCATTCAAGCTTGGTTGCTGACGAAGGAAAATGCCGCGCTCGTGATGAATCTATTGCGACAACGGACCGACATGCGGCAAGTCCAAGATGTTGACCTGATCATGCACAACGGCCAGACCCAAAAACTCGCCAGCACGCGGGGCCGAAACTATGTTATCAATGTCAAGCCTTCGCCGGCCGGTTGGCCACCCTATGAACCGGAGACGGGTGAGATCCAAGAAGGGTATAAGCTCGAACTCAGTCCACTGCTGAGCATCGATGGACGCACGCTCGATTGCGTGATCAACGCCAACATCGACCAAGTGGACAAGTTCGTACCGGTCGAACTCGACCTACCGCTGCCCAATCGACAGGTGCACCGCACGCAGATTGAAGTCCCGCAACTGGTCAGTTGGCGATTGCACGAGCGATTCCGCTGGCCTTCGGATATGGTGCTGTTGCTGTCGTGCGGCGTTGTCGCCAGTCCCGATCGCGACCAGGCGGCTATTCCGTTTCTCGACTTCGGATCGATCACCGGCACCACCGCCGGTCGCGCCGACGCACTGATGTTCGTCGAGTATCGCGGCAAAGCATCCCAAAACTTGACGCAAACTCCCATGGCACCGCAAGTCAGCAGCCGCGTCTCGGCCCCCAACCGCGGACGCTATTAAGCAGATGCTGCAAAATATTTCGGTGGAATCGATAATCATAACCCGACGCGTAAGCGAGGGATTCACGTCGTCATCCCTCGCTTACGCGTCGGGTTATGAAACCGGGCACTCAGTTATGCGGAATGAATTACCCAAACCTGCTTAATAACTCAATCCGTCGGTTCTGAAGAATCCGGTGATGTTCGCTACGCTCAAACCACCGGCTAATTGCTCCGATACTTTCAAGATCAACAAATTCAGCGAATCGAAGTATGATCTCGTTTGACTCAAAACGCTCGACTTCGCGCGGCGAGCATTTGACTGCCGAGCTGGATCGCGAGGCTGCCGTAGATGAAATAAATGAACATGCCGGGGATGAACGGCAGGACGGCGACGACTACGGACGCCAATCCGATTCCAATCCGGCCTGTGCGGGTCGGCATGTTCATCGTTGCGACAACGAAGACGGCTAACAGGAGGCAGTACACGACGCCCGCCATCGCGATGGTTAGATCGGCCCCAATCAACCCGCCGACGAGGCACAGCAGAGCAAGTCCCATCAGGATCGCGATCAATGTGGACGTCAACCGTTCTTTCCCGTTGAGCAAATGTCGACCGAAGGGATGCAGTCGCAGCGCGGTATTCATGAGCGGCGAGGCGATCCAGGTCGTCAATGCGAAGATCACGTAGGCCATCACGATGGCGCTCGTGTACGCCGCCAGGAAAGGCACCGCGGCGGCCAAACTACCGACATTTCGGATCAACAGATAAAAGCCGATCATCAACGCAAATGCCACGCGTTGATCGAGTCGGCCCATCCATACGAAATAACGATGCAATGTGCGATAGAAAAGATTGCTCGAATTGATCGCTTCGATCATCCCACGACGAGCGAATTCGTCGGTCGGATCGAGCCGCAACGCTTCGCGGAACGCGAGCTGAGCCTGCTTGTATTCGCCACGATTCAGGTGCGCGTAGGCAACCGCCGCGTGCGCGGTTGAATCATCGGGATGACGACTGAGTTGAGCCGTGGCGGCTTCGATCGCGTCACCACCGCGTCCGAGTCGTTCCAACGCCAAACTACGGATATTTGTACACGAACCGTGCTCGGGATCGACCTTCAATCCACGCTCGGCCGTCTCAAGGGCGTCGGCATACCGACGGCTTTGCAACTGTGCTCCGGCGACGATGGCATACGAATCCGCGTCGTAAGGGTCCAACGCGATTGCAGTCTGGCCAGCCTCGATCGCAGCGGGGCAATCACCGCGCTGGAGCCGCGAGAACGCGAGCGCGTAAAAACCAAGTGCATCGTTGGGATCGCTCGCGATCGCCAGTTCAGCATGCCGCGTCGCTTCGATTAACTGATCGCGATGTTCCGGCGTCCTGGCCGCGTCGCCCACCCGCTCGTCTTGCGATAGGGCCAGCGACAGCAGTGCGTGGGCATAGGTGTGTTCGGGATACTCCGCCAACACCTGCCGCAGTTCGGCCTGGGCGGCGCTGTATCGTCGCTGCTCGAGCAGCATCGACGCCCGTCGCAGAATCGTGTCACTTGGGTCATTCGACATCAGCGTTTCACTTTCAGGTAGTCCAGCACTTCGTCGTAGACGCCGCCTTCGTTTGCATACAAAGCATGATTGCGTGCCGTTGCGAACCACTCGTTGACCGAGGGGCGAATCGTTTTCGCTGACGCGAGCAAGTCTTTGGTGACGATCGGCTTGGGCATCCCCGACGCGATCGCTTCGGTGAGTTTTTGTTCCACGCACACATCGATCACGGACTTGAGATCGGCTCCGGAGAATCCCTCGGTCTTGGCCGCTACCTTCGCATGGTCGACCGAGTCGGTTGGCTTGCCACGCAGCTGGATCGCCAAGATCGCCTCGCGACCCTTGGCGTCAGGTGGTGGCACGAAGATGACGCGGTCGAATCGTCCGGGCCGACGAAACGCACCATCGAGATGCCAAGGCGTGTTGGTCGCCGCCAGGATCAAAACACCATCGTTGTTCGTCTCGACGCCATCGAGTTCACTGAGGAATTGATTGATCATCTGACGTCCGCCGCTGCGACGCATGTCACTGCGACTGGCGCCGAGCGCATCGACTTCATCAAAAAACAAGACGCACGGTTTACTCCGGCGAGCTTTGTCAAAGATCGCGTGCAAGTTCTTTTCGCTATTGCCGACCCACATGTCCAGCACATCGTTGATGCCAACCGATAGAAAGCCCGCGCCGACCTCACCCGCCGTCGCCCGCGCCAGGTGCGTCTTGCCACATCCGGGCGGCCCATAGAGGAGGATCCCACCGCCGACTTTCTTCCCATAGGCGGCATACATCTCGGCATGTTGCAGTGGATAAATGATCTTCAATCGGATCTGTTCCTTGACCGCGTCCATGCCACCGACGGATTCAAAACCGTCAGATAGGTCCGCTTCCAAATCCGGCAGCTCGCCATCGTCGTCCTCACCGCTGGAGTATTGATCGGGTGTCGGCATGCCGACGGCATCGGGGACTTTGCCCTCATCGGCCTCATCGAAATCTCGCAGCCCAAGTAGGCTTTCGAGTTCCGCGTCGCGCACCGTATCGTCGTTGGCGACGACGTCTTGGTACGTCGCGACGGCCGCGCGAATATCACCACGGCGCTGTTGCAATCGGCAGTGCAGTAGCAGCACCGAGGCATCGTCGGGGGCCGCTTTGAGCAGCGTTTCAACGATCGCGGACGCATGAGAATCTTTTCCGCGGCGAAAGAAAATTTGCGCCAACAGTAGCTTGGAATTTTGACGATCCGGAAACCGGGCGGATGCCGCCCTGGCTTGCTCTTCCGCTTCGTCATCACGCCCCACGCGCATCAATAATTCGCAAAATTGACGCACCAGCTCGATATTTCCAGGCGTTGCGGCAACGGCGGCACGCAGGGCATCGATCGCAATTTGGTTGGGGTCCATCGTCGCTAATCGTGATTGGGATGAAAATGAAAAATCGCCAACAAATCATTGAAAAGTAGGCTGCGTCAATCTCACGGATTCGAATCCGCCCGTCAATGTGAGGACGAATTGGCACGCTCGACCTCGCGAAAGCCACCAGCCATACGGGCAACGGAAGCCAATGCCACGTTCGCTACGGCAGTGCGGGCAGTAATTCCAGCCGCGTCTCAACCGAGCCTTCAAACTCAACAGAAGCCTCTGATTCAATCATTGGCGGCGTCGCTAGATGGACTCTCAAAATATCCATTAGAGTTTGCTGAGCCTTCTGTGACTGCAGGATCGTGGTGTGACTCGCGTCGACCAACGTCGTCGATTCCGCGTTCGCGCGATACGCACTTTTGACGGGAACGACGCCGTCGGACGCTCCCGAACGAGGCAACCAACAAGAATCGCCGATAATCGAATTGACGGTCGTTGACGGCGATGATGGCGTGGCTGCCAGCGTTTGTAATAAATGGCTACTCGGTCGCAACAGTTCCACGCTCGATGGGAATGACTCAGAGTACTCAAGCGAGAACGCGCCGGGATTATCGCGGACAATCTCTTCATAGCTCTTTCGATCCGGCCCCCAGATTCCTGCCAGCGTGGCACCGATCCGGCCAATGCACCGGGACGCCCACTGCGAACCGCGATGAGGCGTGGCGATGTAAACAACGCGTTCGATATTCGGGTTGGCCTGGAAATAGAAAGATTCCCGCAATTGATGGAGCAGTTGCGGTGACCCACCCAACTGCTCGATCGGCACGTTGGCGATCGAACGCCACAACCGGTCTCCGCTGTCGGTAACCTGCAACCGCGATAGCAAACCACCCATGCTGTGGCCCACGATGACGGCTCGCTGAACGGCTAAATCGCGTGAGCCAACATCGCGTTGGTCCGCCACTGCGGCTTGACACGCACAAACGTTTTGGCAATCGAACGCAGCGGTAAGCTGATTCCGCAGCGCAGCCGCCGAATTCAATACATTGTCACCCGTTGGATATCGAAAAACCCAAATTTGATATCGCTGGCGGAGCGCGGGATCAGCATGCACCGCCTCGGCCATCTGCAAAAACGCGGCGGGGTCGGACAGCAATCCATGCACCATGATCAGCGGAATCTTATCGACTTGATAGGGTTCGAGAAATCGAAGGTGCGGTCGATCGATGCCGTTGTTGCCGCTGAGAAAAGCCGTCAGCGGATCGTACTGGCTGGCTTGCCGTGCATAGTCCAACGGCATGGCCGGGCACTGCGCTATCGCGGCCCCGCCATCGAAACCACCACTGCTCCCAGGATCGATCACGAGTGGATTGACCAGCGTCAAGGAGCCCACTCTGGACCCGCTCGCGAAATCGTCACCAATCAGCGCACCGGTTTGGAAGAGCGTGATCGGTATATCCATTAATGCGGTCGCAGCAAATGGTGTTCGCGAGTCGACAAAGGAACTGCAACTTCGAGCTTTCTCTTCGGCATCTGGGCACCCATCACAAGTCCGCCGGCCCGACTGCGCGGTGAACTTCGTTGCCGATACAACGACCAGCGGTATGCCCCGCCCGCAGACGTTACCGGGAGCTCCTGGGGGAGGTTCGAAGACGAGCAAGCGTTGGAAGTCGGTGCGTTCCCACACAAAACCATGATGGACGATGGGAATTCGAAATGCCTGATCGTTTGCATTGATCAGTAAATGCGACGATGGGTCGAGCCGTCCGTAGGACTGACCCCATGAAAGGATGCGAGTCATCGCACTGTTGCGAATTTGCGTGGCGCGGCACGTGCAGCTTTGGCGACAACCGCAGACGCGGGGCGCGCACGACGAACCGCAGTGCGTCCCGTCCCCTTCGCGTATAGCTTCGCCGGTCCAAGCGACCGCTCGCGCCCAATAGTCGACGGCCCTGTCATCACACTTGGCATGCAGTCGTTCGGCGACAATGTACGCGCTCTCTCCGAGCACCAAGGGAGACGTTGCCGTCGCTAGCATCATCTCACTCTGCCGAGCGAGTTCCGCATTGCTGCCGCAGAGTACACCACTGCCCTTGACGGACGACACCAAGTCGTCCCACCAGGTCGTCGCGGACGGTCGCATGACGCGCGCCGACCGCAATGACGCGGGCTGCAGGCAGCAACAACCGCTGACGCTGATCAGCAGCACCACGTAGCAGAACGATTGGAGAAAACGACGCAAGTGCAAAATCGACCCAAGATATCTAGTGAACGTGTTCGTCCAACCGTTTATGATCCCCTCCGACTG
>JBDNIG010000353.1:0-28894 GCA_041688415.1 Rhodopirellula sp. | reverse complement strand
CGCGCCCGCTCCGGCACGAAGGCAATTGCCGTCGATTGCCAATCCGTTCGTGGCCGGGCCGTTGAGCGAAATCACCAAGCCGTCAAAGCCAGCTTCCTGGACCAACACGTTACTGCCGTGACCGAGAATCCGGATGGCCACGTCATGCTCGCGCGCCGCTTGAATCAACTGCGAAATCTGTCCGGGCTCGACCGGTTCGGCCAAAAAACGCGCGGGGCCGCCGATCCCCAACCACAGGTGCTCCTGGAGCGGTTGGTTCTCGCCTACGAGGTGCTGCAATTCCGTGGGGAAGACGTCGGCAAGTGAGAGAGTGGATGAGGCAGACACGTGACAGCGAACTCATGGAAGGAATGGGAACGAAAAGACGAGCCTCTCGGCCCGCCTAGTTTGGCAGGCAGCGGCAGAATTCGCAATCGAGCCTCGCAATTGGCTCATTTTTTGTTTTTCTCTCGTAAAAACTCGTACATGTTAAACCGCTTGGGGAATTTCACGCCGGTCTCAGTTGCCCAGGCTTCCCATTTCGCGATCAAGTCCTGCCGTAATTCGGGTTTCTCGGCAGACAAATCGTGCAGTTCCGTCCGGTCGGTCGCGAAGTCGTAGAGCTCCCACGGCTGCTCATACTCACGCACCAACTTCCAATCCATCCAGCGTACCGCGGCATTGCCCTCGTGCTCCCAGAACAACGGTTCGGTGTGAATCGGAGCGTCCTTGTCCGTGATCAACGGCAGCATCGACTTGCCTTTGCAGACCGGAACGCGCGCGGGGTAGGTGGCACCGGCCAAGTCGATGACGGTTGCCATGATGTCCTGCAGGTACGCGGTTTGCCGAACCATCGTGCCCCGCTCGGTGGCCGGGATGCCCGCGGGCCAGTCGACGATCATCGGCGTGCACGCACCGCCCTCATGTACAAAGTGTTTGTACTTGCGATACGGCGTGTTGCAGGCCTCCGCCCATTGCAGGCCGAGCCGCACGCCGTCGGTGGTCTCCAGCGGTGGATTGCGAACCATGGCTTCATCCCCTGAGCCAAATTTCCCGCCTTCTTGGCAGGCACCGTTGTCGGACATGAACATAATGATCGTGTTCTCGTTTTGGCCGGTCGATTTCAAGAACTCAACGAGTTTGCCAATATTCTGATCGATCGAGTCAATGCAACCCGCGTAGGCCGCCATCGTGGCATCGAGCCGGTCACGCTGTTTGTCATTGAGCGATTCCCATTTTGGACCGTTGTGCGGCGCGGGCTCCGTCGATTCCGCGAGCAATCCCGACTCACGTTGCCGCTCCTGCCGCGACGCCATCATCGCCCGCCAACCAGCCGTGTACTTGCCGCGGTACTTCTCAAAATCCTTCACCTTCGCGTTGAGCGGCCAGTGCGGTGCGTTGTAAGCCAGATACAAAAAGAACGGTTCGTCATCCGCCTTCGTTGCGTCGCCGATGTATTCGATTGCTTTGTCCGTGAACGCGTCGGTGGCGTACCAGCCCTCGGGCGTCTCAACCGGATCGTTGCCTTCGGTGATACCACGATTGCCACCCGGTTTGAAATAGTTGATCGCACCGCTGATGCATCCGTAGTACTTATCAAAGCCACGCTGCAGTGGCCAGCACTCTTGGCGATCGGCACCGAGATGCCATTTCCCCGTCATCAACGTGTGATATCCCGCCGACTTGAGCACTTCGGCCAGCGTCGTGCAGTTGTCGTTCAAATACCCCTGATACGGACCTTCGATGCCGAGCGGTTGATCCGGAGGCGCCGTCATGTGCCCGATCCCGGCTTGGTGGGGCTGCAACCCCGTCATCAAAGCAACTCGCGTCGGGCAACAACGTCCTTGATTGTAGAACTGAGTGAACTGCAGTCCGTCGCTCGCCATTTTGTCGATGTTGGGCGTCTCGATCTCGCTGCCGTAACAGCCCAGATCCGAATACCCCATATCATCGACCAGCACGACGATAATGTTGGGACGGCTGTCCGACAGGTTGCTATCAGCCGCAGTCAAATGACTCGGTGCGATTGTCAGACCCGTGAGAAATGTTAGCAAAACACGGAGCAGAAAAGTTGGTCGCATGAAAAACTCGCGAGGTGGGAAGTCTGTTTTACGTGGCGGATCGTCAACAATTATAAACAAACATCCCGCCGTGCAAGTGTCTCCACGGCGTTGCCCTGTCAGTTATCCACAACTACCCCAAAGAGATTTCAGTGATTCGTGGAGTTCGCGGTACTGATCTCGCCAAGGGGATTTTTGGTCTGGATACAGCCGGATGGAAAATAGAGATTCTGAACTCACCACGGGCGTAGCGGTCGGTCGACAATGCGTTTTGCTTGCGTTTCCAACGCTCAGCAGTCATTCTTAATCGAGCGGTTGAGTAGGCGAGTCTCTCCGAGACACGCATTCGAGTCTCGGAGAGACTCGGCTACTCATTGCGTGTATATTTTAGCTCGATGCTTTTTCCCCTCTCAGGAACTAACCATGCCAGTGCCTCGCCCGTTGGACCGTCGCCGTTTTTTGCAAGCAGCCACAGGCATCGGAGGCGCAGCCATGCTTTCCTCCTGGAGTGGGGGCGTCTCTGCCGCTGACTCATCCAATGAGCGACCGGTCTTCGCCACCATCGGGCTTCGCAACCAAGGCTGGAATATCACCAGCAAATCGACCTCGTTCGCTGACTTCGCCGCATTTGCTGACGTCGACGCCAATGTGCTGGGGGCGAATATTGAAAAGCTCGAGAAGAAGTCCGGCAAAAAGGCTGACGGGTATAAGGACTATCGCGAGGTTCTCGATCGCAAAGATATCGACGCGGTCATGATCGCCACGCCCGATCACTGGCACACGAAGATCTCGGTCGAAGCGATGCTGGCCGGCAAGGACGTCTACTGCGAAAAGCCGTTGACGTTAACAATCGACGAGGGCAAATTGATCGAGAAGATTGTCAAGCAAACCGGGCGCGTTTTCCAGGTCGGAACCATGCAGCGCACCGAGTCCGGCCAACGTTTTCTCAAAGCGATCGCGTTGATCCGAGACGGACGAATCGGCGAGATCCGCCGGGTCACTTGTGGAATCGGTGGTGCCACAGGCTCGCCAGTGATCCCGGCCATCGATGTTCCCGAAGGCCTCGATTGGGACGTGTGGCTCGGCCCAGCTCCCAAGGTGCCCTACCGCGCCTTGCCGGAGATGCGAGAAGGTTACGGCGGCGGTGTGCCGCTCTATAGCAATTGTCACTATTCCTGGCGTAACTGGTATGAATATTCCGGCGGCCAGATGAACGACTGGGGCGCTCACCATGTTGACATTGCGTCTTGGGCGTTGGGTGCGAGCGAGACCGGACCGAACAAGATCACACCGGTCAGCTACTCGCTACCGGTGAAGTATGACAATGGCTATCCGACCGTCAGCGATCAATACAATACGCCGACCAAGTTTGAAATCCACGCCAACATGCCCGGTGACATTCCGATGATCATTACCAGCGATGGCGACAACGGCATTTTGTTCGAGGGTACCAAGGGACGCTTCTTCGTCAATCGCGGCAAGTTGACGGGGACACCGGTCGAGGATCTGGAAAATAATCCGCTGCCCGAAGGGGCGGTGGAGGAAGTCTACGGCGGCCCGGTTAGCGAGAATCACACCGCTAACTTCATCGAAGCGATGCGTCAGCGGAAGCAACCGATCTCGGACGTGTGGACTCACAACCGCATGCTCGAAATTTGCCACCTGTCGAATATCGCGATACGCCTGGGCCGCCCACTCGCCTGGGATCCCGCCAAACGTGAAGTCGTCGGTGACGAGCAAGCCAACGGATTCCTTGCCCGCGAGAACCGCAAGGGATACGAGATCAACGTCTGAGCGAAGGATCGCCGCAGATATAGCACCTGCCGCTGCGTTTGTCGACAAAATGAGCCGTTTTGGGCGTTAGCCTGGTCCGTTAAATCTTTGGGGTTGCGAGGCTTTTGCATTGTGAAAGTTTGCTTCCGCATCTCCGTCTCGTGCAGGCTAATCCAGTTCATCCAGGCCTCCCCTCTCCCCCACGCTTCGGAGGTCGTGCGGCTTTTAAGTATTGAAATCCAAATGCTTTACGCACTTCACCCTCCCGCGGATTCGCCGGGGAGGGCCGACCGAGCAAGCAAACCACCAACCCAACTTGCGCGCTCGGCCCTCCCCGGAATTCTCGCTGAAAGCTCGAATTCCGACCCTCCCAAGCTTCGCTCGGGAGGGTGAAGTAAACCATTGCTGCGACAGTACTTAAAAGCCGCACGATCTCTTCGTGGGGAGAGGGGAGACTGGATGGTGTTTTTATCGCTTGGAACAAAATGCAGTATGAAACATTGCTACAACCACAAAGATTTAGCGGCCCTGCGCTCGCCGCGGTTATCAAAGAAATTGAAAACTCATCGACTCGTGCTTACACGCGACGTGGGACACCCTGATCGTTTCGAAACGGTCAGGCAGGTGGGCTGATTTCACCACCGGACTCCGCCCGACTCGGCCATAGCGGGAGCGATCGCAGCATGCCGACGAACGCGAGCAACCACACGATCAGCGCCACCCAGACGAATACACTGGGGATCAAATGCAGATACGGAAGGTTGAGGGTGATCATCATCCGATAGGTACAGGTCGTGTACATCCCCAGTGGAAACACCAATCCCCAGTACTGTGGGTCGTAAGTGATCGGATACCGCGAGAACACATGCCGCCAGATCCCGAGGGTGATCAACATCGGAATCCAACCCGTAGCGGTTGCCCAAAAGAACAGGGTAAACCCCGCTAAAAACGGTGTGAGTTCATGTAGCAACTGCGTGCCGTCGGCGGCGTCGATCAGACTCACGCCCGCGAGTGTTGAAATCGCCATCGCGCCCATGTTGATCCAGTACGGTGGCGACAGGTCAGATGGTTTCATGGGTAGGAAAGCATAGCGATAAAAGATCAGCGAAATGATCCAGATGTATAGCATCCCGCCGCCCAACCACATGATCAACGCGAAGAACAAGGTCTGTTCGCGATAGGTCTCGAAGCCTGACGCCAACATCGAGCCAAGCACCGAAACGGATTGCGTTCCCACCACCGACACCAACCAACCGCCGTGAAGTGCCTTGACCAACGATGGTTTCCTTGGCAAGATCACGATGCTGGTAAAGATCGTGTACGTCAATACGAACCACAATACGATCCCAAAGAACCATAACGCCACCGCGACGCTGCGCATCTCAGCAATGATCAGGAATTGATTGCCCAGCACGCAGGTCGCCGCCACCCAGGTGAAAAAGCTGACGCCCTGGCGGTGGTCAATCATGTCGCCGAAGAACGCCCGTGGGAACAACGCGACTCGTAACGCGTTGAGCATCCAGAGGATCACGTATGCCGCCACGTTGATCCAGAACAGCACCCGAGAAACAACTTCAAAACCGACGAAATGACACGCGAGGGACACAATGCCCGTCGCCATCACCATGGAAAAGTAGGCGGGGCTGAGTGCCTGAATCGATTGCCGAATTCGCGATTGGGATTTCCCATCGCTGGAAATGGCAGCGGCCACGTTTACTTTCGGTCCAATGCGGCGAGATACCACATCAAACCGACATTCAATCCCAAGCACAGGGTACTGGCGATCGCCGCCGGCCACACCACCGCCTCATCACCACCGAGCCATCGATTCATGGTCGCGGTGAGCAACCACAACTGCATGATCACCAACAGCAATACGATGCAGAGAATCCCGTAAACAATTACCAGCCGTTGCGGCCGAGTCTGTGAGCGATCGGTCATGAGGTTCTCAGCTCCACGGAGGTCGCGTAGATAATTCCATCGGCGATACGCAGGTTAATCTTGGGAAGTGGTCGACGAGGCGGACCGGCCAGTGGGCGTCCCGTGCCGGCATCGAAGTAACCTTCGTGGCAGGGGCAGTGCAGTTTGTCATGCTTGAGGTCGGGCCGCACCGGGCACATCAGGTGCGTGCATAGATTGGAATACGCGATGAACGAATCAATCGACTGACGAATCAAAATGCACGAATCGTGCTGGCCGGGATATTGAAAACCGATCGTTTGACCAATCTGCATATCGTCTACCTTGGCGATTTCCTTTTCCTCGGTAGTGCGCGTGCGAAGCATGTTCTGCAGTACGATCCAGAACTGGCCGCACACGAACGCGAGGCTCGTCAACACCATGAATTTGGTGAAGTCGCGCCGGGCACCATACTCGTCGGCTTCGACATCGAGCGGAAAATCTTTCCGCCATTTAGGCTGTTCCGCTTCGGAACGTCCATCAGGAAAATTGTGCAGGGGCCCGTCGTTCATGGCTACTGTTAAAAAAAGATGGAGGGGTGAAAAATCCAGTAAACGCTGCTGTTTATACAATCGGTAATTCAAACGTCGCGGCAGACATCATCATGTCGTCTTCATCGGACACGTCATTGGTTTCGTGCATGCCGTCGGCAACATCGAGGTGCATGACCGTCGAATGTTTGGGAACCATCATGCGAACTTTCGTGTTGATTGTCTGGCTGCCAAATTGAAACTGATTAATTGCCCGTGATTGAGGCCGCATCGTCTCGATCTCCTGCATCGTGCCGAAATGCAGGGCTCCACTTGGGCAGACCGTCGCGCACATCGGTTTCTTACCCTCGGACGTGCGGTCGTAGCACATGTCGCACTTCATCATCAGTTCCATCGATGTTTCCATCTTGGGGACGCCAAAGGGACATGCCAGCACGCAGTTATTACAGGCGATGCAGCGAGGTTTGCGAGCCGATTGCACGACGCCGTCCTCGGTCCGCTTGATCGCGTCGGCGGGGCAGACTTCGGCGCAGGTCGGCGAGTCGCAGTGCATGCACACGACGGGTAAGGTTTGCGGTGATTCGTAGCGATTGACGTAGTCCAAATGGATCATCGAGTGGCCTTTGTGCGTATCGCATTCCGAACAGGCCTGCACGCACGATTCGCAACCAATGCATCGATTGGCGTCGATAAAGAAAAATTTGTCGGGGGGGACGGGCATCGGTCGCCAACCTTATTGCTGTGGTTCGAGTTGTTGATCGTATTCCGGCGCTCCGTCTGCTTTGCACAAACGCACGGCGCAGACTTTGTATTCCGGGATCTTTGAAATGGGGTCCTGGGCGGCAATCGTCAATCGATTGGCACTCTTTCCACCACCCCAATGATAGGGAATGAACACGGTATCGGGCCGAATCGTTTTGACAACGAGCGCTTTCAACGTGACTTCACCGCGCCGTGAGGCGATCGTCGTCCAGTCACCGTCGACCACACCGAGCTTAGCAGCAAGTCGTGGGTGAATCTCCACCCGCGGTTCGGGGTACTGATCGACCAATGGACCAATCCGGCGGGTCTGCGTGCCGGAAAGAAACTGGCTGACCACGCGGCCCGTTGTCAGCATCACGGGATACTCTTCATCGACGACTTCGGTCGGCGGCGAATACTCGGCCACATTAAAACGCGCCTTGCCGTCGGGGAAGTAAAATGGGCCGGCGTCGCCCGCGATCGGATTGGGCGTTCCCGGTTCGAACAGTCGCGGCGTGCCGGGATGATCTTCGGTAGGACACGGCCAAAAGACGCCATATTGTTTTTCAATTTTCTCGTAGGTGATGCCGTAGTAATCCGAAATACCACCACGACTGGCGAGCCGTAACTCGTCAAAGATCTCACGTGAGTTCTGGAATGTGAAGCCGTGCGGGCGGCCCAGCGCCGCGGCGATGTCCTGCATGATTCGCCAATCCTGGTTGGCGTCTCCCGGTGGCTCGACGGCCTGATTGATCTTGATCACGCGGCCTTCGAGTTGCGTGACGGTGCCTTCGTCTTCTTCTTGCAGCGAACCCGGCAAGACGACGTCGGCGTAGCGGGCGGTATCGTTGAGAAAGAAATCGATGGCGACGTAAAAGTCAAGTTTTTCGAGCATCCGGCGAATGAAATTACTGTCGGGCAGCGATACCATCGGGTTGATGCAGACCGACAGCAGACCGCGGATCTCGCCGCTATCGATTTTGCGAAACAGCTCGTAGACGTCCACGCCGGGCCCGGGCAGGTCATCGGGAGAGACATCCCAGATCTTGGCGATATGAGCGCGGTGTTCGGGGTTCACCAAATCACGCATGCCGGGCAGTTGATCGCACTTCTGACCGTGCTCGCGCCCACCCTGCCCGTTGGCTTGACCGGTGATCGTGCCGTAGCCGCAGTGCGGGCGACCGATACGACCCGAGGCGAGCACAATATTGATCGCGCCGAGCACATTCTGCACGCCGTGGCTGTGATGCTCGATACCGCGCGCGTGCATCAGGAAACTGGTGCTCGCAGTCCCCCACCACTCCGCAGCTTGCCGAATCGAACGTTCGGCGATCCCCGTGACTTCCGCGGTTCGGGCGGGCGTCCAGTCACGTACCGATGCCGCCAAGGCATCAAAGCCGTTGGTGTGTTTTTCGATGAACTCGTGATCGAGCCAATCGTTTTCGATCATCAGTTGCAGCACACCGTTGAACAACGCAATGTCGCGTCCCGGTTTGATTGGCAAGAACAAATCGCAGGTGCGCGCGATCGGGGTGATCCGTGGATCGACAACGATAATCTTCGCACCCTGTTCGCGAGCTTGCCACACGTAGTTTGTCGTGATCGGAGCGCATTCGGCAATGTTCGCGCCGCTGATCCAGACCACATCGGTGCCGACAATGTCAGACCAGGGGTTGGCCGCGCGATCGACACCAAACGCTTTCTTGTTGCCCGCCCCGGCGCTGACCATGCAGAGCCGGCCGTTGTAGTCGATGTAGGGTGTTTTTAAACAAACGCGGGCAAACTTGCCCATCAAGTAAGTCTTCTCCGTCGTCAGGCTGGCGCCGCTGATCATCGCGAACGCGTCGTTGCCATGCTCGGACTGAATCCGCGAAATCGCATCGGCCGTCTTCGTAATGGCATCGCCATAGGCCATCGGACGGAACCCGCCGGGTGCGTCCGGTGCACGCTGCTGGGCACTGACGAGACGATCGGGGTGCGAACCCTGCAGGTAGCGTTTGACGCCTTTCGGACAGAGCATCCCCTTGTTGAAAGGAAACTCCGTCCATGGCTCGAAACCAATGACCTCGTTGTCCTTGACCCGCAACTGAATACCACACTGTTGGCCGCAAAAACAGCAATGCGTTTTCACGGTGGCATCGGGTTCGACGCCGCGATCCAAGCGGGTACCGGACGAATAGGCCAAGTGTGGCCCGAAGTGCTCGATGATGTCGAGCGAATTGGTGGGTTGCTCTGCCATGATCTATTTCGCGTGACTCCAAACTTGACCTTGGGCCAACGCCAGCGACACGCGTCGACAGCGGGGGCATATCCATTGGTAGTGATCCGTCGTGTCGTTCGCCATTTCATAGCGATATCCCAACTGCCGTTCCACTTCGATCAAATCTTCGACGTGCATGCGTGATGCAAAAGGCTGATCGCAGCGACGACAGATAGCCTGATCGCCGCTCTCGCCCGCATCCTTGTAAAATGACACACCGAGCTGCGCGGGACGCTGAAATAAGTGGAAAAATTTCCCAAACGGCAGCCATAGCAGTGTAAAGATCACGGTGACCGCGTGCGTGATCGACAAAAACTGATACGCGAAACCACTCATCCAGGAGTAGCTGACCACTAACATTAACCCCGTCACGCTGACGGCAAAGAGCATGAACAACGGCAATAAATCTTCCCCGAAACGCTGCACCGACAATGCATCGCGGCTCCGCATGCGTCGCCGCATCGCCAGCATCACGCCCGCGATCACGAGAAACGAAGCCCACACCAGCCCATGAAAAATCATGAAACCGAGTACCGACTCGACGTGGAACGCCATCGTCGGAAAACCGAATAGGTAGGCGCGATAGAGCTCGAAGTCGTTATCAACAAATTCGAAATGGACCCAGCCGAAGACGAGCGGGAACGTGATCGCGCAGCCCAGAATGCAGCCCCACATGATCAGCCAGTGAGTCAGTCCACGCAGAAAACTACGGCGAAAGATGAACGCGTTGAACGCAAACGCGGATGCGGTTCGTCGCAACCAGACTCCGACGTTGCGGCGCCGGGCGCGCCGGCGAAAGAACGCTTGCCAACCACGTCGCCAATACATCGCCGTCGGCGGTCGCTGTAGCCACATCGAATATCGATACGTGATGCCGAACATCGCAAACAACGAGGCGAACGTGTAGCCGACCAGCGCCGCGTCAAAGTGCGACAGGTTTCGCGATCCCACGAGGATCAGCGCCGCCAGGATCAGCATGGCGATCATACCTCGAATGCCGGCGTGCCACGCCTCAGGCTGAATCCAATTCGGTCTCATCGTGATGCTCCTGCACGAATCTTGGTATGGAGTCTCGGCGATTGTAGCGTATTCTTTTCCGCACGTGTGGGTGCACTCGCGACTGAGTGAACAGGACGCTCCAGCGGTTGGTTGATTCAGAAACTATCGTGTTCGCGATTCTAGCGTGCAAATGATAACCCGACGCGTCCGCGAGGAATTTCAACGAATTCTTCGCCAACGCGACGGGTTATATCATCGAGTTCGGTCGTCGGTTCAGGCAACTGCCGTAGCGAGTTCTTCCTGCGGCCCGAAGAATTCGTAGCGAACGCGATGTTCGTCGACGCCGAGTTCTGCCAAGCAGGCGTGAATGTTCTTCATGAACGGTTTTGGTCCGCAGAAATAGAAATCCGCCTCGCCGTAAGGAGTCCAGTCACGAAGTAACTCGGTGGTCACAAAACCTACCCCATCGCATTTGCCGCTCTCGAGGTCTCCGTCAAGCGGTGCATCATAGAGCACCTTGGTGTGCATGTTGGAACTCAACGACTGCAAGTTCTTGATTTCGTCAGCGAACGCATGCACGCTGCTGTTGCGCGCCGCCTGCAGGAAATAGACTGGCGAATCCGGGTGCGTGTGTACCATCGACTTCGCCATCGACAACAGCGGCGTGATCCCGATCCCACCGGCGAGCAACACAATCGGCTGTCCGTCCGAGCGTTCGGGGTCAATCGTGAACTCGCCGCACGGCGGCCCGACTTTCACGCAGTGTCCCACTTGGATCTGATCGTGCAGGTGACTCGAAATCAAACCATCGGGCGCTTCGGGATGCAGTCGCGCCTCGCGTTTGACACTGATGCGAAAGTGATCCTCGCCCGGCCGATCGGACAGACTGTAGTTGCGTGGGGAGGTCGGCGTGACGGGATGGTCGATGTGAACCGTGATGTACTGGCCAGGACGAAACGGTGGCAGCGCCCCCTGGTCCTCGGGCCGCATGTAGAACGACGTCACCACGTCGCTCTCGGCAACCTTGCGATCGACGACAAAGTTGCGGTATCCGTTCCAGCCTCCCGGGGCGGAATGTTGCTCTTCATAGATCGAGCCTTCCCGCCCAATGAAAATATCCGCTAGGAACCCATACGCCTCGGCAACGGCTTCGATGATTTCATCCGTCGCCGCATCACCCATGACGTCCTTGATCGCCGCCAGCAGATGCTTGCCCACAATCGGGTAGTGTTCCGGCTTGATCCCGAGCGAGCAGTGCTTTTGCGCGATCAATTCCACCGCGGGCATCAGCACGGCCGGGTTGTCAATGTGAGTGAAATAGGCACAAATGGCGCCCGCCAAAGCTTTCTGCTGCCCACCTGAAAACTGGTGCGCTTGATTGAAGAATGCCTGAACCTCGGGATTGCCCTCGAACATTCGCAGATAGAACCGCGTCGTAACGTCCTCCGCATTCGCGGCAACCACCGGGGTGATTTCCTTGACGATTTCTATTGTTCTTTCGCTCAGCATCGTAGCGATTGTCCTTGCAGGTGGAGTGAAATATAGTACCTGCACTCAAAGGTATACATTTAGTCATGCACGTCAAGGTGCACATTGGGCCAGCGAGAATTTTCTTTTTCGGGGGGCGATTGCCCCTGCCTCGATCACGTGCATTTGAGTCATTCCAATGCAGCAGCCCATCACCGGATACCATCTCGACGACGAGCGACATTGGGTCGCCGAGTTAGCCTGTGGGCACAATCAGCACGTCCGTCATGACCCGCCGTGGATGAGTCGACCGTGGGTGAGCACACCGGCGGGGCGGCAGTCGATGATCGGATATCGGCTCGCGTGCAAGAAGTGCGACGAAGGCGCGCCCACGGATCGCGTTTCCGCGTAAGTGGATCGTGCAGCTTTTAAGTGAAGACATCGCAGTAACTTACCTCCACGGCAGCTTTGCTGCGGGGAGGTCGAACGCGGCCTTTCGCCGCCGTTCGGGAGGGGCTCGGTATTGAGCGTTGTGTACGGCAAACCGCATCGGCCACCGTCGCTGCGTAGACCCCCTCCCTCGCGAACGCCGGAACGGCGTCGCTCGACCTCCCCCAACTTCGCTGGGAGAGGTAAATCGTTACACTACAACAACCTAAACGCTGCACGATCTCTATGGGGGAATGGTATCGGTCGAGGTTCGAGTTCTGCGGCGGGACTGGGTCGCTTTCCGGAGCAATCTTTGGGATAACGGGAAGCTGATCTTCGCATTGACAACATCTCGCTGCCATGGAGCCGACGGTAGTGGAAGGCGGCAGGATGTAGCCAATCGGGATTCTCAGATTGCCCGACTGTCGTCACTTACTTTGTTTGCCAAGATCTCCATTGTTATCTTCACTGCGAAATGTTTCCCTGTGGACTTCGGCCAGTTTGTTGGTGTTGATCCCAATCATGTTGGCGGTCGATTTCGGAGGCATTTATCACTGGAGCCAATACATTGCGGCGATCGGGATCCTGCTGGCCGCGGCGTTGGCGATACCGGGATTGACCGATAGCACAGCCTCATCGGGACTGCGTCAACATGCGGTACTGCTGCCGCTGGGCGTGTTGGTACTGTGGGCGTGGTTGCAGAGTGCGGCGTTGCCAGCGGGTTTGGTCGCGTGGCTGAGCCCTGGATCTTACGCTGCCTACACGCAGTGGCTCGCGGGATTTGATGTTGGCTCGGGTGCGGACGCCGTTGGCCCGGGAAACACCGCCGCGAGTTTCGTGTCCCTGTCCGTCTCGCCGCATGACACCGCTCACGTTGCCAGCGTCCTGACGCTGATGCTGCCACTGTGCTGGGCGGCATCCGTGATTTTCCATGCCCGATCTCGATTGATGATGTTGCTCAGCGCGATTGCGATTGCTGGGGCAAGCGTCGCGATTCTGGGCTTATACCGAAAACTCGATCCGACCGCGGATCTCTGGATATTCCAACCGAAACCGAATGCGTTTGGCGGATTTGTGAATCGGAACAATGCGGCATTGATGTTGAACTTCGGCTTAGCGGCCAGCCTCGGTTTGATGTCGTGGCGGATGATGGCGTTGCATCAGGTTGAGGTCGACACGCCCGAGTTCGAGTTTAACGACTTGTTGGCGTTGATTTCAGATCGCGAATCCCTGGTCGGGTTGATCTCAGGGACCACCTGCACCGCTGGATTGCTCGTCAATGGTTCGCGTGGCGGCTTGGTGGCCGCGTTGTTTGGTATGGCGGTCGCCTTCGGCTATGTTCGTCCGCGACGTGGGTTGATCAGCCTGCCCGTGCTGATCGTGGTCATGGCGATATCGGTCACCATTTTGATCACGCCGATGAACTTGAACCTGGAGTCGCTGCAACGCTGGGAAGTGCTCACCGGCGATGCCAGCACACTGCAGAGTGACGGTCGCATGTTGCACTGGCAGGATGGTTGGCGGGCCGCCAAAGCTTACCTACCGGGAGGCGCCGGGCTGTCCGCTTACGCGTACGCGTACCTGCCTTACCAAGACGTCTCGCCGAGTTGGTGGTACGAGCACGCTGACAACCTATGGCTCGAAATGCTCGTCGAGACCGGCGTGGTCGGTTTAGCCGTGGCCGCATCGCTATTGGCAATTTTACTGATTGCGTTGAATCGTTTGGCGGTCTCGGTCGATCCCATCGATCAGGGACTGCGAGTTGCGGGATGGTATACGATCACGGCGATTATCGTGTCTCAATTTTTTGACTATGGTCTGGTATTGCCCGCGAATTTGATTGCCGCTTTGTTATTGGGCACGGCGATCATCTCACGTGACATTGCCAATGGTGGAGGCGGTGCGTCCGGTTTTGCACCGGCTCACGACGAGAGACCGGACGAGTCGATGGACGGCGCGGCCGCACCGCCGGCGAGATTCCGGCTGCGGTTGGGAAGTCGCAGGTGGGCACCTGGGCGAGCAAGATTGTTCAATCGTGTTGGCAGCACGACATTGGCCGTTTCGGTCATTGCGGTCGCTGCGATGGCGCTGCCCCACCTCCGTCAGGACGCGATTACCGATTCCCTGCTCAGTCGCCTCAATGACGAGTATGCGCGGTGGCAACTCAACCCCGATGCCTTGGCGAAGATGGAGGAAGTACTGCGTCAGCGAAATCAAGTCGACTCCTCTCCGCTGCTGTTAACGCGGTTGGCCACGGTCCAGCGCGACCGTGCGCACCTAGCCGAAGCCCGTGAATGGCGTCCGCAATCGGACTCAGAGATGCGAGCGGTCTACCAGCAAACCGATTTGAGCAGCCGAAGTCGCGTCTACCCGCCCGACACGTCCACTCAGCGACGTGATTCGTTATCGAGTTGGCAGCACTACACCGATGCCTGGAAAACCAGTTTGGACACCTTGCGGATTTGTCCGCTCGCCCAGGAACCTCGCGGCAGCCTGTTGAGGTTGTTTCCGATCATCGCCAGTGACGCCGACGAGTCACCTCCATTGACGCGGCAACCTAAACTCGTCGCGCACGCCGCGGCGGAGCAGTTGCTCGTGTTCTACCATGGCAATCCGGCGCGGCAGTTTGCCCTGGGGCAGGCATCGCTCGTTCGCGGCGACCTCGAGGCCGCCGCACAAGGCCTTCGCTCCGCAGTGAAAAAAAGTCCCGCGTTGACCTCGCCCGTCATGAAGCTACTGCGGGACAATCTCGCGCTCGATGTTGCCACGGTGATCCCCCATGATTCCGATGTGATGCAACTCGCAGCTGCGGAGTATCTTCAATGGGAAAAAATCGATCCCGAATTTCTACGCACCGCCACCGAAGCAATTCGATGTGATGATGGCGACTCGCTCGAAAGCAGGGCGCGGTGCGAGGCTCTACTGGGACAAATTTACTTCGTATTGAACAACGTTGCCGAGGCACAACGGCACTATCAACAATCCATTCGCCTGGCACCGAAGCAGGCTGGTCACCGAGTCGAGTTCATCGAGCGATTATTGCAGCATCATTTAAAGAGCGAGGCGTTACTCGAAGCGAGACGGGGCCGCCAAACTCTTGCCGACGATCCGAAATTCCAACAATACATCGATCAGATTGCGGAATCCGAACGGACACAATCCGTGCCGACTGATACCGTACCGACGATTGATCGCAGCCAGCTCGACGCACTCTTGGAAGAGTCGCCCCGCTAACCCAACAGGTCGATCTCGGGTTCGCCAAACACTTTGTCGGCACGTGTTTCATCGTCGTGACTGCGGGGCACTTCCAATGAGATCACCGCGGCCGCCTCATCCATTGATGACGCGGTGGGGGTGTCAAGTGTTTTCGTTGTGGGAACTTCCATCAGGCTGGCGATTGCCAGGTCTTGTGATGCGACACGACGAAGTGGTGCGGGCCTCGGTGCTGGCGCTGGTCCTGGGACGACGGGATCGTTGGCGACATCTGGTGCGGCGGAGTTGTCCGACTCGGATTCCGGTTCACCGCCCGGTTCGTTGCCGACCGTGCCAGTCGCGCCGGTACTGATCGCGTTGAGCTCGTTAATCACCAAGAGAGCATCGAGCGACGTGACGAAGCCATCGCTATTGACATCGTAGCCCAGCGCCGGATCTCCTTCGCCAACGGGTCCGGCGCCGTATGTGTTGAGGTAGTTGATAATTGTCAATGCATCAACCGCCGTAACTCCGTCGGCAAAATTGACGTCTTCGGGATAAATGTCGTTGTGAAATGGCTGGTTATTTCCAGCGACCGCGATGACGAAGTCCTGCGTGACTGCCTCGCCAAAGCTCGCCAACGGCGTTGCCGTGATTTCGATCAAGATTTCGTCATCCACTCCCGGCGTCCGCTCGATGAAGGTGTTGTCAGCGAGTCGTATCGTCGAACCATCAATCACAAACCGCGAGTCGTTAACGGTCAACGAGTGTCCGTTGGCAGCCGGATTCCCGTCGATCGTTAGATCACCAACAACTGCAGCGATTTGTAGTTCGGTGACAGTGTTGTTGGTCAGCCCGAAGTTTTCGGGGGTTTCGAGTTCGTCGAGCACCGTTAATTTGATCGCTTTGGTGAATGAGTCGTCTTCATGCGTGGCCGTCACATTGATCGTGATTGTGTTGGCAGCTTCGAAGTCCAGTGCTATATCATCCTTCAACTTCAACGCATCATCGACGACTTCGAATCGATCGTCGTCAACGGTGAGTTCGTGTGTCTGTCCCTCGTCCTCATCGACGACCGAGAGGGGGGTGATCATCGCACCAGGCAAATTCTCTTGAACGGAGGCATCATCGGGTGTGATGTCCCTGATCGGATCATCCTCATCCAAGACAGTGACCGCGGTCAGGAACTCAAGGCTGCCAGTGGTTTCGGGGCTGTCAAGATCGTTGACGCTAATGATCAGCGGAATTGACCATTCCATCTCAGCATCGAGTGACCCCGGTCCCACAAAGAAGATCTCCAAATCGATGACCTCGAAACGCTCGTCCGCGATATAGTTGAGATCGAAAATCTCGACGCTATACCGATTGATCGAGTCGGCGTCCGTAATATTGATGATACCGATCGGATGAAAACCATTGGCTGCATTTGACGGCGGTGTGTTTTCGGGTACTGGATCAATCATCGCGGTCGCGCCCGTGGGGGCATCGGGAACCGGAGTGACGTTGATCGTCACGATTGACTCCTTGAAATCGCGTCCGTCACCCACCAGCACTGTGAGAGAGTCGCTGCCCTCAAAGTCTGCATCTGGCGTGTAGTCAATCTGCCCATCCGGTCCGATCGTAGCAACACCGTGTTGCGGTGCGTATAAGGGCAGGACCACGTACCCGTCGCCACTACCAGCGGTCGCAAGCGGCAATGGTGTCGACAGGACCATGTCTTCGTCCGTCGAAATAACCGGCGTTTCCGCGTATTCTGGCGAGGTATAGCCACCGCTCAATTGGATCCCGAACTCAACGGGCGAGGCACTTCCGCCGACCACGGAGACGCGAGCCGCGGTGGGCTGGCGGAGCGAAAGTTGGGCGAGCCCCGTCGCTCCCGTGATGACTACCGACCGCAAGTCCGCGTCGAGTGACACGGCGTCAAGCTCACCGAGCGGTGTCAAATCAATCGGCATGTCGGCGACGAGGGCTCCCGTTTCGCTGTCGATCAACCGCAAACCGGCGTCCTCGGTCAATCCTTCCCTGCCAACCCAACGCGGTGCTGAGACAACGATCAGACCCCGCCCGGCGTCGATCGCCGCGACCGGTTGGGTATCGTCGATTGAGTACATCGTGGCAAGATTATTGTCAACATCGTAGACGGAGAGGTTGTCACCCGTCCGCAAAACGAGCAAACCAGCCTGATCGCTGAAGGCCACCACTTCATTGGCACCGCTGACGACGATCGGACCGCCCAGCATCGACGCGTCGGTATTGCTCCACAGGCTGATGGCGAGCGTTTGCATCACACCGCCATTGCCGTCGTCGACGAGTGACGCTTGACTGATCACGCTGCGCGTCGGCCCATCATCGGACCGCGGCGTCACATCCCCCGTGACATCCGCCCCCGGATCGACCATGACGCCCGTCGCGGACATCAATCCATTTTCCCGGTCAACCGTCCACAATTCGGCTGGGCCGCCGTCGGTCGCACTGACGACAGCCACACTTCGACCCAGGTCATCACCGCCCGCCGAAACCACGTACGTGTCCGAGCCGGTGGAGCCAAGATGGGTTGGGTTGGACAGCGTATCGTCAAAAATCAACGCCTGACCACCGTCGTCCGAGTTCGCGAAGACCGCCAACGACCCATCGGCCAGTCGCAACATCTGCGTGATCTCACCACCGACGTCAACGGGATCCGACAGTGTGCCATCGGTCGCAATTGCCTGCAGACGGGTGCCACTGGCCAGCACTGCGGATGCGGAGCGTTCGCTCGACGTGCCCACATCGAGCACCATCGCAGGCACGGCAGCCGATATATCGCCGCGCAGCACGACGTCATGCAGCAGCGTCGCTGAACTCGGCGTCGTTTGGACTTGGCTCTGCGTGCTGGTGAGCAACCGCACCGCATAATCGCCGTCGGACAGGTCATCGATCGAAAACGCGCCCGTCGCGTCCGTCAAAGCGTAACGCTCGCCCTGATCCATCTGTGCATTGTTGTTCTGGTCGACGTAAACGAGTCGTTTCTCGAGCCCGCTCTCATCGATGTCGCGGCGGAGCGAGTCGTCGGCATCATTAAAAACGCTACCCACAATCGCCGCCAAAACGCGACGATCGTCGAGAACTTGGAGGCAGAGACGTCGCGTGGTGCGGTACGGATGGCGTGGCATGAAGTCGGGATCTTACAAAAGGTGCATGAATAACGGGTTGCCGACGGTCTGATCCGCATCATGCGGTGGGGCGATCGGCCACCCAAAACGAGTGGTTTCTCCCGTGGACTACGACGCCTTCGCGACTGGAAAAGTTCCCTGCGTCAAGGAAAACGCGATCGAAACAGCTCGTCACGCTGTTTCGATTGGCTTATTATGAACGCTGTAGTGCCGTACACGTTACTATAAAATTCGTGCAATGCTGACATTTTTACACATTGTTTACATTTCCACACATTGTTCACATGTTTCTCCATCTATTGAGATGTTTTTCCATCTACTCGTTTCGCCCGAAGCCCACTCGCATGAGACCACCTGCCCACCAATCCGCCGCCCTCGCCCCACTGCCTTCCTGGATCGCTTGCCGCTGGATATTACTCGGCCTTTTGATCATTCCGATTTCGGCGACCGCGTTCGCCCAAGATTTCGAGCAGCCGGCAGGCCCCGCAATGGAAGAAGGCGGTTATGAGGGCGAATCAGGACGGGCGGCACCCGAACCGGCGGCGAATTTGACGACCGGGCCGACGCCGATGTCGATGCTCCAATTGATCCAGCCGGATTGGAACCCGCTGCGCCAGAAAATTGCGCAGGTGATGGCGCCGTCGACCACGCCAGCCACGCCGCCGATGGTCGGGCCACTGCTGCGAAACGAAGCCAACGTCGCTTTTCGTTACGGCAACCTGCCGCTGGCACGTGAACTTTACTTCGGATTCCTGGCACACGGGACGAAGGAAGCCACCGAAGATCTTCAGAGCTTGAAATTCAGTGCCTATTTTCGCCGCCCCGTGTGGCAACTCCGCTGGGCCGTGTCCCTCGGACTGCATGGTGATACGGACGTCACGGACTTTGCGCCGATCCGAGCCGACGATGCCGCTGGCGCGAGCAATGGCATGGAAGCGGGCATGGAAATGTCCGCCTTCGATGAATCGGCGGCGGACGATTTGTCGGGCGAGCCGGCAATGATGGGAGCAGCGGGATCTCCCCGCGGCGCGGGCATGTCAGGCCTCGATGACTCGTCCCGAGCAATCGAAATGCCGGCCCCGTCTGGTTCGGCCGGGACGGACGAAGGCTATCAAGGGGGGCGGATGGACAGGAACGGCAACCCCGGTCCCGGTGGCCCTCCGCGATACGACAGCGACGGTCGCCCGGTCGCCGCCAATGCGTCAACCGCCGCGGCACCCAAGGCCCAGATGACGGACCCCGCCATCAGCGAACGGTTCGAGGAATTGATGGGATACGTCGCGACAGTGGTCGCCGAGGGGATGCAAACCCGAATCGAGGGCGGCCAATTCGGCACCGCCTTTGCCAACGTCGATCCGGATGCGACGGACCAAGGTGACACAGTCGCCGACGATTACGTTCAGCCGAGTGAACCGCGAATGTGGATCCCGCGCGTCGTCTTTTTGGGCGAGGGCAGCACGCAGGAAATGTCCAAAGCGGCGGCCCAGCAAAACGTGGAGTTATTGCTGCACTTCGACGTTTCCATGAAGGAAGTCCGCAACAGCACGCCGCAGAATTCGACGCGAGTGAAAGTCATCGACGGACGCAGTGGGCGAACCCTGATCACGTCCGGCCAGATGGAAAACCGCGAACTCCAACGGCTCCTGCAGGCCGAACGCGAGACCGCCGAAAGCTACGTCAACGGCGCATTGGAAAAGTTCTGGAGCATTCTTGACAGCAAGCTCAGCGTCCAAGCGTTTCCCGAACTGACACCTGATATATCGCGCCGCCGCGTAACCGGAGTGCTGGCGGACCCCGCTTTCTCGCTACTTCGTAAACTTGCCGAAATACAGTACATGGGTCTTCAGGGTTGGCTCACCGAGGAAGAGGTCGAACAAGCGTACGCGATCACCGCGAGCACCGACGGGATGACGATCCTGTACGGTTCGCCGTCGCAGTCCGTCGACGCAATTCACGAGATCGCGGAGCGAGCGGCGGCGAATAGGCCTTGAATGGGTTCTTGATTATGATGGGCGATTGATTTCAACTCGTTGTCATCGCCCCCCATTTCATGAACCCTAATTCTCGCAACGAATATGTTCGCACTTTTGTCTCGTTGGTCCGTGGTTAGCCTCTTGGCTCTGACGGTCGCGTTTTCGATCAGCCTCAAGGACTCCGCCGCACTCGCGCAAGAGCCTGCAGCGGCGTCGGACACGCTGTTCCCCGATCCGGCGCTCGAAGCGGTCGTCCGGTCCAGTGTTTTTGCCAAACGCAATACTGACGAACCGTTGACGCGCGAGGACGTCGCGGACATTTCTCGGATCGAGGCGGCGAATCAAAAAATTCGCAACCTCGCCGGATTGCAGCACTGTCGCTCGTTGATGTTGGTCGATTTCACGGACAACGAAATCAGCGACCTGGCGCCACTCGCTGATCTAACACGACTGCAGAGCGTCACGCTGGCGGGTAACCATATCCGCGACATATCGCCGCTGGCGAAACTCACCGCAATCCAGCTTCTCGATCTATCACGAAACGAGGTGAAAAAACTCGACCCGATTGGGGAAATGACGAATATGCGGACGCTGTACCTTGCCGACAATCGACTCGATGACATTTCAGCCGTGGCGGATTTGCAGAAAATCAGTGCTCTCGACTTGGCCGGTAACCGCATCGAAGACCTGACGCCGGTGTCCGGTCTGAGGTGGTTGACGACGCTCGAGATATCCGACAACCGGGTCCGGTCGCTCGCACCGCTGGCCGGACTACCGGACCTGTCGATGTTAATCATGCCCAACAATCCGATCGATTCGCTCGCCCCGATCGTCAAAATGTGCGTTGAAGATGCGGGCGCCGATCGACGATTTGCACCTTACCTGAAGCTCTATCTCGATCTGCGATCGGAGAAGGCAGCGGGCTGGCAAAAGGCCGTTGAAAAACTCACAGCGGTCGGCGTGTCGGTTCATGACTACCGCCGGCCGACTTCATCGAAATCATCACGGACGCCATGAGTATCACCAAAGAAGAATTTGTGGAACGCGTCATCTCCGCGGGTGTCGCCGAGCGGATGGACGTCAGCCGCGTGGTCGGAGAACTCGGCGTCGGCGACGTGTCGTTGCCACAGGTCGTCGATCAGTTGCAGAGTCGTGGATTGATCACGACCCTGCAGACCGAAAAGATCATGCGGGGTGATCGCATCGGCTATTTTTATGGCGATTTCAAACTCCTCTACCTGATCGGTGCGGGAACCTTCGCCCGGGTGTATCGGGCTGAAAAAGACGGCCAGGTCTACGCCATCAAAGTGCTCCGCAAACGCTTTCGTGATGAAGCCCACGAACTCGAGCAGTTTCTGCGCGAAGGCCGAATGGGCCTGAAACTCAGACACCCCAATATCGTGCGGATTCTCGAGGTCGTCCCCGACCGGCACCACCCGTTTCTGGTGATGGAATTCGTCGAAGGCCAAACGCTGCGCGAACTCGTCAAGCTTCGTGGCAAGATACCCGTCGAACTGGCGCTGAAATTGATGTACGAGATTGCTCAGGGACTCGCCTTTGCCGCCTCGTTCGGGATTTCGCACCGTGACTTGAAGTTGTCCAACGTGCTGATCAGCACCGGCGGCGTTGCCAAACTCGTGGACTTTGGGTTGGCGGCACTCGCTGACCGCAGTAACCCGGAAATCGTAGCCGACTGCCCCAACGCGCGGGCGATCGATTACGCAGCACTTGAACGGGGGACGAACGTTCGCAAAGACGATCCGCGGAGCGACGTGTTTTTTGCTGGCAACATGCTCTACCACATGCTCGCCGGGACCCCCGCGCTGACGGAAACTCGTGACCGGATGGCGCGGCTGAATATTTCGCGATTCCAGGACATCCCATCGATCTACGACCACGTCCCGGATCTGCCGGGAATCGTCAATCAATTGCTGCTCGCGACGATGGAGTTCAATCCTGAAAAAAGAATTCAAACCTGCCAAGCTCTGGCCTCGGCCACCAAAACGGTGATCGAGACACTCGCCAAAGGACCCGCCGCGGCGCGGGCGCCCGACACCAGCGGGAAAGTCAATGCCGAAGACGTCGGCGACGACCACGTCGTCACCAACGAGGGCGAAGGCTACGTGGTGATGTTCGTCGAATCCAAGACCGGCCTGCAAAATGCCGTTCGTGATCGGCTCAAAACACGTGGTTATCGGGTTTTAATCATTGCCAACCCACAACGGGCATTGGACCGATTCGTCGATGCGGTGGAGCGCCCCGCTGACTGCGTGATTTTTGGCGCTGCCGAACTCGGCAATGACGCCCTGGCCGCTTACAATGCCTTCGCAGAAAATGAGGAAACGAAGGACCTTCCCGCGATCCTGCTCGTCGATCCGAATCAAAAGCACCTGATTCAAAAAGCCGTTCGTGGTTCCAATCGAGCCTTATTGCCATTACCCTTGAGCGTCAAACATCTCCGGATCGCGCTGATCAAATTGCTCGCGAATACCGAGCCGCGATCGCCCGCACTGTTTTGATACTCTCGCACGCTCCGCTCCCGCTCAACTCTCTCTGACTTCTGTGCTCATGAAACTCCCTCAGCTCACCGTCATCGGTGGCGGTCAAATGGCGCACGCCTTGGTCGGCGGCATGATCGACCAAGCCGTGCTCGCCGCCGACAAACTCATCGTGGTTGCAAACAGCGACGCGACGGGCCAGTGGTGGAAAGAACACTACCCCGGTTGTCGGTTTTTCACCGCCGATTCGGCCGCAACGAGCGACGAGGCGATCGGCGAGAGTGAAATCGTGATGCTGGCGGTCAAACCGCATATTATCCCCACCGTCCTGGACGATGTGGGCGACCAGTTGGCCGGAAAACTCGTCATTTCCGTTGCCGCCGGCGTCCCGTTGGCGAAACTCGCCGCCGGCACCGGCCACGACCGGCTCGCACGGGTGATGCCCAACACGCCGAGCCTCGTCGGTGAAGGGGCCGCCGCGTACTGCGTCGCCGCTGACGTGACATCAGCGGACGTCGACTCCATCGAAACGATGTTGGGCAGCGTCGGATACGTCACGGAGGTGACCGAGAGCCAACTCGATGCCGTCACGGGAGTGAGCGGCTCGGGGCCGGCCTACGTTTTTCTGATCATTGAAGCGCTCGCTGATGGTGGTGTGGCCGCCGGTTTACCGCGGAAAATCGCGTTGGAACTGGCCACGCAAACCGTGCGTGGGGCAGCCACGATGGTTCGTGACACCGGCGAACATCCGGGTGTTTTGAAAGACAAAGTCTGCAGCCCCGGGGGAACGACCATTGCCGCGGTTCGAGTACTCGAACAGAATGCCATTCGCGCGGCCCTGATCGACGCGGTCGCCGCCTCGGCGGGCCGCAGTCACGAATTGGCCCAATAGCCTCCCTCATTGTTGTCCGTGGGCTGCCGACGGACTCGTTCCCCACGAAATAATATCAGCCGCCGGCGTGATAGCCTGCGGTTTATGAAACATATCAGCCGCGGGCGCAATCGCGTCCGATCAATGGCGACGAACCGTCATGCGATCGCATGACGGCTGATTCGATCGATAGCCCGCACGCGCCCGCCCTCCAGCGAGACCTTGGATGCACGCTCCTTTAATCAAAATCGACGATAAACACGTTCCGCTGTACCGTATCGTGTGGGTGGCCGACTTGCCGCATTTCTGTGGTGAGGAGGACTGCGTTCGCGAAGGTTACTACGAGATTCGTTTAGACGTGGACGATTCCCTCTGGACCAATCATCAAGACCGAGACCGCGTCATCGACGCACTTAATCAATGGTGCGGCGATCCTCGCGACGACGGCGAACTCGGCGGCGAACTCGATTATTAATGCCACTTTGACGACATGCAGTCGGGTCGCTACGATTCGCGAGCTATGAACCAGACCGAGACTGCTACCGCGACGATCATCCTGTTTCGCTTTACCGGCGAAGACCGACCAGGACTCACGGCATCGTTGTCCGACCATTTGGCCCACTTCGGCTGCCAGGTGCTCGATGTCAATCAAGCGGTCATTCATCGCTCGCTCCTGCTCGGCCTGATGGTCAGCGTGCCGGACGACGTGGCCCCCGAAACGGTGATCGATGCCCTCCGGCAGCGAGCCCACGATCTCGACCTGAGATGCAAACACACCCGCATCGCCGATGCCGCCTACGATGTCTGGATCAGCGAAGAAGGGAAATCACGGTTCATTCTGACGCTGCTCTCGCGCGCCGTCACGGCGGAACAGTTCGCCGCGGTCAGCCGTCTCGTCGCCGACCAGGGACTCAATATCGACGTGATCACACGTCTGTCGGGGCGTCCCAAGCGGATCACCGATGACGGCCCGACGCGGGCCTGCGTGGAATTCTCACTGCGTGGCGATCCCATCGACCCCAATCAGCTCAAAGCCCGCCTACTCGACCTCGCAACCCGCTTGGATTTGGACCTCGCGTGGCAACGAGACGACGCGTTTCGCCGGATCCGCCGGGTCGTCGCGATCGACATGGACTCGACGCTGTTGCAGGCCGAGGTGATCGACGAGATCGCCAAGGAGGCGGGCGTTGGGGAACAGGTGGCCGCCGTGACCGAAGCCGCCATGCGGGGCGAAATCGACTTTGACGAGTCGCTCCGCCAACGCGTTGCCGCGCTCGCGGGATTGCCCGAAAGTGTGCTGCCCAAAATCGCGGCACGACTCGAATTGACCGAAGGGGCCGAGCGATTGCTGTCGAATCTCAAGCGATTTGGCTATCGAACCGCAATCCTGTCCGGTGGCTTTACCTATTTTGCCGAATTCCTTCGCGAACGCCTCGATATCGATCACGTTCACGCCAATGAACTCGAAATCATCGACGGCAAATTGACCGGGCGCGTCGTGGGCGAGATCGTCAATGCGCAGCGAAAGGCGGCATTGCTCGAACAACTCGCCGCGAATATGGGCATCGACTGCGAGCAAACGATCGCGATCGGTGACGGTGCCAACGACCTACCGATGCTCTCGCGGGCCGGCCTCGGGATCGCGTTTCACGCCAAACCGATCGTTCGGGAGTCGGCCCGGCATCAAGTTTCCACGCTCGGACTCGATGCCGTCTTGTACATGCTCGGCGTTCGCGATCGCGACCTCGTTTGAGGCGTAGTCTGTCACATCACGGGCCACCGCGAAAACCAACTGCTCACCTTCGATTGCCTTGGCCGTCCACTCCAGCGTCACCACCCCACCTCGGACGGTGGTGTAACGATTGCGGAATCGAACAACGGGCCATCCCTCCTTGAGCGTTTCGATTTTCTCGATCGTTCGCGCCACGTCATCTTCATGCACGAACGCAATGAATGGCTGGGACAATAATTCGTCAGTCGTGTAGCCAAGTACTCTGCTGAAATTGTCATTGACGCGCACAAAGTAACCATTCCGATCGGCGATGCAAAACATATCGGGCGATAGTTCGAAAAAGCGATTCATGTCGCTCTGAGCACTCCGCAGCGTTGCCGTTTGATGAGCCTGCATGACGTTCGCGAGTATTTTGGCGTTCGCCGGGCGGTTGCCAATCTCGACGTGTAAACAATTGATTGCCAATCGCACCAAAGCATTGTCGAGACCACAGGTGCGGAGGCGTTCCAGACTGGCGAATGTTGTCCCGCGTACTGCACATCGATAAACCTGGCGTAGATTTTCGCCCTCATAGGGTGCATGTCCGCTGAGTATCTCGCAGAGAATGCCACCGAGACTGAAGACATCGGCACGAGCATCGAGCGTGGAGCCCCAGGCCTGCTCGGGCGACATGTACTGTGGTGTACCGTTGATCTGCAACTGCCGCGTGATCACGTCACTGAGCTCAACTTCGTCGGTCGTTCGAGTCCCCTGATCCGTACCGACAAAATCGGTCGTCTGCCTTGATGACTCATCGCCGCCGGCACAGCGACGACGACCCGTATACATTGCGAGCCCCCAATCCATGACATTCACTTCCCCGAACGCCCCGACCATGATGTTGGACGGTTTCAAATCCAGATGAATCACACCCCGCGTGTGCGCGAACGCCATCGTTTGACAAACATCGGTGAAGATGTTCAGTAACTCGGCGGTCTCGACTCGGCCTGCCGTGAGCATCTCACGGAGCGTCACGCCATCGACCAACTTCATCACGTGAAACGATTGCCCATCGCCGCAAACACCCATCTCGTAAATTGGAGTAACACCGGGGTGCGAGAGGAAACTCATCACTTTTGCCTCGTGCGCAAAATCCTCCACCGCGGTGGGATTTAACGCCCGGTTCTGACGCAAAACCTTCACGGCGACGTCCCGATCTAACATTTGGTCGCGGGCGCGATAAACTAATCCCATGCCGCCCGACTGGAGAAGCGAAGTAATCCGGTAGCGATCCGTTGGTAACTGGGGCGGATCGGGACCACGCATGCGATGAATCGAGTCGATCACGAATTCATCGCCACCCTCGGCGACTGACAACCGTGGATCCTCGGGAGGCCCTGTCTCCATGTCGCACGATGAACGACGCATAAAATTATTTTCACCCCTTCCTTTTTTCCACGGAACGCGAGAACGGCGTGGATTCCTTACTCACTGCCGATTCTACCAGATCCCGTTTCGCCGCAGGGGCTCTAAGAAATTAAGTTTGGGTCGGGGCAGCTATGCTCCCCTCAGCGTGTCCGTGCTCATTCTCGCCTTGCCGATTGCTTCACGCGTGATATCGTGGGCAATTGCTCGCTGAGTTGCCTCTTGCCCAATCGATTTATGCCCGAGAACGAAAAATCGCCCATGACCGATCACAGCCCACTCGCATGGCAGCGTGAGGGGTTATTTTTCAACGCATTCGGACGACACTTGCGGCGACGATTCGGCGGCCGGGTCCAACGCGTCAGCGTGGACGCGGGCTTTACCTGCCCAAACGTTGACGGTGCCGTCACCACGGGCGGGTGCAATTTTTGTGACAATCGATCCTTCAGCCCTTCGCGGCGGGTGCGTCTGCAACGCGTCAGTGAACAACTGCGAGCAGGCATCGAGCGGGTCACACGCCGGTACGACCGCGTCGACGGATTCATCGCCTACTTTCAACCGGCCACCAATACCTACGCCCCCGTCGACCAACTCGAAGAAATCTATCAGCTCGCCCTCGCCGCGGATCCACGAATTGTGGGAATCGCGATCGGCACGCGCCCCGATTGTGTCCCCGAGAGCGTGCTGGAGTTACTCGAACGACTCGCTGCCGAGCACACCGTGTCATTGGAGTTCGGGATGCAGTCGGTACATGATGAGTCGCTGCGATGGATGAACCGCGCTCACACCCACGCGGACATGGTCAACGCCATCGATCGCTCGCGCGGTCGCGGTTTCGAGTGCTCCGCACACGTGATCTTGGGCGTCCCCGGTGAGGATCACGACATGATGATGCGGACCGCTCGCGAAGTCGGCGTGCTGGGGTTCGATGCCATCAAACTGCATAACTTGTACAGCGTTCACGGCACGCCGTTGGGCGAAGAAGTACTCGCTGGGAAGGTGCGAATGATGGGCCGCGAAGAGTACGTCCACACGGTCGTCGATTTTCTCGAACGCATCCCTCCGACCACGATCGTCGAGCGCGTCAGTGGCGACGCGCCACCGAATTTCCTGATCGAACCGAAGTGGTGTTTAGAAAAGTCAGCGATTCGAAACGAGATTGAGGCCGAATTTCAACGCCGCGAATCGCGTCAAGGATCACGATACGTTGCACCGGAGATCGCCGCGGCCCAGCGGCCACGGCCCTCCGATCTAACCCCGGCCTCGATTGCCGCTCAGATCGACCGGCGAGGACGTCTGCCCGTCTTGAAGATGCAAGGGAGATAGCCCGGTGGACTTCACGGCGATTGATTTTGAAACGGCTACCCAGCAAAGCGATAGCGCCTGCCAACTCGCGGCCGTTCGCGTCCGTGGCGGCGAAATTGTCGACAGTGCCTCCTGGCTGATTCGCCCGCGTCCGTTGTACATCAACCCCCGAAACATCGAGATTCATGGCATTACGCTCAACATGGTTCGCGATGAACCGGAGTTTGGTGAGCTGTGGCCTGAGATCGCCCGCACGCTCGGTGACGATTGCCTGATCGCGCACAATGCCAGCTTTGATCTCGGGGTGCTGTTGGCGTGTTTGAAATCGCATGGACATCCGGCCCCCGACATGCAGTACAGCTGCACCCGCGCGATTGCGCGGCGAACGTGGCCCGATCAACCTCGATTCGGCCTCAAACCTTTGTCCGATTGGTTGGGTGTTCGGTTCCAACATCACGACGCACTCGAGGATTCCATCGCCTGTGCCAAGATCGCCCTCGCCGCCGCCGAACAGATTGGCGCCGAGTCGCTCGAACAACTCGAGGAAAAACTGAAACTCAGCCGCGGCGTCGCCGGGGTTTGGGGAAAATCGGGGCCATCAAAATCTCG
>JBDNIG010000049.1:0-14107 GCA_041688415.1 Rhodopirellula sp. | reverse complement strand
CGTTGTTGAAATACCAGCCTGGTTATGCTTTAATTCTAACTTCGATCCCATGAAACTGGGCGAAGGACAGTGTCAGTTGGGCAGTTTGACTGGGGCGGACTCCTCCTAAAGAGTAACGGAGGAGTACAAAGGTAAACTCAGCTTGGTCGGTAATCAAGCGAAGAGCGTAAAGGTAGAAGTGTGCTTGACTGCGAGAGATATAACTCGAGCAGGGACGAAAGTCGGTCTTAGTGATCCGGTAATCCCGAATGGAAGGGTTATCGCTCATCAGATAAAAGGTACTCCGGGGATAACAGGCTTATCGCATCCGAGCGTCCACAGCGGCGATGCGGTTTGGCACCTCGATGTCGGCTCATCACATCCTGGGGGTGTAGAAGCTCCCAAGGGTTTGGCTGTTCGCCAATGAAAGTGGTACGTGAGCTGGGTTCAGACCGTCGTGAGACAGGTCGGTCCCTATCTGCCGTGGGCGTTCGAATCTTGAGAGGATTCAACTTTAGTACGAGAGGATTTAGTTGGACGAAGCGCTGGTGTACCAGTTGTCGCGCTAGCGGCACGGCTGGATAGCTAACTTCGGAAAGGATAAACGCTGAAAGCATCTAAGCGTGAAGCCCGCCTCGAGATGAAGATTCGTAGACATTAGTCGAGAGCCCCCTGGAAGACTACCAGGTTGATAGGTTGGACGTGTAAGCGCCGTAAGGTGTTCAGCAAACCAATACTAACGGGCGAAAGTTTGGCCACCGATATCCCGCACTCAAGAATAGTGCCAATCGATGGCGACCGAATGAATGTTCAAATGCAGCTACCAAACAACTCGGCCATGCGGCGGCGAAATACCCGTCGTATGGTCTTTCTGGCGACTATATCGCAAAGGTTATACCTGTTCCCATCTCGAACACAGAAGTCAAGCTTTGTGAGCCGATGATAGTGCCCACCAGCGTGAAAGTAGGTATTGCCAGATTTTTGAATCATGAAAGCCCTCCGATTTGTTCCGGAGGGCTTTTTTTATGCGCGTTGCGTACCTCGTACGGCATCGATTTTCCGAAAATCGTGCGGGTCTTAAGTCATGGTGAGATATTGAGTTACCTCTCCCAGCAACGAATGTCGATTTTATTGCTGACGACTTCGATGACCGCTGAAGTTACTTCACAGCGTTGCCCATCCGGGCGACCCTATCTGCTTTACGACGAAGATGTTCCGACAATTACCCCAGTGGTCGAGCGAAGCGAATGCCACCGGTTAGGTGGAACGCAGACACAGCCGACCCCGAATGGGGTCGCACTTTATCCACGCCGGGCGCTGCGACCCCACTCGGAGTCGTGTAACCGGCTCCAACTCTTGAGCGTAGGTGGCGCTGCGCTTTCCTACGGCTAATGGCTGAGATCCCATTCCGGATAGTTGTGGATAGCTGCCAGGCATCGTTCCCTTGGTTCACGTGATCGACGCTTTGAAAATGGACTCGATGGATCGACTGAGTGTTTCCTCAAATTGTTGTTCGGACTGGTCGGCGTGAAGTCCTTCAGCCAAGGCGCGTGAGAAGCTGGCGATGACGCCATGCTGAAGAGCGAGTCGGCTTATTTGCTTCTTCACGACTGTAGCCGCCCGACAAGGCGACGACTTTCAATACGCTCGGATGCGTGACGAGCGACTCGTAGTGGTTGTCGATTTCGGGAAGTGTCAATTTCAACATCACCGCTTTGCCTGCCGGCAAGCGATCAAGTTGTTTCATAATGGCCTGGAGCAGCAATTGTTCCGACTCGGACTTCTCAGGCGAGTGAATGTCGATTTCCGGCTCGATAATTGGCATCAATCCTGCATCAATGATCTGTGCAGCGGCAGTGAATTGCTGTTCCACGATCGCCTCGATACCCGATGGGTTCGCGAGCCGAATCACGGAACGCATTTTGGTGCCAAAAACGGGTTGCTGCTTGGCCTTGGCCAGGTGTTGGCCAACGTCGGCATTGGCTTCATCAACTGCACCCCGTCAGCTTCGTCGGCAAGCCCCTTATCGACTTTCAAGAAGGGCACGATGTTCTTGACGGTCCAGAGGTATTCAGCGGTGCGCTTGGACGCGATTTTGCGATCGAGGGTGTCCTCGAACAGGATGGCGCCGACGATGCGGCGATCGCTGAAGCTATTGGCTGTAATGATCCGCGTGCGCATCTCGTGTACTAATTGGAACATCTCGTCGTCGTTGCTCCATGCGTCTTCGTCGATGCCGTAGTCCGCCAACGCCTTGGGCGTGCTGCCGCCGCTCTGATCCAAAGCCGCGATGAATCCAGGTCGGTTGCGAATGATTTCCAGTTGTTCGTCGTACACGCTCATTGATAATTTCGCTGTAAGAGGAATGGACTAAGATGATCTCATTGTAACGGTTTATCGCAGGTCATCACGCGATGAAGTTTCTGGCTCAGACGATTATGGATGAGCCAATTGCGGATCTAATGGCGACCGCCCAATTCTGCTAAATCGAGAGGAGTAGCCTCTGACGCCAGACGGTGCATGTCGTTGTAGAAACGCTGCCAACTCGGCCACGCTCTGGCGAGCGTAGCTACGACGTCACGTTAGGAATCTTTGTCTTCCCGTCGAACGCAGCCGACGGTTGATCCGAACTCGTATCCGTGTTCTGAGCCGCATCGGCGGACGGAATTATTTTGTTGCAGCGACGTGTGGCGGCGATGCATTGCCGTCACTGACCAGATTCACTGCCGACTTCCGTTGATACCGTGCGAATGCAGTCGACGTAATATCGCCGCACGCCGTCAACCGTTTCTTCGACGAGGCCATGGATATCGGTGTGAAAACCAGGAAACTTGGCATTGAATTTCCGGGCAAATTGCAAGTACTCGATGAGAGTGCGATTGAAACTTTCCCCGGGAATCAGCAGCGGGATGCCTGGCGGGTAGGGGGTCAATAAAACGGCGGTAATTCGTCCGAGCAGATCGTCGATTTCCACGCGATCGATTTCGCGGTGCGTCATCATGTCGTAGGCGTCGGACGGATTCATCGCCGGCAGCATGTCCGACAAATACATTTCCGTCGTGACCCGAGCAATGTCGTTTTCCCTGTACGTCATGTGAATTGCTTGGCAGAGATCCCGCAGCCCAATGGCCTCATATTGTGGGCAGTGCTGCGCGAACTCGGGCAGTATTTTCCACATCGGCAGATTCTTGTCGTAGTCATCCTTGAACTGCTGCAGGGCACTGACGAGCGTGTTCCAACGCCCCTTCGTGATGCCGATCGTGAACATGATGAAGAAGGAATACAGGCCGGCTTTCTCAACGATGACGCCATGCTTGGCGAGATAGCGAGTCACGATGGAAGCGGGGATGCCGGTATCGGCAAATTGGCCGTTGAGGTTCAGCCCCGGCGTGACGACGGTGCCCTTGATCGGATCGAGCATGTTGAATCCGGGGGCGAGGTTGCCGAACCCGTGCCACTCGTCGTTGGCTTTCAGGAGCCAGTCCGCTTGGGTGCCGATGTCGTCCGCGGGAATTTCATCGGGCCCCCAGACTTGGAACCACCAGTCGTCACCCCACTCGGCATCGACCTTCCGCATCGCACGGCGGAAGTTCATCGCCTCGAGAATTGACTCCTCCACCAAGGCCGTGCCGCCGGGCGGTTCCATCATCGCCGCGGCGACGGCGCACGACGCGATGATCGCGTATTGCGGCGACGTCGACGAGTGCATCAAATAGGCTTCGTTGAAAACATGGCGATCGAGCTTGCGGCTCTGCGGTTCCTTGACGAGGATCTGGGACGCCTGCGAGATCCCAGCCAGCAGTTTGTGCGTTGAGTGAGTGGCGAACACCATCGACTCTTTGCATGTCGCGCGGCCGTGACCGATCGCGTGCATGTTCTGGTAGAAATCGTGAAAGGTCGCGTGCGGCAACCACGCTTCGTCAAAGTGCAATGTGTCGATCTGGCCATCGAGCAGTTCTTTGAGCATCTCGACGTTGTAGACAATCCCATCGTAAGTCGACTGGGTGATCGTCAAAATGCGTGGCTTGCGGTCCGGATGAGCGGCCTGGGCGGCGCGGGCGAACGGGTTCGCCTCGATCTTCTTTTGAATGTTGTCGGGATGAAACTCTTCCAAGGGAATCGGCCCGATCAGCCCCAGTTGATTGCGTTTGGGCGTCAGGAACACCGGCACGGCACCGGTCATAATGATCGAATGCAAAATCGATTTGTGGCAATTGCGATCGACGACCACGATGTCGTCCGATGCGACCGTCGAGTGCCACACCATTTTGTTGCTCGTCGAGGTCCCGTTGGTGACGAAGAAGCAATGGTCGGCATCGAAGATCCGGGCGGCGTTGCGTTCTGAGGCGGCCACCGGTCCGGTGTGGTCGAGCAATTGTCCGAGTTCCTCGACGGCGTTGCAGACGTCGGCCCGCAACATGTTTTCACCGAAAAACTGGTGAAACATTTGTCCAACGGGGCTTTTCAGGAACGCCACGCCACCCGAGTGACCGGGACAATGCCAGGAATAGGATCCGTCACTGGCGTATTCCAACAGCGCCCGGAAAAACGGTGGCGCTAATCCATCGGTGTACGCTCGTGCCTCGTGCAAAATGTGACGAGCAACGAACTGCGGTGTGTCCTCAAACATGTGAATGAACCCGTGCAGTTCACGCAGAATGTCGTTGGGAATGTGTGCCGACGTGCGGGTTTCGCCGTACAGGAAGATCGGGATGTCGTTATTCTTAAAGCGAATTTCCTGGATGAATTCTCGCAGTTTCAGGATTGCAGATCCCTCATCGTCCACCTCTGCCAAGACCTCTTCGTCGTCGATGGAAAGGATGAACGCCGAGGCCCGAGATTGCTGCTGGGCGAACTGGGACAAGTCTCCATAGCTGGTCGCGCCGATCACTTCCACGCCTTCGGCCTCGATCGCCTCGGCCAACGCACGAATACCGAGCCCCGAGGTATTTTCCGAGCGATAGTCTTCGTCAATGATCAGAATCGGGAAACGAAATTTCATACCGGGCCTTTGCGACGAAAACGACTGAGCAGACCAGCGGCAGTTCGTGGTTAGAAGCAAACCGGAAGTCTACGCGTCGAGGCAAGTTCGTCAAAGGCGCGAGTCTGGACCATTTTCGCTACAATCGATTAGATCGAGCCTTGCTTCCAGTGGCGTGCCCCCTGCTGGCTTGTCCAGCGGGAGCAAACACAAGAAGGTGACGCTCACTATATTATCTGCTGGAACTCATATAATCTCTCGATGACGAATACGGACTTGGCTCCCCACACGACGGCAATGCGTGATGCACTCGTGAAATCGTTGAAAGATTTCTCGCTGACCTACGAGCAGCATCAAATGCTCCACGGGCCAGGCATTGGTTTGCTAGCATCGCGTCTTTGCTCCAAAGGTAAGTACTTCACGATCGTGCTTGGCTGCCTAAGTGTCATCTGCGTAATCCAAGCGGGTCGTGGCTTGTTTTCATCAGGGCAGTATAATATCTCTTGGATCTTCTATGCGAGCATGTGCGGACTGTCGTATTATCGCCGCAGAAAGAAGACCGATCGGCTCCGCAGTGCCTATCGTGACTATGTTGCCGCCGATTGCGACGCCCAGGATACGGAGCCAACACTGGCGGACGATTTAAGACTTGGATTCAACCTGGATTACGACGAGTTCCAAGCGATCCATGCTGGTGACGCCGAGTTGGCTGCCAGCAGGATCCTGGATCGTTGCCGAGCCAACACGCGAAACGCGATCAAAGGTGCCGTGGGAGTTTCCGCTTTTGGGCTGCTTGGGATCGTTGCAGCCACGTATTCGGATACGTCTATCTACTGGGGCGTCGGGGTGTGGTTTTCACTGACGTGCATTGTCGCGTTTGCAGCGTTTGCTGTGGCACTCGTCGAGCGTGCGACGGCGAGACGCTGCGAAAAATTGATTTGCAAATACAACCACCAAGATCCTCACTCGTCCTGAAACACGATTCCTTGCAGGCGGTCGATTGCGGATTGGGTTTGGCTGCGTGAACGCAACGGCGGGATTCGCCGCATGAATTTTTCGTTGACGCCCTTGGATTGCAAAAATTGCCGGAGCTGTTTGGGGTCAACGTCACGATACCGCTCGGCGGCCTGATAAAGCCGCACTCCGTACGTAGCGTCGACGAGTCGCTCGATGACGCTTGTCCACCACGCCATCCAATCCGGTTCGCCTTTTGCGTCCCGTTTGCTGGCACCGCGGGATTGGTTCTGCGGCGAATCGGAATCGATATTCGAGCGTGCTTGCTCGGCTTTCCAGTGCCGGGTTAATGACGGCGGTAAGCACGGGTCAAGCGTGGTGGCTTCGAACTGCAGCGCACCGAGCAAGCTATCTTGAGGGCAGCGTTGGACAAACGCATCGAGCAGGGCACCTCGCCAACTACCGCGTTCGATCGGTAGACCCGTCGTGATCTCCATCGCGATCAAATCCGCCAGTTCGATATAGATCGCTTCCAGGGTGGCTTCAAAAATCGCGGATTGAGGGGGTGCGGTGCGGGCCGTCAACAGCGACGTCGTCACCCGTTCGAGCAACCAGATTCGTTGCTCGGGCTCCCACATCGAAAACCAGTGAGGCATTGAAAAACCGTATCCACCGGCTGACTCATCCGCTGCCGAATCCCAGTCCAGGTCGTTCGGATCCGCATTGAATTCCACAGTCAACTGATCGAGCATCATGCCGACCGCGCCACGAAATAACGCAGCTTCGGCTCCCGTGAGGCATCGCATGCCGTTGGTCAGTGGCCACATGGTTGATTACCGCAGAAGGAATGATCCATTTCGACTCGCGCCCAGTCTATTCCGGATTTTTCCGGTTGCATTGATTTTACTCGATCGCAGCGGCGTTTTTTACTCAGTCGCGCAGCGAAAGCTCCTCAGGGCGCACCGTGAACTATTTCGCGACCCTTCGATTTTCACGAGAACACGACTTGCTCCGCCAGACCTTAAACCGTTCTAACCCGGCTGACCTCGCCGCTGCGACACAAACGCATGCCCGCGTCCGTCCACACCTGCAGCTCACCCCGCTCATCAATGCCCTCGCATCGACCTTCGACGATCTGGCCATCGATGGTGCAGCGAATCACCTCGCTCGTCAAAACGCAGCGTTCGCGAAACGATTGCAGCAGCTCCTGTGGATCCGTTTCGCACAGGCTGGCGTTTTGGATCACGGCGGAAATGAGTTCGGCGAGCAACCCCGCGCGCGTCACAAACTTTCCAGTGGCTTCGCAAACCGACGTCGCCGCGGTCTCGTCCAGTTGAGGACTCGAACCGACGTTGAGCCCGATACCGATGACGGCCATGGGTTGGGGGTAGCCGTCCGCCGCCGACGGCAAGGCAACTCGCTCGATCAGGATGCCAGCGACTTTGCTTCCGCCCATCCGGACATCATTGGGCCATTTCAGTCCACATCGAACCGGCCCCGCTTCGTGCTCGATGGCCTCCGCGATCGCAACACCGACAGCGATCGACAATAGCTCGTGGCAACCGGCCAGTACGAGGGAGAACGCCAGCCCGTCGTGCTGGGTTTGCCAAGAACGCCCCAGTCGTCCCCGACCCGCTGTTTGCGTTTCCGAAACGACGATGCGCGGCGTCTGCGAAAGCAGTGCGGAGGTTGCTGTCGAATCGCCACGCTGCTCGCCGAGCCACTGCAGGGCTGCGGAATTGGTCGACGGCAACGAGGGTTGATAATCCCGCGACGCGAGCATGCCGCTGGCGAGCAGAGAGCCCGTCACGCGGCAGATCGATTCGTCGAGTGGCGGAGTCATCTCAGATGTCATGCAGATTTGGCTCGGCGGACGCCTTGCCCTCCCAAAGTGTTTCGGTTGCTCATTACCGCCCCGTTCAAAACAGCGCGATTTGGAACCAGACAGTATGGCGGGTAAGTGTGCAGACCGGTATGAGACCTGCAAATTATTGACGACGCTTGCCCGTCAACGGATCAATATCGAAATCGATCTCTTTGCCGTTTGAGTCCAGTTCGAACTCCCAATAGCCGTCATCGAATTCGACTTCAACGATCACGCCTTTGTTTTCGGCCCCCACCGATTTCACAATTTTCGATAGCTTGAGTGCCTTCGCCGGTGGCATTTCGTCTTTTTCGTTGTCCGTTTTGCGCATTTTCTCCTTGCCGGACTTGGGATCAAGGTACAGGATTGTTCGCTTTCCGTCTTTGTGAGTGTTGATCTCCCATACTCCGTCATCGAATTCAGCTTCGGTAATAACGACGGCGTCGTCGGATTCGATTGACTTCAGCATCCCTGACAATGGCTTGCTCCCCGCGGGGGGCACATCCTTCGACATCGCAGGGGATGCCATCAATGCAGTGAGCATCAGGGGCGAGGCAGCGAGCAACAGTGTTCGTTTGATATTCATCGTTTCAACCTAGGTCGGAGGGAAGTGGACTCGATCCCTTCTCGGGGGCCTGCCGGTGAATGCAAACGACATGCCGTCAGCCACCTCGGATGGTTGTCTCGTACGTTACGCCAGCAGCACGCGGGGAAACGGTGAAGTACAATGACGTTGCCTGACCTGAGGATATTAATAAGACTCTGCTGAGGAGCACCCTGAGCGCCGCGTCAGGTGTGTCGTCTGAAAGGATGTGCGGTCGTTGGTCTTCCCCGGCAGGATGCCGGCCACCCGAGATCGGATGTCCCGTTTCAGAAAAGCAGCTCGAATAGCTAAACCAAGCATCCAGAAACGAGGCGTCCCGCTGAACCATTACATGGTGAGGCGTACCATGCCAGGATTATGAACCGCGAATCAGGACGCAGCCATGGGTGACATTTACGTAGCGATCGTCATCATGTCATTCGTTTGTTTGATCGCGGCCTTGATCGCATCACGCTACGCCTACTCATCGGAAGGCCAGCAAGTGATGCTTTGCATGGCGTGCAGCATCCTCGCGGCGGTGTACTTTCAGTTTTACGGGTCGGGCCAGTTGATCTGGGCAACGTGGGTGCCTCTATCAGCGTCAATCGTTTATACGAATTTCGCAGCAGTCTTTGCCGCACTCGCAGCCGGCTGGGCGTGGAGGTTGCCGAAGATTCCGCGGTGGCGACGAAGCATCATGGTTGTCCTGCTAGGAACGATGTCGCTCGCCGCAATCACCTGGCCTTTACTCTCGATCGCGATCAGGCCGCCACCCGAAGGTGGAGACGTCTGGGAAAACGGTGTTGCGATGCAGACTTCGTGGGCGACGTGCAGTCCAGCGGCAGCCGCGACACTATTGAATACGGAAGGCATCAACGTGGATGAGAATGACCTGATTCCGCTTTGCCTTACCGATTCTAGCGGAACGCCAACGCTGGGTTTGTACCGTGGAATCAAGTTGATTGCGGAACGCAATGATCGCCAAGTTGAAGTTCTTGACGAGACCCTGAAACAGTTAATCGCCAAGGATGATTGGCCGGTATTGCTCGCAGTCGAACTGCCCTATGGCGTGGAGGATCGCCGATATGCCGAGCAATGGGGCTGGATTCCAGGCATGGGACATTCAGTCGTCGCATTTGGAACAACCGCTGACGGCGGCTTCTTAATCGGTGATCCATCCGTTGGTCTCGAACGCTGGACCGTGGAAGACCTGCAGCTCCTGTGGCACGGCAATGGTGTGCGATTGCATTGAGAAGTCCTCATCCGCTGCCAGCGGGGATAATCGTGTCACCAATAACGTGCGGAGGCACGACCACGGATTCAACGTCACCCGGCGACGTGCCCGGAAATAAGCATTGATAGCGGAAAACGTGGCGTGCAACGATTCTACCAATGCCAGTCCCCTGTTTGTCGAACTTTGTTATTCCAATTCCGACTGCAATTCGTCGCGTCGTCTTTCGAGTTTTTTCAGCTTCGTCTTGCAACTGCGAATCTGTGTCTGAACTGATTTCAGCTCTGCTTGTAGCTTCTGCTGTTCAAACCCCTTCTCGCCACGCAAGCTTTTGACCAGCGTTTCGACTTCCGATCGCAACAGCCGCAGGTATGGATTCCCGTGAGCTTGGTTCTCGCGATATTGCAGCTTGCCCTCGCGAACGGCGGCGTAGATTTCCTGTTGGGTCAGCCCGTATTCTTTGATCGCTGACTTGTCGCTCATCGCGGCACCTGGAGCGTTCCAGTTTGAGCTTACCATGTGTATTCCTCTGTGAACTGAATCAACCGAATCATCATCGTTATAAGTCCGCGTATTGCGGAAAACCGTTGATCGCGCGATCGATAAACCGCATCATGCGTCTTCCTTGTGAGAGTTGTAATTCATCCCAAATTGGGAACCAGTATCCCGCAGGATATTGAGTTGGGTTTTCGTGCGGCCATGGATACTCCGAGTTGGGACCGTCTGGCATGACCGCTGGAGAGACTTTTTCAATTTCGCGACCAATCGATGTCGCAGTGGGAAGCCATGCTTCAAAACTTGCGAAGCTAGGAAAACCGAACAATGCTGCGATGTGACTGCGTTTCTCTCGACGAATGCTATTGAGTCGCCGAAGAAAGCTCACGAAACCAACATGGCTCAGTGCGGGAGCAGTGTTTCGCGACCAAAATGACGCTTTCGCTATTTTCTCAGTCGCCATTTGCAGATAGTGCAGCGCATGACACGGATGCACTCCGTTGCTGCGCATCGTTTCAAACACAGCATAGTCAGAAACTGATTGCTTCCACCACAATTCTTGGGCAACATTCATGGCCGCTTAAAACTCTCGGACCCCGTTAGTTCCCATCCTGACGGAAGGTGCAGATCTCCACTTTGAATCTGCTCAAACTGGGTAGGCGATACATCCAGAACCCAGAGCTTGTGTTCACTGTCTTGGCCCATATCAACACCAAAATCGACTGGCACAAGTTCGTGAGGCAATCGCTCGTCGGCCATCAATTCATTGATCTCAATGAATCGAATCTCCCGTTCTCCAGCATTTTCGGGCAAGTACACGATCTCGCAAATACCGGGGTCCGTCTTCAGGTGCCGCTCAGCGTACCAAGTCGCAAGCTGGTCTCGGTCAAATTGTGTGGCTTGAATCGTCAAGAGTATTCTCCGATAACGTGAAAAATCGGAAGCTTTATTCTATCTCAGTCAACACTATCGCACCACAGCTCAAGGCACCAGGCGCGTCAAAACGCAATTCACTTAGCGAACAGTGAACCGTCCGTCGTCGAGTTGGCGGATGCTGCCGACGGCGACGAGGGTCACTAGGAGGGATTCGATTTCGGACTTGTTGACGCGGGTGTAGTACGCGGCGACTTCTTTGGGCTCGGCGGGGCGGGCGTGCTGGGTCAGGGCGGTGTGGACCGCAACCATGCGTTCGGTCGGGCCTTTGGGCCACGGTTGTTTTTTAACGCTGATCTTCGTTGGAGCGGCTTTCGTTGATTTTGATTCTGCTTTCTTTCCTTCGTCGGCGAAGGTGGTTTGGGTGGCTCCGCCCGTTTTTCCGTGGCTCGGATTTTGGAAGTCGGGGCGGAGCCAGCGGATGATGCCTCGGCTTTCCTCTTCGGCTCGTTCGTGGTTGAGATCGACCAACCGCTTCTAAAAGTTGCTTATCAGCAGTTCCGAGATCGATCTTCGCTTCGATTTCAGGTTGATGTCTCGTCGTGCGGAAATCTCGCGGAAGTTGAATCCGTCAAAGAGTTCCCGAACGAACGAAGTATCGCTGTTACTTAACAGCCATCGAACATCTCGCTGATCGAGTTCGCGGCACAAGGCGGCTAACCGAAAGTGATCGCCGTTACGGAACTGTTCCGGCGTGTAGCGATTGAAGTCTGAACAGCCACCTTGTTTGTAATACGGCGGGTCGAAGTAGATGAAGTCGGACGAAGTAGCGTCTGCAACGGAAAATTCAAAGTCACCAGTCGTGAATTGCACGTCTGCCAGCGCTACGGAGACTGCTTCAAAATTTACTGGATCGTAGTACCTTCGGTCGTAGGCTCCATACGGAACATTAAACTCGTTGCGACGATTGACGCGATAAAGTCCGCGAAAGCAAGTCTTGTTCAGATACGCGAAAAAAGCGGCACGCTCAAATCGACTCTTCGACTCCCGGCTTTTCGTTCGTATTTCGAGGAAATCCTCTTTTGTGTTCGGCAACCTGTCCAAGACTGAAGCGACCTTCTGCCAGTCATCACGCACCGACTCGTAGGTTTGAATCAGCCAAGCGTTGGCGTCACTCAAGCACGCCTTTCCCGGCAGCAAGTTGAAAAAGACGCTGCCGCCGCCAATGAAAGGCTCGAAGTAGGTTTCAAAATCAGTTGGGATATGTTCGGCGATCCGAATCGCAAGTGCTTGCTTGCCTCCAGCCCACTTCACAAACGGTTTTGCTTCAATGACTTTCATTTCGGAATGATACTCATAGAGTGTCGTCTGTCAAGTAGCAATCTGCCAAACTATTTGCATGGAGAAACAAGAAGATGAGTGTATCGCATTTGGCGAGGCCGTCCGTCAGTTACGTCGAGAGCGTGGACTGTCACAGGACGAGTTTGCGTCCGTTGCCGATCTTCATCGAACGTACGTTGGTGGTATCGAGCGAGGCGAACGAAACCCGACTTTAACGTCGATTCACCGAATTGCAGCCGCTCTTGGCGTGACGCCCGCAATTTTACTTGAAAAGGCTGGCAGAGAATCGGAATGAAGCATACGGTTTACCGCGCCGACAATCAGCATCTGGTCCGCCTCAACGCAGACAGTTTCCATCTCGTAGTCACCAGCCCACTCTATGTCACGACTGAGTTCAAACGAGGACAGGAATTTGACTACGAAGGATTCATGGTCGAGTTCCAAGTCGTTTGTGAGCAGCTTTTTCGCGTTTTGGTCCCTGGTGGTCGCTTTGCCTTGAACGTTGCGGACATGATCACGAAGTACCGCCACGACGATGAAGACTCTATCGCGAGAGTTCCGTTTGGGTCTGACTGCCTGCAAGTTGCGCAAAAAGTCGGTTTTCGCTTTCTCGAAAGATTCATTTGGGACAAAGGATTCACACGCACCTTTGGCGGACCGCTACTGGGTAGCTACCCGTATCCACTGTCCATTTTTAATAACAACTACTTCGAGTACATCTACGTTCTGCGGAAACCGGGCAAGCGCAAAGTAAAGCAAGCCACCCGCGAAGCAAGTCGGATCAGTTTGGAAGATTGGCGGAAATGGGTTCAGCAATGGTGGCGGATCGAGAGCGAAAGCGAACGCATCAATTTTCATCGCGCAGTCTTCCCCGTCGAGATCCCGTATCGATTGATTCGCATGTACTCTTACGCTGGCGATCACGTTTTGGACCCCTACTTGGGAACCGGCTCAACGATGATTGCTGCTCATCTTTGTGAGCGATCGAGTACCGGTTTTGAAATTTCCGATACTTGCCAATCAATGATTGAGAGCCGCAAAGCGGTTGAACTTCGACCGTTGATTGATCCCGACTTGACCTACACCTTCGAGGACGAAAAACAGTGGAGTTAGATTCAAAATGGCGAGAGCTGGGTTCACGGCATTTGCTGTGGGACGTGTTGCGATTCTTCCTTTCCATCCGGGGTCCGAAACGCCAACGAGAATGGCTTGACCACCTCCGAGAACGACAAGCCATTTCAACTGAGGCTGCAGATTTTGAGGTTCCATCTGAGACCATTCAGTTACTGTTCGAGTATCTCGACGTAAGAATCGGAGCATGCGAAGTCGCTGTTAGCCGCTTGCGAACCGAAGCCGAAGCGATTGCGTTTTGCAAAAACCACGGTGTCAAAGTACGCAAAACGGCGACGCGAACGCGAGTCCATCACCAAGCGTCCAAATCACTCATCGGCGCAGTCGATATTATTGCCCGTCTCGTCACGGACGAAGTGAATACAGATCCACAAACGCGGTGCATTTGGTGCAACCAGAACGGGCTTCATGTTACCGCCCGCAATGTTGATGGAGCGGTTCCATCGACCGCGAATCCGAAAGCAATTTGGGAAATCAAAGAGTATTGGGGCAAGACAAAAGGCGGCAGCAAGATGAGTGATGCCGTGTACGAATGGGGTGTGACCGGCGTTCCGCCGGTCGGCTTCGGGGCGATGGGAAATCTGGGTAACGAAAAAGCGGCCAACCTGCCATAATCTGGGTTCTTAACATCCGAATCACAAAGGCAGGAGGCCGCTGAAATGAGCGTCGAGCATT